>NZ_JAZHSH010000009.1 GCF_040100845.1 Chengkuizengella sp. SCS-71B | reverse complement strand
GAATTCCATTTGCTAATTAATGCTTCTTTGCTTTCGCTATCTAGTTTTCAAGGAACATCAGTCGCTTGATCCACCTTTGTGGTGTTTTTTGCGACAAAAAATATCTTACCACATCTGCTTTTCTTCAGTCAACCGTTTTTTCAAACCATTTCTTGAAGTTTTTGCCTCTATGGTGGAGCCAAGCGGGATCGAACCGCTGACCTCCTGCGTGCAAAGCAGGCGCTCTCCCAGCTGAGCTATGGCCCCATA
>NZ_JAZHSH010000008.1 GCF_040100845.1 Chengkuizengella sp. SCS-71B | reverse complement strand
ATTTGAATTAAATCCTCAACTAATTCTTGTTCTTCGGTTTTTTCCGTGTGATCTATAATTTCAATTGTTGTTCCATATTTGTCACATAGATTTTCTATTAATTCAAAACCAAATCGAATTAAACGATCTTTATAAAGGATGACTACTTTCTCTACTTCTGAATTCGTAATCTTATCTATGAGTTGATTTAATCCCTTTTTATTGTAGTTAATCCCACTGCCAATATCAGAAATGATTTCAAATTGATAACCTTTTGCTAACATATAGGTTCTTACGTTTTCTATCTGTCTTTCAAGATCATCTTTTTGCTTATGGGAGGACACTCTACAATAAC
>NZ_JAZHSH010000007.1 GCF_040100845.1 Chengkuizengella sp. SCS-71B | reverse complement strand
AGGAGACAGGTGGTGCATGGTTGTCGTCAGCTCGTGTCGTGAGATGTTGGGTTAAGTCCCGCAACGAGCGCAACCCTTAATCTTAGTTGCCAGCAAGTGAAGTTGGGCACTCTAAGGTGACTGCCGGTGACAAACCGGAGGAAGGTGGGGATGACGTCAAATCATCATGCCCCTTATGACCTGGGCTACACACGTACTACAATGGTCGGTACAAAGGGCAGCGAAGCCGCGAGGTGGAGCCAATCCCAACAAAGCCGATCTCAGTTCGGATTGCAGGCTGCAACTCGCCTGCATGAAGTCGGAATTGCTAGTAATCGCGGATCAGCATGCCGCGGTGAATACGTTCCCGGGTCTTGTACACACCGCCCGTCACACCACGAGAGTTTACAACACCCGAAGTCGGTGAGGTAACCCCTTGGGGAGCCAGCCGCCGAAGGTGGGGTAGATGATTGGGGTGAAGTCGTAACAAGGTAGCCGTATCGGAAGGTGCGGCTGGATCACCTCCTTTCTATGGAGAA
>NZ_JAZHSH010000005.1 GCF_040100845.1 Chengkuizengella sp. SCS-71B | reverse complement strand
AATGGTACACATCAACGATATCTTTTAAAGTGATATTACGCTGATTTGTTGATAGTTTGATAGATTCAGACTTGCATTATAGTCTCGATCTATCACCAAACCACATGAATTACATTGGTATGTACGATCTGATAGTTTAAGGTCTTTTTTTACTTCTCCACAACAACTACATGTCTTAGAAGATGGATACCATTTATCAGCGAGTATTAATTCAATTCCATAAAACTTACATTTGTACTCCATTTGTTTTTTAAACTCATGTAAACATTGTTTTGCAATCGCTTTGGATAAATGTTTGTTTTTCATCATGCCTTTAATATTCAAATCTTCCATAACAACTTTAGATGGCTTGGTTTTCACGATCTCATTCGTTGTTTGATGCAAATAATTGTTTCTTATATTTGCTAATTTACGGTGTACTAACTTTATTTTCTTTTCGAGTTTTATAATGTTGCATGTTTTGACGAAACGGTTTCCCTCCTTATTCATTTCATATTTTTTTGATAGGGTGCGTTGCAACCTACGCAACTTCTTTTCCATCTTTTTGATTCTTTTTGTTTTGTTTATATTTTTAAACGTCATTCCATTACTACATACAGCTAAATCTTTAATACCTACATCAACACCGATAACTTCATCTGTTAATTCAATTTTCGATTGTTCTTCTTCCACTCCAACGGATAAATACCAGTACTTTCCGTCAAAACTTACTCTAGGGTTCATGTATTTCACTTCCATCGGAATTTGTTCAGTTGTGTTAACCCATCCTACCTTTTCGATCAACACTTTCATTGGCTTTACTTTCAACTTTTCCGTGTCATTGTAAAACGATGGTTTACTTTTACGTCTGCTCTTAAACTTTGGTTTGTCAGCCAGACCTTTAAAGAAACGTTTATAAGCATTACAAGCATCTTTAACAGCTTGTTTAGCCACGTTATTTGACACTTCATTTAGCCATTGCAACTCAGTTTTCTTTAATTGGGTTAGTTCTTTCCTCAACGTACCATCTAAGATAAACTTCCCACCGTTGTTGTAGTTTTCTTCTTGTCTTGCCAATGTCCAGTTGTAGATGAATCTTGCTGTACCAACGGATTGCCAAAGCTTCTGCTCTTGCTCTTCATTCGGCTTGATTCTAATTTTCTTGGCTAGGATCATCTTCAACTAACTCCTTAATCATTTTCTTAGCTTTGTTGGCTCTTTTACCTTGAAGTCTGCAACTAAACACA
>NZ_JAZHSH010000004.1 GCF_040100845.1 Chengkuizengella sp. SCS-71B | reverse complement strand
TTGGATAAGCCCTCGACCGATTAGTATTCGTCAGCTCCATGCATTGCTGCACTTCCACCCCGAACCTATCAACCTCGTCGTCTTCAAGGGGTCTTACTAAATTGGGAAATCTCATCTTGAGGGGGGCTTCACGCTTAGATGCTTTCAGCGCTTATCCCTTCCGTACTTGGCTACCCAGCTATGCTTCTGGCGAAACAACTGGTACACCAGCGGTACGTCCATCCCGGTCCTCTCGTACTAAGGACAGCTCCTCTCAAATTTCCTACGCCCACGACAGATAGGGACCGAACTGTCTCACGACGTTCTGAACCCAGCTCGCGTACCGCTTTAATGGGCGAACAGCCCAACCCTTGGGACCTACTTCAGCCCCAGGATGCGATGAGCCGACATCGAGGTGCCAAACCTCCCCGTCGATGTGGACTCTTGGGGGAGATAAGCCTGTTATCCCCAGGGTAGCTTTTATCCGTTGAGCGATGGCCCTTCCATTCGGTACCACCGGATCACTAAGCCCGACTTTCGTCCCTGCTCGACCTGTACGTCTTGCAGTCAAGCTCCCTTATGCCTTTGCACTCTTCGAATGATTTCCAACCATTCTGAGGGAACCTTAGGGCGCCTCCGTTACGCTTTAGGAGGCGACCGCCCCAGTCAAACTACCCGCCTGACACGGTCCCCGACCCTGATTCAAGGGCCTAGGTTAGAACTCGAATACGATCAGGGTGGTATCCCAAGGGCGCCTCCACCGATGCTTGCGCACCAGCTTCCAAGGCTCCCACCTATCCTGTACAAATCGTACCCCAGTTCAATATCAGGTTGTAGTAAAGCTCCATGGGGTCTTTCCGTCTTGTCGCGGGTAACCAGCATCTTCACTGGTATTAAAATTTCACCGGATCTCTCGTTGAGACAGCGCCCAAATCGTTACGCCATTCGTGCGGGTCAGAATTTACCTGACAAGGAATTTCGCTACCTTAGGACCGTTATAGTTACGGCCGCCGTTTACTGGGGCTTCGGTTCATAGCTTCGCCTAAAACGGCTAACCATTCCCCTTAACCTTCCAGCACCGGGCAGGCGTCAGCCCGTATACTTCGCCTTACGGCTTCGCACAGACCTGTGTTTTTGCTAAACAGTCGCTTGGGCCTTTTCACTGCGGCTCCCTCGGGCTATACACCCTAACGGAGCACCCCTTCTCCCGAAGTTACGGGGTCATTTTGCCGAGTTCCTTAACGAGAGTTCTTCCGCGCGCCTTAGAATTCTCTTCTCGCCTACCTGTGTCGGTTTGCGGTACGGGCACCTTCACCTGGCTAGAGGCTTTTCTTGGCAGCATGAGTGCGAGTTCTTCGGTACTACAATTTTCCCTCCTCATCACAGCTCAGCCTTATCAGTGTGCGGATTTGCCTACACACCAGCCTTACTGCTTGAACAGACTTATCCATCAGTCTGCAACTGTTCCCTTCTGCGTCACCCCAATTGCTCATAACGGTTTACGGTGGTACAGGAATTTCAACCTGTTGTCCTTCGATTACGCCTTTCGGCCTCACCTTAGGTCCCGACTTACCCTGAGCGGACGAGCCTTCCTCAGGAAACCTTGGGCTTTCGGCGGACAAGATTCTCACTTGTCTTTTCGTTACTTATACCGGCATTCTCACTTGTGTACAGTCCAGCACTCCTTACGGTATACCTTCAATCCATACACAACGCTCCCCTACCCCTGATACCATTGTATCAAGCCATAGCTTCGGTGGTGTGTTTAGCCCCGTTACATTTTCGGCGCAGAGTCACTCGACCAGTGAGCTATTACGCACTCTTTCAATGGTGGCTGCTTCTAAGCCAACATCCTGGTTGTCTGTGCAACTCCACATCCTTTCCCACTTAACACACACTTGGGGACCTTAGCTGATGGTCTGGGCTGTTTCCCTTTTGACGATGGATCTTAGCACTCACCGTCTGACTCCTGGGGTTTAAAGTCTATGGCATTCGGAGTTTGACTGAGCTTGGTAACCCTTGACGGGCCCCGCACCCAATCAGTGCTCTACCTCCACGACTCACCCCCAAGGCTAGCCCTAAAGCTATTTCGGGGAGAACCAGCTATTTCCGAGTTCGATTGGAATTTCTCCGCTACCCCCACCTCATCCCCTCATTTTTCAACATAAGTGGGTTCGGGCCTCCAGTGAGTGTTACCTCACCTTCACCCTGGACAGGGGTAGATCACACGGTTTCGGGTCTACGTCAACATACTCATACCGCCCTATTCAGACTCGCTTTCGCTGCGGCTCCAGCTCTTCACTTTAACCTTGCATGCTAACGTAACTCGCCGGTTCATTCTACAAAAGGCACGCCATCACCCATTAAACGGGCTCTGACTTCTTGTAAGCACACGGTTTCAGGTTCTATTTCACTCCCCTCCCGGGGTCCTTTTCACCTTTCCCTCACGGTACTGCTTCACTATCGGTCGCTAGGGAGTATTTAGCCTTGGCAGATGGTCCTGCCAGATTCATACGGGGTTTCACGTGCCCCGCACTACTCGGGATCCACTCCGGAGAGAATGATTTTTTAGTTACAGGACTTTTACCCTCTTTGGTTCGCCTTTCCAGACGCTTCACCTAAATCATTCCTTTGTAACTCCATGTGGAGTGTCCCACAACCCCAACAGGCAAGCCTGTTGGTTTGGGCTAATCCGCGTTCGCTCGCCGCTACTGACGGAATCACTTTTGTTTTCTCTTCCTCAGGGTACTTAGATGTTTCAGTTCCCCTGGTCTGCCTCCGCTAGACCTATGTATTCAGTCTAGGGTACGTACCTATTACAGTACGTGGGTTCCCCCATTCGGACATCCCCGGATCGAGGTCTGCTTACGACTCCCCGAGGCATTTCGTTGTTCGCCACGTCCTTCTTCGGCTCCTAGCGCCTAGGCATCCTCCGTGTGCTCTTAATAGCTTAACCAT
>NZ_JAZHSH010000003.1 GCF_040100845.1 Chengkuizengella sp. SCS-71B | reverse complement strand
TTCTGTTAGTAGCTTCTTAATATTTATTTTACTTTTTCGATTACTTCATCAATTAGACCATATTCCTTAGCTTCATTCGCACTCATAAAGTAGTCACGATCAGTATCCTTTTGAATTTTCTTTAAGGTTTGACCTGAACGATCAGCTAAAATACGATTTAATTTGTCTTTCATATTCACGATTCTCTTCGCTCTAATTTCAATATCACTCGCTTGACCTTCAGCGCCTCCTAGAGGTTGATGAATCATAACTTCACTGTTAGGTAGAGCATAACGTTTACCTTTCTCACCAGCAGCTAGTAGGAAGGCTCCCATAGATGCTGCCATACCAACACAGATCGTAGAAACGTCTGGTTTAATAAACTGCATTGTATCAAATATAGCCATTCCTGCAGTAATTGAACCACCTGGACTATTAATATATAAACTAATATCTTTGTCTGGATCATCAGATGCTAGAAATAACATTTGTGCAATGATGGAATTAGAAACAACGTCATTTACTGGACTTCCGAGAAAAATAATGCGGTCTTTAAGAAGTCTTGAATAAATATCATAAGCGCGTTCTCCACGATTAGATTGTTCTACAACCATAGGTACGTAATTCATAAAAATACCTCCCCAATTTAATGAAATAAATTTTAAAATATCATGTAGTATACATCATAACGCAAAAGCACACCAAAGGTCAAGAAAGGTCAAACAATGATCAAAAAAAATGTTTCACATTTATGGCGCGCTCGCGAGGAATTGAACCTCGATCTCAGGTTCCGGAGACCTGCGTCATATCCATTGGACCACGAGCGCAAATAAAAGTACACAGTACTTGATATTATATGTCATACATAATATAAAATCAATACATTCAATTTATGAAATCGGTATATTTATTAGTGTTTAGAGGATTTACATTCTTTTGCTAAAGAGTTATAATTATTACGAAAGCTGTTTAAATAGCTGTTTATTTTTTTGGCATAGTGGGACTTAAAATGATTATGTGGGACTTATTAAGTCCAATGAAGTGAAACATCTCACTACAACGTTAGGTTTAGTTAAACCTACTAGGCTTTTACAATCACGAATTCTCAATTTTATAACCATTCGTAATAGAAGATGAGATTTTACGGAATGTTAATACAGGATGAATTGATTTGGAGTGAACACGTTTGCGGAAAATACTAGATATACAAAAACAGTTATTGCCTGATTTAACAGAAGTTTTGAATAAGCGATATACTATTTTGCATCATATATTGCTTTCAGGTGTAGTGGGTCGAAGAACATTAGCTTCATCGTTGAATATGACAGAAAGAGTGCTAAGAGCAGAAGTTAATTTTTTAAAAGAACAGGGACTTCTAGAGATTGAAACGATAGGTATGAGAATAAGTGATTCTGGAAAAGAACTTATAGAACAACTTCGCCCCATCATGAAGGAATTATTAGGATTAACAGATCTTGAAGAACAAATCCAGAATCGTTATGGATTAAAACAAGTGGTCATCGTACCTGGAGATTCTGACTTCTCTGACTATTCCAAAAAAGAACTAGGTCGTGCTGGTGCAGCCATGTTGTTAAAATATGCTGCAAAAGAAGATATCATTGCAGTTGCTGGTGGTTCAACCACATCAGAAATTGCTAATCAATTATCGGCATCTACTCATTTAAAAGGAAATTTATTTGTACCTGCTAGAGGTGGTTTAGGGGAAATGCTTGAGCTTCAAGCGAATACAATCGCATCAAGTATGGCTAAGAGGACAGGAGCTGGATATCGATTGCTTCATGTACCAGACCACTTAAGTGAAGATGCTTATCAATCCTTGATTCAAGAACCGAATATTAAAGAAATTATTGATGTTATTAGAAAGTCTCGCATGGTTGTTCATGGAATAGGTGAAGCTATGGTTATGGCTGACAGACGAAAGGTGGATCATACCACTAGGCAAATCCTTGAATCACAGAGAGCAACTGCAGAAGCATTTGGATATTATTTTAATCATAGAGGAGAAGTCGTACATCAAATTCCTACAATTGGATTGAGAATTGAAGATATAGTCCGGACTGAATTTGTCATTGGTGTAGCTGGAGGCAGTAGTAAGGCAGAAGCAATATTATCTGTTTTAAAATTTGGCCACGAGGATGTATTAGTCATCGATGAAGGTGCCGCGACAAAAATGGTAGAAATCATGTGAAATTTATCAATTTAATGAGTGAGTCATCAAGATGAGCAAAATGCCCGTCTTGAATATAATATATTTATAACTTTAGGGAGGAAATTTATTATGGTTAAAGTTGGGATTAATGGTTTTGGACGTATTGGACGTAACGTATTTCGTGCAGCATTGAGTAATCCAGAGGTTGATATTGTTGCAATTAATGATTTAACAGATGTGAAAATGTTAGCGCATCTTTTAAAATATGATACAACTCATGGAAAATTAGATGCTACAGTTGAAGTTGGTGAAGCTTCACTAATGGTAAACGGAAAAGAAATTAAAGTTTTTGCTGAACGTGATCCAGGTAACCTTCCTTGGGGAGATTACGGGGTAGAAATTGTTGTTGAATCTACTGGTATCTTCACTGAAAAGTCTAAAGCAGAAGCACATTTAAAAGGCGGAGCGAAGAAAGTAATTATCTCTGCGCCTGCTAAAAACGAAGATGTAACAGTTGTGTTGGGTGTTAACGAAGATGAATACGATGCAGCAAATCACACAGTGATTTCCAACGCATCTTGTACAACAAACTGTTTAGCACCATTTGCTAAAGTGCTTAGCGATAATTTTGGTATTGTAAAAGGGATGATGACAACGGTTCATTCTTACACAAATGATCAAAATACATTAGACTTACCACACAAAGACGCTCGTCGTGCACGCGCAGCTGCTGAAAACATTATTCCTTCTACAACGGGTGCAGCAAAGGCAGTTTCACTTGTATTGCCAGAATTAAAAGGGAAATTGAATGGTATGGCCATGCGTGTGCCAACTCCTAATGTTTCTGTAACTGACTTAGTAGTTGAATTAGAGAAAAATGTGACAGTGGAAGAAGTAAATAATGCACTAAAAACAGCTTCTGAAGGTCCATTAAAGGGGATTCTAAACTATTCTGAAGAACCTCTTGTTTCTAGCGATTACAATGGTGATCCTGCTTCTTCTACAATTGATGCACTTTCTACAATGGTAGTTGGAGACAACATGGTAAAAGTAGTTTCTTGGTATGATAATGAATGGGGTTATTCTTGTCGAGTAGTTGATCTTTGTAGCTATGTTGCAAGTAAAGGATTATAATATTATTTAAATAGATAAGATAGGAGGAGGAGAAAAATTTTCTCCTCTTTCCTAATTCTAATTTTCTAAGAAAAAGATCTAATATTCACATCAATGTTTAAACAATTGTTATTCAGTTCCTGTAAAACCATAAGGAGGCTTACTTTTTATGAATAAACAAAGTATTCGAGATGTAGATGTAAATGGGAAAAAAGTCTTTGTGCGTGTAGATTTTAATGTGCCTTTGAAGGATGGAAGGATCACAGATGATACACGTATTCGTGCTACATTGCCAACTATTCAACACTTGGTGGAGCAAGGTGCAAAAGTGATACTTGCAAGTCATTTAGGACGTCCTAAAGGTAATGTAGTTGAGGAAATGAGGCTGACACCAGCAGCAGAAAGATTATCTCAGCTTATTGGAAAACCAGTAAAAAAATTAAATGAAGCTTTCGGACCTGCGGTTCAAGCAGAAATTGATCAATTAAATAACGGGGATATTGTTGTATTAGAAAATACACGTTTTTATGCTGGCGAAGAAAAAAATGACCCTGAATTGGCAAAAGCTTTTGCGGATTTAGCAGATGTTTATGTGAATGATGCTTTTGGTGCAGCTCATAGAGCCCATGCTTCAACAGAAGGAATTGCTAAGCACATCCCAGCAGTTGCAGGTTTTTTAATGGAAAAAGAGCTTGAAGTTTTAGGAAAAGCATTAAATAATCCAGATCGGCCTTTCACTGCGATTGTAGGTGGAGCAAAAGTAAAAGATAAAATTGACGTTATTAATAAGTTAATTGATATTGCAGATGACATTATCATCGGTGGTGGACTTGCTTATACGTTTATTAAAGCCCAAGGAAATGAGATTGGAAAATCATTAGTGGATAATGAGAAGTTAGATTTAGCTTTAGATTTTATTCAGAAGGCGAAAGAGAAAGGGGTTAATTTTCATCTTCCAATAGATGTTGTTGTGACGGATGATTTCAGTGCAAGTGCGAATACGCAAATCGTGAATATAGATGAAATGCCAACCAATTGGGAAGGTATAGACATTGGACCAAAAACACGAGAAAAATATAAAGAAATAATTTTAAATTCTAAATTAGTCGTATGGAATGGACCTATGGGCGTGTTTGAAATCCAACCTTTCTCCCACGGTACGAAAGCAGTAGCACAAGCGTGTGCGGAAACATCTGGTTATACTGTCATTGGTGGAGGAGATTCAGCAGCAGCAGTAGAAAAGTTTGACTTTGCAGATAAAATGAATCATATTTCAACAGGTGGAGGTGCTTCTCTTGAATTTATGGAAGGAAAAGCCCTGCCAGGCGTTGTTGCTTTGAACGACAAGTGAGAAATACAAGGAAATTATTATAAGGAAGTGATCACAATGAGAGAGCCTATTATTGCTGGAAACTGGAAAATGTTTAAAACTGTAAGTGAAGCAGAAGCCTTTATCAACGAAGTAAAAGGAAGTGCAGAGATTGAAGGAGTAGAAAGTGTCATTTGTGCTCCTTTTACAAACCTTCCAGCATTAGTTGAAGCTGTGAAAGGTACGAAAATTAAAGTAGGTGCACAAAACTTACATTGGGAAGAAAGCGGAGCCTATACAGGTGAAATCAGTGGTGCCATGTTACAAGATTTAGGTGTGAATTATGTGATCATTGGCCACTCTGAAAGAAGAGCATATTTTGCAGAAACTGATGAAACAGTGAACAAAAAAGTACATGCCTCAATTAAATATAATCTAACACCGATTGTATGTGTTGGCGAAAAATTAGAGGATAGAGAAGCAGGTCAAACGAAAGAGGTTTGTAAGTTTCAAGTAAACCAAGCTTTCAAAGGGCTTTCCAAAGAGCAAGCAGCTCAAGCAGTAATTGCTTACGAACCGATTTGGGCAATTGGAACGGGCAAATCCTCAACAGCAGAAGATGCAAACGAAGTGATTACTTATATTAGAGAACAACTTATAGCTCTGTTTGATGTTGAAACTGCTAATTATGTACGAATTCAATATGGTGGAAGTGTAAAGCCAAATAACATTCGTGATTATATGAATCAATTAAGTATTGATGGAGCACTTGTAGGTGGAGCAAGTTTAGACCCTGCTTCCTTCACTCAATTAGTTGAGGGGGCAAAGTAGTATGTCTGCACCTAAACCTGTTGCATTAATTATTTTGGATGGATTTGGACTAAGAAATGAAACTGTAGGTAACGCAGTAGCTCAAGCAAACAAGCCGAATTATGATCGTTATTTATCATCATATCCAAATACTACACTTACAGCTGCTGGTGAGGCGGTTGGGCTTCCTGAAGGTCAGATGGGAAATTCTGAAGTTGGACATTTAAATATTGGGGCAGGTAGAATTGTCTATCAGGATCTCACACGTATTACAAAATCCATTAAATCAGGCGAATTTTTTGAAAATGAAACATTGTTAAAAGCGGTTCGTCATGCAAAAGACAATAATCGAAAATTGCATTTGTATGCCCTACTCTCAGATGGTGGGGTACATTCTCATCAAAATCATCTATATGCAATGTTGCAGATGGCAAAAAAAGAAGGTTTAGAGGATGTATATATACATGCCTTTTTAGATGGTCGGGATGTAGCACCAGATAGTGCGATAGACTATATGCAAGAACTGCTTAAAAAAATAAGTGAGATTGGTGTAGGGAGAATTGCAACGGTTCAAGGGCGTTATTATGCAATGGATCGTGATAAACGCTGGGACAGGGTAGAAAAGTCATATTGTGCCATGGTATATGGTGAAGGCCCCAAGTATCATGATCCTATCAAAGCGATTGCAGAATCCTACAAACAATCCGTATACGATGAGTTTGTACTGCCAACGGTAATAGTTGATCGTGAAAATAATCCACGTGGACTCGTTGAAACAAATGATGCCGTTATCTTTTTAAACTTTAGACCAGATCGAGCAATACAGTTATCTCAAGTCTTTACAAACAAAGATTTTCGTGGATTTGATCGGGGAGCGCATTTCCCAGAAAGTATTTATTACGTAAGTCTAACATTGTTTAGTGAGACCGTTGGGGGTTATGTAGCGTATAAACCGAAAGATTTGGATAATACTTTAGGAGAAGTATTAGCTCAAAATAATAAGAAACAACTTAGAGCAGCTGAGACTGAAAAATATCCTCACGTTACATTTTTCTTTAGTGGGGGCCGCGATGTTGAACTTCCTGGTGAGACGCGCTTGTTAATTAACTCACCAAAGGTAGCAACCTATGATTTACAACCTGAAATGAGTGCATACGAGTTAGCTGATGCCGTGGTGAAAGAAATAGAATCTGATCAATTTGATGCCATTATATTAAATTTTGCGAATCCAGATATGGTTGGACATTCGGGGAAATTAGAGCCTACAATTAAAGCTGTTGAAGCTACGGATGAATGTTTAGGCAAAGTTGTTGAAGCGATCCTTGCAAAAGGGGGAGCAGCGCTCATTACAGCAGATCATGGTAACGCGGATGTTCTTATTGATGACAATGGAAGACCTCATACAGCTCATACTACCAACCCAGTACCATTGATCGTGACAGATAAAAGTGTATCATTAAGAGAAGGTGGAATATTAGCAGATATTGCACCAACCCTACTAGAACTATTACAATTAGAACAACCAGTAGAAATGACAGGTACATCAATTATAAAAAAATAAGGAGTGGTTATTGAAATGACTATAATTTCTGATCTTTACGCCCGTGAAGTACTAGATTCACGTGGAAACCCAACAGTAGAAGTAGAAGTGTATTTAGAATCAGGAGCGCTTGGAACAGCGATCGTACCTTCAGGTGCGTCCACAGGTGCTTATGAAGCAGTTGAGCTTCGTGATGGGGATAAAAGCCGTTATTTAGGTAAAGGGGTTATCAAAGCAGTAGATAACGTAAATGAACTTATCGCACCAGAATTAATTGGATGGGATGCTTTAGATCAAGTAGGTATTGATCAAAAAATGATCGCACTGGATGGTACACCAAACAAAGCAAAACTTGGAGCAAATGCTATTCTTGCAGTCTCTATAGCAGTAGCTCGTGCATGTGCTCAAGCGTTAGATATTCCTTTATATGCATACTTAGGTGGTTTCAATGCCAAAACTTTACCAGTTCCAATGATGAACATCGTTAATGGTGGAGAGCACGCAGATAACAATGTAGATATTCAAGAATTTATGGTTCTTCCAGTGGGTGCTCCTAGCTTTAAAGAAGCATTACGTACAGGTGCGGAGATTTTCCATGCACTGAAAAAAGTACTAAAAGATAAAGGTTTAAATACTGCTGTAGGAGATGAAGGCGGTTTTGCTCCAAACCTTGGATCTAATGAAGAAGCAATCACAACGATCATTTCAGCAATAGAAGCTGCAGGATATAAACCTGGTGAAGACGTAATGTTAGGAATGGATATTGCTTCTACCGAATTTTATAGAGATGGTAAATATGAATTATCTGGAGAAGGTAAATCCTTCACTTCAGAAGAATTTGTAGATTATTTAGCTGGTTTAGTTGAAAAGTACCCTATTATCTCAATTGAAGATGGTCTAGCTGAAGATGATTGGGACGGATGGAAGTTACTTACTGAAAAAATTGGAAATAAAGTACAGCTTGTTGGGGATGACTTGTTTGTAACAAATACAGAACGCCTTTCAACAGGGATTGAAAAAGGAATAGGAAACTCTATTCTAGTAAAAGTGAACCAGATTGGAACTTTAACTGAAACTTTTGATGCTATTGAAATGGCTAAACGCGCTGGATACACTGCTGTTATTTCACATCGTTCTGGTGAAAGTGAAGATACTACTATTGCTGACATCGCAGTCGCAACAAATGCGGGTCAGATCAAAACAGGTGCTCCATCACGTACGGATCGTGTTGCAAAATACAACCAATTGCTTCGCATTGAAGACGAATTGGCTAGCATCTCTATTTATGGTGGAAAAGAAGCATTTTATAACTTAAGATAATATATTTTTAAAGTTACCTAAACCCCTCTGTTGAAGGTTGTTACAACCTCATAAGAGGGGTGTTTTGTTTTTAATTCAAATCAACCCTCCGTAAAATTCCTTATTCCATTCAAAGGGTGAAAATAAAAAACTCTGAAAAAATCATCTAAATGAATAGTTAATTTAAAGTATAAGGATTAAAGTATAAGGATTAAAGTATAAGAAGAAGAGCAAAATTGTATCATGATTAAAGTATAAGGAGTAGAGCAAAATTGTATCATGATTTAAGAGGAAGGTAAGAAACAAGAAAGCTGAAGCAAGCGTCTTTTTGATCCAAAAAATATTTTGCGTACAGACGCCCACCTCTATAGGTGGGATCTTCAAATCAGGTGGAGTAGAGTCTCCATCTGATTTCTCGATGTTTAAGCAAAGCTTAAACGAAATCACTTTTTCTTTTTACATAAAGTTGCTGCTTTTATTATGTGAAGTCACTTATATTTAAAATTAAAGGGAATATATGGACTTATTTTTGTTTTTTTAACTTATTTTTAGAATTAAGGGTAATTGGTGGTCTTATTCTTAACAAAATTGAGATTTTTAATATGATAAAATCATCGAATTAAGACCATTAATTCCCTCTATTTTGATTAATTAACTAATTTTCATTTAGATAAGACCATTAATTCCCGCTATTTCTATTAATTCATCTATGAACTAACAACTCGTTCATCAGAACCTCTTCTTCATCGGAAATAAGATTTGTTTATGCTTGTCCAGTGAGATAATTGGATTATAACGTCCTGTCAGATGAATTAGCATTAGAATACACTTCGTTCTATCCCAAAATAACATAAAAGTATAACTATTATGGCAATATGATTGTTGTTTGATCATCGATATAATTCAGTTACAACAAGGTTGAACCGCAATAATGATATTATCTTAGGAGGTAGATAGTGATGTCAATTCCTGTTGCTTTACAGCTATATACACTTCGAGAAGAAACGGAAAAGGACTTTGTAGGTACGTTAAAAGCAGTGGCGGATATGGGATATCAGGCAGTTGAATTTGCCGGTTATGGTGGTATTGAAGCCAAAGAAATGAAAAAGGTATTAAATGATCTAGGACTTAGCGCACCGTCCAGTCATGTGCCCATCGAATTACTTCTTACTCAGCTGGAAGAACAAATACAATACAGTTTAGAGATAGGCACAAAATATATTGTTTGTCCATATTTAGATGCAGGAACATATTTGCAGGGCAAGCAAAACTTAAAAAATACGCTATCCAGCCTTCAAAAAATTGCATTGAAGTGTAAAGAGAATGGTCTTCAATTTGCCTATCATAATCATGATTTTGAATTTGAAAAGTGGGATGGCAAGTACTATTTAGATCATATTTTTCAATCCATTGATGAAGATTTATTAGTAGCTGAATTAGATCTATTTTGGGTTAAAAAAGGAGGGTTAGATCCTATTCAATACTTATCTTCTCTGAAAAATCGTTGTCCAATTATTCATGTAAAAGACATGACAAATGATGATCGAAAAACATTTACTGAAGTAGGGCATGGGATTATCGACTACCCTTCAATATTTGAAATGGCTGAACAAATTGGAATTAAGTATTATGTTGTTGAGCAGGATGTTTGCGAGCGTCCTCCTCTTGAAAGCGTTAAAATGAGCATTGATTATTTAAAATCCATTGGTATTGCTTAAGGGTTGTTCGTATGATATAATATGTGCATTGATTTCTGTGCGAAAGCCAACCTTTTAGGAGGAACATTATGGGAACATTTTTAACAGTTTTACTAATTATTTTTTCAATTGGATTAATTACAGTCGTGCTTTTACAAAAAGGGAAGAGTGCAGGGTTATCCGGTGCGATCAGCGGTGGTGCTGAACAATTATTCGGTAAACAAAAAGCTAGAGGGTTAGATTTATTACTACAGCGTTTAACATTAGTATTAGCTGTTGGTTTTATTGTTTTAGCTTTACTAGTTTCTTATATTTTTGGTCCAATTTGATCATTAATTCATATTGAATTTAAACAGCAGGAGGCAATCCTGCTGTTTTATTTTTGCTTTTTAACTAAGTTTATTAGAAAATTGATCTTAGAATAAATGTTTAAAAGGTAATATATGATATATTGTGTGAAAGATGTTTAATTGTGTTTTTACCCGAGAATACTAATAAAATGATACAAAAGTGAATTTATAGAGGTGAATTTATGGTAACGGAAGAACAGTTACTTGGTTTTATGCGTGAAGATGCATACAAGCCTATGAGTTATAAAGAGTTAGAACAGCATTTTCAAATCGAGGGTGCTGAACAATTTCGAAGTTTTTTGAAATTGTTAAATGAGTTAGAAACGAATGGTATGATTATACGAACAAGAACAGATCGATACGGTGTACCAGAGAGAATGGATTTAATCAGAGGGAAAATACAAGCACATGCTAAAGGCTTTGCTTTTCTTATTCCTGATGATAAGGATCAAACCGATGTTTATATTCATGCAAATGATCTTATGAGTGCAATGAACGGTGATGTTGTGTTTGTTAGAGTCAACAGCAGAGGTCCTTCAGGTGGAAAATTAGAAGGAGAAGTTGTTCGAATTATTGAACGTTCTGTTACTCAGGTTGTAGGAGTATTTCAGAAAAATGGAGCGTTTGGATTTATTCTTCCTGACGACAAAAGGATTAATAAAGATGTTTTTGTTCCAAAAGAGAGTTTTTTAGGTGCGGTAGATGGACAAAAAGTGGTTGCGGAAATTGTTAAATATCCAGAAGGAAGAGCGTCTGCTGAAGGTAAAATTATTGAAATTCTTGGGCATAAAGATGACCCTGGTGTCGATATATTATCTATTATTAGAAAATATAATTTACCTGAAATGTTTTCAGAGGAAGTCATGGACGAAGCTGAAGCGGCACCTGATGCGATCACAGAAGAAGAAATCCAAGCTCAAGGAAGAAGAGATTTAAGGGATAAAACCATCGTTACGATTGATGGTGCAGATGCAAAAGATTTGGATGATGCTGTGAATGTAGAAAGATTAGAAAATGGTCACTACCGTTTAGGTGTACATATCGCTGATGTAGGTTATTATGTGCAGGAAAATTCTAAACTGGATCAAGAAGCCTTCAACCGAGGTTGTAGTGTATACTTAGTTGACCGCGTTATTCCGATGCTGCCACATCGATTATCGAATGGTATTTGTAGCTTGAATCCACAAGTCGACCGATTAACGATGTCCTGTGAAATGGAGTTTGATGCAGGTGGAAAGTTGATTAGTCACGATATTTTTACTAGTGTGATTAATACAACAGAGAGAATGACTTATACAGATGTAAGAAAGATTTTAGAAGATGAAGATTCTGAATTAATTAATAAATATAGTGATCTCGTAGACACTTTTAAACAAATGAAAGAGCTGGCTATGATTTTAAGAAAAAAACGCATGAAACGTGGTGCGATTGATTTTGATTTTCAAGAATCTAAAATTTTAGTAGATGACAGTGGTGTACCCGTAGATATTGTAAAAAGAGAAAGGTCTATAGCTGAACAAATCATCGAAGAATTTATGCTTGCTGCAAATGAAACCGTAGCAGAACATTTTTACTGGTTGAAGGTGCCCTTTTTATATCGTATTCATGAACATCCTGATGCAGAAAAACTAATGAATTTAATGACATTTATTAATAACTTTGGTTATGTTATTCGTGGACGCAGCAACTCGATTCATCCAAGATCTTTACAGACGATTATTGAAGAGATTAAAGGTTCAAAAGAAGAGACAGTCATAAGCACATATATGTTAAGGTCGATGAAACAAGCAAAATACGATGCTGAAAGTACAGGTCATTTTGGATTAGCAGCAGACTTTTATTCACATTTTACATCACCGATTCGTAGATATCCCGATCTAGTCATTCATCGAGTTATTCGTGAAGTACTAACAAAGGGAACCTTAACAGAAAAAAGGCATGAATACTTATCAAGTCGAATGCAGGATATTGCAGTCCAATCCTCTGAACGTGAAAGATTAGCTGTTGATGCTGAGCGTGAAACGGATGATCTTAAAAAAGCAGAATATATGTTGGACAAAGTTGGAGAAGAATTTGAGGGGATTGTAAGCAGCGTCACTAGTTTTGGCATGTTTGTAGAGTTAGATAACTCTGTTGAAGGTCTGATTCGTTTAAGTGATTTAACGGATGATTATTACCATTATCACGAGATGCAACTTGCACTTATAGGGGAAAGAACGGCTAAGATATACCGCATAGGGGACGAAGTTAAGGTAAGAGTTTCGCGTGTGAATATTGAGGATTACACGATTGATTTTGAACTTGTAGACATGAAACCAAGAAAAAGTAAAGTTAACTTGTTAGATGATAAAAAGGGAGAAAAAAATCAAAGCTATATCAAAGCTAAGAAAAGGAAAAAAGAGAAAAAAAGACATAAATTATAATGTTGATTTCAATGAAGGTAACTGATAGAATTAATTTCTAATTACATTAATAGAGTAGTTTTTACACTCTCGGGAGGAGTGAAAAAATGAGCAAAAAAACCACAGATAAACCTTTAGCTCAAAATAAAAAAGCATCCCATGATTATTTTATTGAAGATACATTTGAAGCAGGTCTTGTTTTAACAGGGACTGAAATCAAGTCAATTCGTGGGGGGAAAACGAATTTATCAGATAGCTTTGCTACAATCCGTAATGGAGAAGCGTTTATTCATAACATGCACGTAAGTCCTTTTGAACAAGGTAATCGCAACAATCCAGATGATCCGACTCGTCCTCGGAAATTATTGCTCAAAAGAAAGCAAATTGATACACTTTGTGGTGCGTCAAAACAGCAGGGATACGCATTAGTTCCATTAAAAATTTATATAAAAAATGGTTTTGCAAAGTTATTGCTAGGTTTAGGTAAAGGTAAAAAGCAATTTGATAAAAGGGAAACAGCAAAGAAAAAAGATGCACAGCGAGATATTCAAAGAGCACTTCGAGAAAAACAAAAAGTGGCAAGATAGTTCCCATTCTAGACCTTCGTTTCCAGCAATTAATTTAGATAAAAGACAATTGATGTGTTATACTATATGTACAGCAACAAACAAACACTTTGAGTGTTGCCTTAAGAAATAGCTTCTCATGGAAGCTTTTTTCTATCCTGGGGGCGTTTATGGATTCGACGGGGATAGTTTGAGCATGAGTAGCGGGTAGTGGGGACGCGTCCACTTCATCAACGCTAAAGCCTATTTAAACGGCAAACAAAACAATAACTTAGCTTTAGCTGCTTAATAACCAGCGGGCTAGCTCTAACCTTCCATCGCCCATGTGGCAGGCTTAGGGCTCAACTTTAGTGGGCTACGCCGTTTGATCTCCGTCTGAGGTCAGCGGAAGAAGATAATCAGACTAGTTTAAACAGTAGCGGGTTACTTGGCGGCTGTTTAAGCGAAACTTTCTCAAGTAACTACACCCGTAGAAGCTTATGTGGCGATATTTTCGGACAGGGGTTCGACTCCCCTCGCCTCCACCATGGAAACCCAGACTGCATGAGGTCTGGGTTTTCTTATGTCCATTTTTGTTGTAAAATGTAATAGCTTGTAATTTTTCGTTCAGACATAAGAAGGGGTTGAAACCGATTGGTTTTTTCTAGTTTAACATTTCTTTATTTATTTTTACCGTTATTACTTTTATCATATTACGCATTTAAATCCCCTTTATATCGGAATTGTGTATTGATTATATCCTCATTTATTTTTTATGCATGGGGTGAGCCAGTTTGGGTCATTTTACTATTAAGTTGTGCTATAGTTGGCTATTACTTCGGTATTTTGATCAATAAAAATAAAGATCACGTGAGAAGAAAGAAATGGATCTTAACCATTGGTATCACTATCAATTTAAGTGTGTTAGTGTTTTTTAAATACATTGACTTTTTAATCCAAAATTTTAATCTTTTATTACATGCAGACCTTCCTTATTCAGGGATTGGATTACCAATTGGGATTTCATTTTTCACATTTCAAGTCATTTCTTATCTTGTAGATGTTTATAGAGGAGATGTTCCGACCTCAACTTCAAAGGTAAACGTACTTTTATACATATCATTGTTCCCACAATTAATCGCTGGTCCAATTGTACGTTATACAGATATTCAACATGAAATGCAAAATCGTTCATTCTCTTTATCTAATTTTAGTCAAGGAATTAATAGATTTGTAATAGGTTTGGGGAAAAAGGTTATACTTGCAAATACAGCAGGTGAAACGGCTGCTCTTTTTTTAGACGGTAATGTAAGTGAGGTTTCAGTGTTAGGTGCTTGGTTTGGAATTTCTTTATTTGCAATTCAAATTTATTTTGACTTTTCGGGTTATTCAGATATGGCTATTGGACTTGGAAAAATGTTTGGTTTTACATATCCTGAAAACTTTAATTATCCGTATGTTTCAAAATCAGCAACAGAATTTTGGCGTAGATGGAATATGTCTCTTGGTGGATTCTTTAGAGATTATGTTTATATCCCATTAGGTGGAAATAAAAAATTCCCTATTAGAAATTTATTTATCGTTTGGTTTTTGACGGGCTTATGGCATGGAGCTAGCTGGAATTTTATTATTTGGGGTCTATATTTTGGAACATTGATTTTCATAGAAAAGAAATTTTTACTTTCTATATTTAATAGATTGCCAGTTTGGTTTTCTCATCTTTATTTGACTGTTGCCATGTTAATAGGTTGGGTATTTTTCTACTTTACTGATATGAAACAAGGGTTGCTATTCATTAAAAGTTTATTTGGGTTAAATTCAAACGCATTTGTTGATGTAATCTTAAATGTCCATTTTAATAATAATTTGATCTTTTTTATCGCAGCTGTCATCGCTACAACACCAATACCAAAATGGATTTTTAATAAATTGATCAGGGTTCTTCCTGAGAAGTTGCAAACCAGAGTTTCTAATGACATCGCCGTGCCTATATTCAACTTTTTTATACTCATCATTTCTACAACATTGTTAGTTGGGAGCACGTACAATCCATTTTTATATTTTCGATTCTAGGAAGGAGTACTTATGAGTGAAAGAGTGAATTTGAAGGTTAGTATAAATGAACAAGCGACCTTGGATACTAGTAAGAAAAAAAGAATGAATTTAAACGTAATTTTATTTATCGGAACTTTGATTATATTTTTTCTATTAAACTTTTTTAATACTAATGATTCTTTAATCTCAGCCAAAGAAAACAGAACTCTAGCTGAAATGCCTGTCTTAAATTGGAATGACTTAATTTCAGGGAAATATATTCAGGATTTTGAGTTATATTATTCTGATAGCTTTCCTTTTCGCGAGTTTTTTATAACATGTGGTAGTGTTCTATTAGAAATGAAAGGTTTTTCGGGTGAAGACGAAGTAACGATAGTAGAGTCGAAAGGCAATTATGTAGTCGTTGGTAATAAAGCAATGTCGTTGTATTACTATACACCAGAGGCTGCAGAACAATACTCAAGAGCTTTAAATACATTTAGGGGTAAAATCGGAAATGAAGTCGAGATATATTCTTTGATTGTGCCTACTGCTATAGAATATTTTCTTGATGAAAAGTATTCCGATATGGCTCCTCCACAGTCAGAATCGATTCAATTTGTAAATGACCTGCTTGATGAATCTATTCATAGTATTCCTGCCTATAAAATGTTGGAGGAAAATAAAAATGAGTACACCTATTTTCGAACGGATCACCACTGGACAGCGCTAGGTGCATATTATGCATATACTTCCTTTATGGAGCAAATTGGAGAGAGTGCAATTCCGTTAGGGCAATATTCGGAGAAAAAAGCAGGGCAATTTTTAGGTACAACTTATAATGCCACTTTAAATAAAAATTTAGCAGCAGATCCTGACACGATTTTTATCTATGAGCCTTTTATGGAATACACATTTAAAGCTTTAAAAAATGGAAAATTAACACAGGGAGAAGTGATCCAAGAGAATAAAGAAGGTTATGGAAAGTTTCTTGGTGGAGATTTTCCTTCGGCTCATATTGAAACAGAGCAAGAAGGAGACCGAATTTTAATTATTAAAGATTCCTATGCGAATTCATTTATTCCTTTTCTGATTCCTCACTATGAGCAGATACACTTTATTGATTTGCGTCATTATTCTGGGGATGTGTATGAATATATAACGAAACATGAAATTGATGAAGTCATGTTTTTAAATAGCTCTTCTGTTACTTCTCATACAGGTTATACTCGTATTTTAGAAGAAAAGTTAAACTTAAATTAAATTGTCTATACGATCAATAATGAATAAAAACCAGAATAGGACAGATTCTATTCTGGTTTCATTCATTCTGAAATTTTATAAATACGAAACATTTAAATATGTTTTTTCATCGCTATGACTGCGTTATGCCCACCAAAACCGAATCCGTTGGATAGCGCTACATTGATTTGAGTATGAATCCCTTCATTTGGAACACAATTAAGGTCACATTCAGAATCTGGATGTTCATAGTTTATTGTAGCAGGTGCAAAATTTTCAGAGATGCTTTTTAGTGTGATAATCGCCTCTATTCCTCCTGCTGCACCAAACATATGTCCTGTCATTGATTTCGTAGCACTTACTTTTAAGTTATATGCATGATCGTTAAAGACTGATTTGATCGCTTTTGTCTCTGATTTATCTCCTTCAGGAGTGCTTGTAGCATGGGCATTAATATAATCCACATCTTCTGGGTGGATTTCTCCCATGTCCATGGCGATTTTCATGGCGTTAGCTGCACCTTGATAATCAGGTGTGGTAATGTGATAAGCATCTGTTGTAGCTCCATAACCTACTATTTCACCTAATATTTTGGCTCCTCGATTTTTTGCATGTTCATATTCTTCAAGAAATAATGCCCCTGCCCCTTCGGACATTACAAAACCATCACGTGTTGCATCAAATGGGCGACTCGCTGTTGTTGGCGTTTCATTTTGAGTAGACATTGCCTTCATTCTTGAAAAACCAGCAAAAGCTAGAGGATTAATCGTAGCTTCGGCTCCTCCTGTTAAAATTGCATCAGAATACCCATTTTGGATGTTTAGAAAAGCTTCTCCAATTGCTTGGTTTCCAGTTGCACAAGCAGATACGGGAGAAAAACTAGGTCCACTAAACCCTGTTTTAATAGATATGATTCCAGTAGCCATATTACTGATCATCATTGGAATCATAAATGGAGACACTCTTCGTGGTCCTCTTTCTAACATGGCATTGTGATTATCTAATAAGGTATCCATCCCTCCAATACCAGAACCCATGTAGACCCCGATTCGTTGTTTATTTACTTGCTCCATATCAAGGTTTGCTTGATCAAGAGCTTGTTTTGTTGCTGCATAAGCATATTGAATGAATAAATCATATTTTTGTAGTTCTTTTAGATCGAAATATTCTTCTGGAGTGAAATCCTTAACTAATCCACCTATTTGGGTACCGATTCCTTTAAACTCTTCAGGATTAAGTTTGTTAATTCCTGATTTTCCTTGTTTAATGTTTTCCCAGAACGTATCTATATTATTCCCTAGTGGTGAGACGATGCCAGTACCTGTAACTACAACTCTACGTTTCATATTTTCTCCTACTTTCATTTCAAATAATTAATTCTTATATAATTCTCAAAGGCTCATACTAATTACGTTACTTTAACTTGCTGATTTATTTAAATTACGTGTTGTTTTTGGGATGTAGTAATTAATTAGATGCTATATGTAGTATTATAACACTTAGTATTAGAACTTGGTACTAATTTGTTTTGTATTCATTAGATTTTATTCAGGTTTGCCAATCAACGAGAATGTAACCACTTTGTAACTCTTTGTCACCCTTTATAAAAAGGAACAAGTTAAGATAAGTCATGTAAACAAATCATATAAAACAGGAGCGAAACAAATGAAAAAAACAGCTATTTTATTAACATTATCAGGTACTTTACTGTTTGGAGGAATTCAATTTTCTCTGGCAGATTCATCGATTTCCTCTCAGCCAATAGCAATGGAGTTAGCTCTTTTTGATTTACAACAATCATCTGAAGCAACCGTTGAATCAAAGGAGTATACTTTCCAGAATGAATTTGTAGTAGTTGAAGGTGAATTACCCGTTGTCAAAGGATTGAAGGATGGAAAATTTCAAAAAGAAGTAAACGAACAAATAAAACAATTTGTAGAACAAAAAACAGCAGAAGTAGAGAAACAGTCAAAAGTGTTTAATGATGAACAAAAAGAGTTAGGTGATGATGCTTTATCAGGTCCCCATGATTCACCAACAGGTCCATATCGTTTATTTATAAATTATGAGGTAAAGATTTCTGGGAACATGGTTTCAATTGTATTTAAAACTTACACGATGGGCTATATAGCAGCCAATGGGATCAATGAAGTTGATTCCATCAATATCATTGATGATGCAAAGGGACACATTGTAGAATTGGAACATTTCGTAACAGATAGAGAAAAGCTAAATCAACTGATTCAAAAAGAAATTGAGAGTAATGAACAATTATTTAAGGATTCTTTTGAATCTATAAGAGAAGATCAAGGTTATTATGTTGAGAATGAAAAACTAAATGTAGTATTTAATGAATATGAAATTGCAGCAGGTTATGTAGGTACACCTGTAATAAAAATACCTTTAAGCAAACTATCTACTGTATCCGATCAGAATAACAATGATTCTAAAAATAAAGTTTCCTATTATACAAAAACGGTGGATGAGGCTCAGATAACTATGGTTTCTTTAAGAGATTTAGGTAAATATTTTGACTACAAAGTAAAGTGGGAGCCAAAAACGAGATCTGTAATATTATTCAAAGGTATGACTCAAATCTCTATTAAGGAAGGAGATAGGAAAGTTTTTATTGATGATGAGAAATCAGTGGTATTAGAATTGACATCAGCCTCTTACAAAAATCGAGTTTATGTACCAATATCATTCGCTGAAACAGTATTGGGAGAAACCATTAAATTAGACGAAAAAAATGAAATAAAAATTGAGAAATAACACCTAAAAATACGTAAAGAGGGTAGTGGGATGAACTAAATATAAAGAAGCACATAATCAGGGTATTGTGCTTCTTTCGCTTTCTTTGTTATAGGATATGGTGTTCCCTTCGGTATCCTTAAATATTATTCATTAGTACCGACTGGATTGTCGTTATAAGTAATCCAATCACTCCAGCTACCTAAGTATAACTTTACATCTTTAAAACCCACTTCTTTTAAAGCAAGGACATTTGGACAAGCCGTAACACCTGAGCCACAATAAACGATCACTTCTTTTTGTTTATCGATTTGGCTGAATCGCTGTTGCTGTTCATCTATACTTTTCCAAGTTCCTTGATCATTTAATCCTTCTTTCCAGAAAGCATTTATTGCTGATGGGATGTGTCCCCCAATGATATCGATAGGTTCTTCTATTCCATCGTAACGAATTTGTTCTCTTGAGTCGATAATAGTGGAATTTTCATCTCCAATACGCTCCTTCACTTCTTGCATGGATACAAGCAGGTCACTTAATATGTTAGGAACGAATGTCTTTTTTTGCATCATAGGTATTTCTGATGTAACAGGATTACCGTTTTGCTTCCATAGAGAATAACCACCATTTAACACACTTACTTTTTTGTGACCGAGATAGGATAACATCCACCAAAATCGAGAGGCAAACGCGCCACCTTGATCGTCGTATGCAATAACAGTTGTATTATGGTCAATGCCTGCTGCAGATAGTTTGTCACAAAACTCATCGATTTTAGGCAGTGGATGTCTACCACCATGTTCCTCCACTTTCCCAGACATATCCTGATTCAAATCAAAGTATAAAGCCCCAGGGATATGATCTCCTAAATAACTAAGAAGTCCAGCAGTGGGATTACCTAATTCAAATCTGCAATCAATGACACGTACATTAGAAAGATTGTCTCTTAACCAACTTGCTTCTACAATATGATTCAAGTTCTCTCCTCCTTTCAACTTTTTCTAAATCGCTTCAGATTTACAAACGATATATATGTATTCTTTGTTTGATTGTAACATACCTTTTTATTGTCAAGCTAAATACTCATCTTCACTTTTTTGGGTTGTCTTATTATGTGATTAAATTAATTTATTTGTTTTTTTCAAGCTCTTTTTTAATTTGAAAAAAGTTCCGTTGGTGTTCATTTTTCATCGTTCTATAAAAAGGGTAATGTTTAATTAAATCATAACTTTCTATTTCTCTATCTTCTAACACCGCTTTTCTAGTTTCTTGTATGTATGTGCTTGCTGTTTCAATACGGTGATTCATTTCAGAGATATCTGTTGTAGTATGTCCGTGCCCAGGAATTAAACAGGTCACATTATGGTTCTTAATTATTTCTTTTGCCTTTTTCATCGTTTGTTCATAGGCAGTACTATTGTCATAAATATAAGGAAATTCTACATCACATAAATAATCACCAGAGATGAAAATACCTAGTGATTCAATGATAGCAAACAATCCATCAAACGTATGCCCAGGTGCTTTATAAAAAGTTATAATTGTTTCTCCTACCTGTAGTTGCTGCCCGTCTTTTTTTACCACGACGTTAAGTTCAGGATACTCAATTTTAAAATTACGTTGTAAGTAATACTGACTATCAAAATCTTTAATTTTGTCAACCTGATCATTTTTATCATCCCTTTGATCCATTTCGATACTTCCGATTGAAATAGCATCTGGAAATGCATTGTATCCAAGAATATGGTCATAATCTGAATGGGTGAAAAACAAATAAATAGGTCTATCTTTTTGAATAGAGTATACATAACTTTTAATCTCTTCAACTTCATGTGGTAACCATGTTGGGTCAACAACAAATAGTAGATCTTTTGTCTGAATCACTGTGGAAGTTGTACAATACAAGCTGCTTTGAAAAACGGTGACATGTTCTGTTTTAAATTGAATCATATGATTACCCCCTGATCTCCTCTAACGTTCATTTGCACTTAGTATATCAAACTAAAA
The DNA here is from genome assembly GCF_040100845.1 of Chengkuizengella sp. SCS-71B. Classification (NCBI taxonomy): domain Bacteria; kingdom Bacillati; phylum Bacillota; class Bacilli; order Caryophanales; family Paenibacillaceae; genus Chengkuizengella; species Chengkuizengella sp. SCS-71B. The sequence continues at coordinate 15,440 of NZ_JAZHSH010000003.1, read as the reverse complement.
TGGAAGAAGTTAAATTTAACAAATTTCTTCAGGATCTTTTACATTTGATATATGATAGGGAAGATAAGAAGTGAAGATTAGTAAAAAGCTTCGTTAACGGGAGAGTATAAGGAGAAGTCATTCTAAATGAAAAAAATGGAGCGATTAGTTGGCATTATTTATGCTTTAAAAGAACATAAAAAATTGACAGCTGGACAAATTGCAGAAAAGTTTGAAGTCAGTGAAAGAACAATTTATAGAGACATTGAAGCGTTAAGTCAGTTAAATATACCTATTATTGCCCTAGAAGGGTTTGGTGGCGGTTATGAAATAGATGATAACTATTTTGTACCCAGTGTTGCGTTTAGTGAAAATGAAATTTTATATTTGTTGATGAGTTTAAGATTAGGTGAATTGATTAATGTTCCTAATATGCGAGAAGATTACGAATCATTGAAATATAAACTTTTAAATATATTAGATGACCACAAGAAGGGGAAATACCTTCAGTTATTAAATCGAATAACTTTTTTTATAAACAAAATTGCCCCAGAATCGTATAGAGGGGACATGATGCAATCAATTTTAGAGAGTTTTTTTGAATACAAGAATTTACAAATCAAGTACTATACGCCTAAAAAAGATGAATTCATGGAAAGAGAAATTACCCCATATCTTTTATTTTTTGATGACGGAGGTTGGTATCTAAAGGGCTATTGTCATGTTAGAAAAGAGGAGCGGTGTTTTAGATTGGATAGAATCCACCAAATGGACATTACTGAAAATACATACCCACCAAAGGAAATCCATGATTATTTTGAAAATAAAGCTAATAATAGAGAGTGTATAGACGTTACATTAGAGATGAATTTGTATTTATATGAGACTGTGAAACAAGACTACATATTTAAACATGCTATAAAAGAAGAGGGTGTGGACAAAGTACGTTTAAAATTTTCTACTTATTTGGAAGACGTCCTTAAATTATCCATTATTAATGCTGAAGAAGTAACGATTATTGAACCACCGGAACTTATAGATCAACTTAAACAGGCGTGTAAAAAAATATTAAATAAATATGAACAACTCTGACAGGTATATGTCAGAGTTGTTTTGTTATGATCAATTTGTGAAAAGGTTAAATATATAAAAAGAAAAAGCAATAGATAACAAGGAGACACGGAGATATGAAAAAGGTAAGTCAGTTAAAAGAATTACTAATGGAAATTAAAAATAATGAGTGGAAAATTCCAGATGGCATGAACCATTTTCAGTTATCATTGGATATGTTGGAAAATATCGGTTCAACTGATCCAGAGCTGAGGGATCACCTTATTTATTCTGGTCTTTGGACGATGATTAATAAGAAAACTTTAACTGAAGATCAAATGAAAGAAATATTGGCGTTATCTTTAAGTGAAAAACATTTGTTTTACAATGTTGGAGTAAAAGAGGATGATTCTGTTTTTAATCGAGCGTTTTCGATTTTAATCGTTGCAGCAGTGATTTGGTTTCATAACCAAAATGGTGAAAAGTTGTTGACAGAAGAAGAGGTACTTAAAATACATGAAGAAGTTATTCGTTATGTTAGATTAGAGCAAGATGTAAGAGGGTACGTAGAAGAGAAAGGATGGGCTCATTCAACAGCACATGCTGCGGATGCATTAGATGAACTAGCTATAAGTAGTTCATTGAAACAATCCGAATTGATGGAAATTTTGGAAGTCATCAAGGAGAAAGTGTGTATCAACGATTACACCTATATTAATGAAGAGGATGAACGGTTGGTAACAGCGGTTATAAACATTGTGAAAAGAAATATCCTTAGTGAAGGTGAACTTGTTATTTGGGTCAAAAATTTTGAAAAATTTGAAAAAACAAACATTTACCATGTAGACGATTGTCTCGAAGTTAATATTAAGAACTTTATGAGAAGTTTTTACTTTAGACTTAAGAAAAATCAACCTAATGAAAAAATATTAAATGCCATTGAAGAAGTGCTAGAGAGTGTAAATAAATTTGAATAGACTTATTAAAAATGATTAATAGAGGTGTGCAATGGAAATAAGACAGGTTACATCGAATTTTATGGAGTATAAATTCATTTATAAAGAAAAACAAATTTGTAATTATTTATATTTACTATTAGATGGTCAAGATGCTTTGATCATTGACACAGGATATAAAGAAGATATGAAAAGGTTACTTGAATTTTTAAATGAAAAAGAAATAGAAATAAAGAGGGTTGTACTATCCCATTACCATAATGATCATTTTGAAGGATTGAAACTGTTGAAAGATGTTGAAATTATTGGGAGTAAGCAATATACACATGCAATAGATCAATATTATTTGAAAGATTCAATAAATGATGAAAAATACTTCCCTGATTTATTTATAGAGGAAGTCGAATCAATAAAACATGGTAACTTTGAATTGAAGTTTATAAATTCACCAGGACACTCTAAATGCAGTATTAGTACCATAATCAATGATGAATACATTCATGTTGCAGATAACATCATGCATTCTCATCAAGGCATTCCACATTTGCCTTTACCTTACTATAGCTTTTCATCACACATCAAGTCATTACAACAATTGAAAAATAATAGTTCATATAAGATCATATCTTCCCATAGTAATGAAGATCAATGTAAAAATATTATTGAAAATGGAGAAGTAGACGCACGAATAAAGTATATGGAGACTGTGATGACTTCAAAGAGAGAGTTAACCTTTGAAGAACTGATATCTGATCTAGCCTCTAACAACTTTCATATTCAATTTCACTCAAAGTGGTACAAACATGTGTATGATTTATTTCATGAGTTAAAAAAGTGAAAAGGAAAAGCTAAAGTTAAAAAAATCGCATCCAACCTTTAAGTTGGTTTGCGATTTTTCTTTGTAGCACTAATATTTGTATTTATCATTCAATCATACCTAGCCGTCTGTATTCCCTTTTCGATGTCACCCCAGATTCAATTAAACCATAATCTTTTTGCAGTTTTTTTACCGCATCTTCAGTTTCTCCATCAAAGATACCAGTTACTTTCCCCTTATAGTATCCATGTGACTTCAGGTTTTGCTGTAATAATATCACTAAATTTCCTGAATTTCCTTTAGCTAGTTTTTTGAACTCTCTTTTATCAATGCCGTCTATAGGACCATCAATTTCCACTTTTGTCCCAACTGGAATCATTTTATATAATTTCTCCACATCTACGTTTCTCATTCGTATACAACCGCTGCTTACTGAAGTGCCAATTAACCAAGGTTTATTTGTTCCGTGAATACCATATTTCCCCCAAGGCACATCTAACCCAAGCCATCTCGTACCAAAGCCACCGCCCCAGTTTGTCGCTTTTTCAGCTACTTTAAACGTTCCTACAGGTGATGGATACCCACTTCGTCCAGGAGAGACTGGGAATTTTTGTACAACTTCATTTCCATGATATACTAAAAGCTCATTTTTCCATAAATTTATGTATATCTTGATATCATCATTATTTTCCTCTGCAATAATTCCATTTGAGTTAAAGTTAAGTAATAGTAAGAAAAGGATAATTAATCTTTTTATTATCCTTCTTTTAGAAGTGAAAAGGTACAGAATTTCACTCTCCCCCCTGGCATTAATACCCTTCTTTGCATTGCCAAAATCACTTATCTTCAATTTACCCTATCAGATGTTAAGTTATGCGTGATGAATGAATTCGAGTTTTTCCCCAATGCTTGCAATTAGATTGATTCCTGTTCTAATATCCTCCAATGATAAATGAGAAAATCCAAAACATGCAGTGTGTTGTTTATTTGAATGACTTTCTAACCTCATATTTGTTGAATCAGTCCAGAATACTCCTTTTTCTCCACATTTTTGTTTTAAAAACTCATATTTTACACCACTTAACAACCATTTTCCATATATATGTAATCCTGCATCCGATTCATAAATTAAAAATAAGTGTGATAATTTAATTATTAACATGTTTAAACACATCTCGTGTTTACTTTGATATATTCTTGTCATTTTTCTTAAATGACGTTCATAAAGACCTTGATTTATGAATGAAGTTAGAGCACGTTGTTCCAAAATACCTGTTGCATGCGGCTCGTATAATTGTTTTGCTTGATGAAATGGCTGAACAAGCTGCTTGGGCAACACGACATAACCAACGCGCAATTCCGTTTTCATCGTTTTAGAAAAAGTACCAATATAGATGACTCGATCTTGATGATCTAACACTTTTAAAGGTTCTATAGGTCTTCCTCTAAATCGAAATTCACTATCATAATCATCCTCAATAATTAAGGCATTATTATTGTGTGCCCACTCCAATATTTTTTGCCTCTTAGATAAATTTAATACAACTCCAGTTGGGTATTGGCGACTAGGTGTAACAAAGGCAAGCTTGGCCTTCCAATTTTCCATTTGCAACTGAATTCCATCTTCTTCAACATCCATTGGTGCAGTGACTCCTCCTGCTGCTTGAATGGCTCTGTGAATTCCTTTGTAACAAGGATTTTCAACAATCACTTTATCTTCAGGATTGATCAGTAACTGGGAGCAAATAGCAATGGCTTGCATAGATCCATTAACGATGACGACTTCATCAGGTGTTGATTGTATACCTCGAGTTTTTAATAAATGATTAGAAATAGCCTCTCTTAATGGCAAATACCCCTCAGTAAGGTTAGTATCATGTATTGATGGAATAGTTGTTTCACGTATTTGTGCATATAAACACCGATTCCAAGTCTCAAATGGGAAAGAACTTAGATCAGGTGAGCCTACTTTAAAATGAATACATTTTTTTTCATTATGATGTGCAGATGTTAAGGGAAATGATTGATTATTAAGAGTGGATAGTCGTTGAGCCCAATCAGATAGTCGTATTTTATATGTATGTTTTTGCTTTTTTTCTTCGAGTGGCTTTCCTTCATAAATAATAAAGGTTCCTTTGCCAATCTCTGATGACAAATATCCTTCTGCCGTTAACTTTTCATATACTTGATTCACGATACCTCTTGATATTTCATAACTCATAGCAAGTTCACGGGTTGAGGGAAGTTTGATCCCTTTTTTTAGTTTGCCATTGATGATTTCGTCATGTATCGCATGGTATAGTGCAGCATATTTATAACGGTATTTTTGCAAGTAACTATTTAAGGGAATATGAAAATCCATGAAATAAATCACACCTTCCTAAGTAGTAACAATCAGCCTTAAGATTTTCTTTAAAAAGATTATATTTATAAAATTGGTCTATAAAAATCATTATAAATTGGAACTTTTATCTGATCAATTTTTGGATTAAACTCATAGAAACTTTCACAAGAAATATAGGTAAGGAGAGAATGTTGATGGAACTTCAGGATTATGAGTTCTTGGGGGAAAGAGTGAAGATCATTCCAATGACCGAAGAACATATTCATGCACTATTTAAAGCAGGTCAGCAAGAAGAGATTTGGGATTATATGCCTAGAAGGGTTTTTAATATTAATGATATGAAGGTGTTAGTAAAGGAAGCTCTATCTGATAAGAAAAAAGGTACATCGTTACCATTTATTATCATGGATCTTCAAATTAATGAAATTGTAGGTAGTACACGTTTCACCGATATTGATTTGAAAAATCGTCATTTAGAAATAGGTTGGACATGGCTAAACCCTAAGGTTTGGAGAACAAACGTGAATTCTGAATGTAAATATTTATTGTTAAAATATTGCTTCGAACATCTAAAACTTACTCGGGTGCAATTAAAGGCAGATGAGAGAAATACTAGATCATTACAAGCGATTGAACGAATTGGAGCTCAAAGAGAAGGGGTTTTTCGAAAAGAACGAATTCTTCCTGATGGTTTTATTCGAAATACGGTTTATTACAGTATTCTTGATGAGGAATGGGTGGATGTCAAAAAAAGATTAAAATCCATGTTATAAGATTGATTCAAAAAATCCTCTTTTAATATCCAAATCTATACATCATTAATAACATAATTTTGATGTTTACCTTATATCTTCCCATAATGACAACATCTTATGAGTGTTGTGCCTATTCCTATCGGTGATACTACATGTATAACGGATAGGAGGTGAATAGGATGGCTAACAAAAAAGTTGTACCTGGATGTGAGCAAGCGATCAATCAATGGAAATATGAATTTGCATCAGAGCTTGGATTATCGCTGGGACAGCAAGCAGCAGTTGACTATCACAGTGAATTTGCATCGGAGTTAGGTACTGTTCCAAAACAAGCTTTAAAAGAAGATTACTGGGGACATATCTCTGCTAGAGAAACAGGTGCTGTTGGCGGAGCCATTACAGCAAGATTAATTCAACAAGCAGAGCAGGTATTATTAAATTCTTAGCTTCACTTAATTGGAAATATTTTTTAAATAAAAATTTTTTTAAAACCGTTTGAATCAGGTTTGACACTCATAATTAATTCAAGTAATATAATACTTTGAAGGTTCAGTAATAATACCAACCTTTTCCTTAGGGAAAAGGTTCGTTTTTTGTATATGAGTATTTGTGTGTATATAAATCTTAAGTTTATTTAGTTAGTAGGAGGTTGAATGAGTTGACTATGCAAAAAAGTCGTCGTTTATTTACATCAGAGTCTGTAACGGAAGGACATCCTGATAAATTATGTGATCAAATTTCTGATTCCGTATTAGATGCTTTTATGAAACAAGATCCAAATGCTCGTGTAGCTTGTGAGGTGTCCACTACAACTGGCTTAGTATTAGTTGCTGGGGAAATTAGTAGTGATTTTGCTACATACATTGATATTCCTGGTCTTGTACGTGACACCATTAAAAATATTGGCTATGTTGATGCAAGATATGGTTTAGATTACAGAACGTGTGCTGTATTATCATCCATCGATGAGCAATCACCTGAAATTGCACGTGCAGTAGATACAGCACTTGAAGCAAGAGAAGGACAAATGAGTGATAGTGAGATTGAAAGTATTGGTGCGGGAGATCAAGGTTTGATGTTTGGATTCGCAGTGAATGAAACACCTGAATTAATGCCTTTGCCCATTTCATTATCTCATAAATTAGCTCGTCGTTTAACAGAAGCAAGAAAAGAAGGTATTGTAGATTATCTTCGCCCTGATGGTAAGACACAGGTTACGATTGAATATGATGAAAATGATAAACCGATCAGAGTTGACACCATCGTTGTTTCTACACAACATCATGAAAATATAAGCTTAGAGCAAATTAAAAAAGATGTTTTAGAACATGTGATCAAACCTGTTGTTCCCGATTCATTATTAGACGAGGATACAAAATATTTTATTAATCCTACTGGTAGTTTTGTTGTAGGAGGTCCACAAGGTGATGCTGGGTTAACAGGACGTAAGATCATTGTTGATACTTACGGAGGATATGCACGTCATGGGGGCGGAGCATTTTCTGGTAAAGATGCAACAAAAGTGGATCGCTCTGGTGCATATGCAGCGAGATATGTGGCAAAAAATATTGTAGCAGCAGGTTTAGCTACAAAATGTGAAGTACAGGTTGCATATGCCATTGGTGTTGCTCAGCCGGTATCCATTAGCGTAGATACGTTTGGCACAGGTATAGTTAGTGAAGAAAAACTTGTAGAAGCGATACGCAATGTGTTTGATTTGCGTCCTGCTGGAATTATTAAGATGTTAGAATTACGCCAACCGATTTATCAACAAACAGCAGCATACGGTCACTTTGGACGTTCTGATGTTGATTTACCTTGGGAGCGTACAGATAAAATAGAATTACTAAAAAAAGAACTTCAATAAATGATAAAAAAATAGACAAAAAGCAATAAACAGGTGAAATCTATTAAGGGTTTCTATATTATAAAGCATTGATGAGTAAATTATCAGTGCTTTTTTTGTACCTTTTAATGAATGAAAAGAACTATACTTACCTCATATTACAAATATTTTCTAGTTTCTCAACTTTTTCATATATTCTCACAAAAAAACCGTAACTTTTTGTCACCTTTTGTAGTCTAATTAATAGAGGAAAATAGAATCTATTAAATATATAAAGTTTGTTCAAGGTTTCTATTATCATGACTATTAATCAACTAGGAGAGAGAATATGGAATACAAACATAGAAGAATTGGCAGATTTTTCAGTAGAAAGGTAGTTCCTATTGTAGTAAGTGGTTTTTTAAGTGCTCAGCTATTATTTTCGCCTATACCAGGATTGAATATATCACAAGTACAGGCAGCATCAGCAAAGTTATTGAGTGAAGAGGTTATTACCTCAGGAGCTAAGTTGCAAAATTATACTTTCACTATGCAAAGAGATGGAGAGTATATCAATACAAAGGTAGGTGTTATAAAGTTAGATTTGAATAATCCCTATGTCAAATTAGACGTAATGACAGGTGCTCAAGGACAGTTTACAGAAAGATCAACCGTTAAAAATATGGTGAAATATACTGATGCAGTTGCAGGAGTGAATGGTGATTATTATGCAATGAATTCAGAAGGTGTACCGCTTGGACCGACCATATCTGATGGAGAAATTATGGCATCTCCAAGTGAATTAACGGGTATGTATACGTTTGGAATTACGGAAGCCAATAAACCAGTCATTGGACTCTTTGCTTTTGAGGGATTAGTGACAGCTGAAAATGGGGAGAGTTACCCACTTAGGGGAATGAACAAGACGTATGCATGGTTGGAACCAGGCCATTTACATAGTCATGCAGATTCTTTATACATATACACGGACGCTTGGGGAAGTGAGCGAAGAGCTGCAGATGGTGCAACGACACCTACAGAAGTCTTAGTTATAGACGGTGTGATTCAAGAGATCTCTGAAGGTAAATTTCTACCGATGACTCCTCCGAAGGACGGATATATTTTAAGAGCTCATGGTAAGGCAGCAAAGTTTGTGACATCAAACATGCAAGTAGGCGACGAGATTGACACTGATTATGAACTTCTTTCGCTAAGTGATGACGGTCAGAATATAAAAGAAAACGATTTTAAGATGCTGATTGGTGGCCATACCGTATTAATACAAGATGGGAAAGCCGCTGATTTTTCTAGGGATATATCTAGTTTATTAGGGAATCGCTCTAGGACGGCAATTGGTTATTCTAAAGATGAAAGATATGTTTATATTGTGACAGCAGATCACTATGGTGAAAGTGATGGTTTAAGATTGAGCGAATTACAAGAATTAATGTTACAGCTTGGTATTTGGAATGGTATTAACCTTGATGGTGGAGGTTCAACTCAACTTGTTTCACGTCCTTTGGCTGAATTTGATGTTCAACTTAGCAACCAACCTGAGTATGGAAGTGAAAGGAAGGTTGTAAATGGAATAGGTGTATATTCAACAGCACCAGAAGGTAAATTAAAGGGAATGTTCTTAGATGGACAAACAACGCTTTTCAAAAATGAACAAACAACCTATCAAATGAAGGCATATGATGAATATTATAATCCATTAGATGTAAGTCAATTGAATGTGAATTGGCTGATTTCAAATCCAATTGGGAAATTTGAAGGAAACGTATTTACACCAAATCAATCTGGCACAACTCAAATTACGGCTACCTCAAATGATATCAATGAAAGTTTGGAAATTGAAATTATAGGAAGGGACAATTTGTCCATCATGGGATTCTATGCCTCTAATTCTAATATGCTCGTTGAAGGTGGAACATATAAATTGCCTGTGTTTGTGAAAACGGAATCTGGAGTCAAACGTACGGTTCCTGCTGAATTAATAGATTGGGAATTTATCGGATTTTCAGGAAGCATGAATGGAGATACATTAACTGTAGAGCGACTTGGAAATCAAGGAATTGGTAAAATCATTGCTAAATATGATGGTTATAGTTCAATGTTAACATTATCTGCAGGAATGTTAAGAGAGTGGGAAGATTTTAATCATGGAGAAGTTCCAGTATCCTTCACCGTTTATCCTTCTTTTGTGAGTGGGGATTTATCCTTCCAACGTGAAGCTGCCAACAATCAAAGTCTTAGATTAGATTATGATTTTTCTCAAGGTGAAACTGTAAACAAAGCTGCTTATGCTGTCTTTAACAACGATGAGGGAATAGATGTAGATGGAGAACCTCAATTCTTGAAGATAGATTTGTTTGGAGATAATAGCTATAACTGGGTTAGAGCTGAAGTCATTGATGGAAATGGTGACGTTCAAAAAATAGATATCTCTAAAAATGTGAACTGGGAAGGCTGGGAAACAGTTAACGTTAATCTAGCAGATTATAATTTAGCGTATCCTATAAAAATGAAAAGATTATATATTGTAAGTCCAGATGTTGGTCAGGATGATAGGGAAGTCATTGGATCTGTTGCGTTTGATAACATTTTCTTTATGTATAGAGGTGAAATTCCACCGATTATTAAACCAAAGGTCGAGATGACTTTAAATGCCAAAGTACTTACAGTTGACGGTATCTCTCAGCAGTTGGATCAAGCTCCTGTTGTGATGACTGGTAGAACGATGGTTCCACTTCGTTTTATTGTAGATGCTTTAGGTGGACAAGTTAGATGGGATTCCGTAAATAAAAAAGTGATTTTAATAAAAGAGGATCAACTAATAGAATTATGGATTAACGATCCAGCTATTAACCTAAATGGGAATAAAGTGACCTCAGATGTTCCACCTACTGCTATTAATAATCGTACGATGGTTCCATTGCGATTTGTTTCAGAATTTTTTGGTTGGAAAGTAGGCTGGGATTCATCAACAAATAAAATTACGATGGAATAAATATTGGCTCAATTTACTTTCATTCTTGCTTAATTATGGTAGTATAAAGATATAGGCAGATATTTCGACAATAGTAGACTTTTATGGCGTCCAAACGACATGAAAGGCTACTATTTATAGGTATTTTAGTAAATTATAGAATACCTTGTTTTCTCTATAGAGAATCTACATACATAATTTTGGCTTGAAATAACAGACGGGAGTAGGATATAGTGGCGAACTTGGATGCTATCGATAAAGTCATAACAAAAACAATGGAAGTCATGGATGATAGCAAGTATCAAATATATGAAATCTCTGAAAGCGCTCGCTCTGAGTTAGAAGTTTTAAACGAAGAGCTACTTAAAGTCATGGGAGAAATCGACAAAGTAATAACCATTGTTGATGATTTTGAATTAAAATTTAGAGATGCTAGAAATCGACTCTCGGAAGTAAGCCGAGACTTGCATCAATATGGAGAAAATGATATTCGAAAAGCCTATGAAACAGCAAATAGTTTTCAAATTGAGTTAATTGTTTACCGAGAGAAAGAGAAAAATCTAAAGGATCGAAGAGATGAATTGCACCAAAGAATTAAAAATATCGAAGGTACAATTCATCGTGCAGAAAATGTTGTTTCTCAAATGAATGTTGTGGTTGATTATTTGAAAGGCGATTTGAATAAAGTTTCACGCATTCTAGAAACGGCTAAAAACAAACAACTCGTCGGGTTGAAAATTATTTTAGCGCTAGAGGAGGAAAGAAAGCGAATTTCCCGGGAAATTCATGATGGAATTGCTCAATCTATGGCGAATTTAGTATTAAGAACTGAAATCGTCGAACGTATGTTAAGTAAACAGAAGTATGATACGTTAATGGATGAGTTTATTGATTTTAAAAATCAAATGAGATCTGGGTTAGAAGAAGTAAGGAAGATTATTTTTAATCTGCGACCGATGGCTTTGGATGATTTAGGGCTAGTTCCAGCATTGAGAAAGTACTTACATGATTTTGAGGAAAAATATGTGATAAATACCTCAATCGATATTCAAGGGCATGAAATCCGTTTATCATCAGCAATGGAAGTAGCGATCTACCGGTTTGTGCAGGAGTTTTGTTCGAATACGTATAAACATGCAGAAGCCTCCCAAATTAAATTAGATATTTCCTTTGAAGGTGATATGATCTCAATATCTTTAGAAGATGATGGTCTAGGATTTGATGTAGAGCAAATGGAACTAAAAATTCTTGGTGGTAGTCATTATGGCATTATTGGTATGCGCGAGCGGGTAGAACTTCTTGATGGTGAGTTCGAAATCCGTTCTGCATCAAAAAGAGGTACCCGAATTACGATGAAGGTGCCTGTCAATGAGAGTGAAGAACAGGAGTGAGATAGTATGAATAATGATCATAAAGTAAGAGTGATCATTGCAGATGACCACGCTCTTTTTAGGGAAGGGTTAAAAAGAATACTAGAAATGGAGGATCAGTTGGAAGTCATAGCAGAATGTGGGGATGGCAGCGAAGTGTTAGGAAGCTGTAAGAAGTTTAAACCCGATGTTCTTTTATTAGACATTAATATGCCAAATGAAAATGGTGTAATCACAACGGAGAAGGTCACTCAACATTTTCCTTTTGTAAAAATTGTTATTTTATCCATTCATGATGACGAGAGTTACGTATTTGAGACTCTTAAAAAAGGGGCATCCGGTTACTTATTGAAAGATATGGAATCAAATGAGCTAATCCATGCTGTTAATTCTGTAGTTAAGGGGTACTCATATATACATCCGAAAGTATCTGGTAAATTAATCAACCACTTAAGAAGAATGACATACTTAAATGAAACAGGCATTGCTAAACCAAAGGAGCAGCAGACTACAACTTCAAATGTACGATACATATATGATTTAGAAAATCCTCTGACAAAACGTGAAGCGGAGGTCCTTTGTTTAATGGCAGAAGGTAGAAATAACAAAGCAATTGGCGAGCAATTATTTATTAGTGAAAAAACAGTAAAAAATCATGTGAGCAGCATATTACAGAAATTAGAAGTAGAAGACCGCACACAAGCGGTTATTAATTCAATTAAAAAAGGTTGGGTAACACTTTAAGAGATTGATTCAAAATTATTTTATGGTTATTTTATTCCCTCAGACCTCTTTTTGCATATCCAATCGGAACTCTACAATCCTTAATGGCATATGATGGCATATAAGGGAGGTAGAACATGTGATGATAGCTGGAATCTTAACGATCATAGGAGTTTATGTTTTATGTGCACTTATCGTTCATGTATCCCATTATTTTCACCTTAAAAAAAAGGGAGAGATCGAACTTCTTACAATTCACTATGTCATCATCTCGTATCAAAATGAAAAATTAATTGAATGGGTTCTTCGTTCCATCTTTTTCTTTTTTTGGTTCCATGGCAAAGAGGTAAAAATAACCGTTGTGGACAAAGGATCAACAGATGATACACTTGCCATAACAAATCGAATGATTTTGCATAAGGATTTGCAAATTAAAAGTGTTCCAATGAATGAAAAATTAAATTTAGAAAATAAAATGGTTGATGAGAATGTAACCGTTATAGATTTAACAAAGGATCAACGTTTACAAAACATCCCATTACTTTAATGCGCTGCATTAATAAATAAAAAAATAAAATCTTTCGGAGTGAAGAACACCCGATCAGCAATAAGCTGATTGGGTGTTTTTTTCTGACAGGAGATGGAGGAAATTATGAAAGTTCATTTATATGCTGTAAATCATTCAATGAATCGAGATGGTATACGAAATTGTTGGAAATGGTATGTATCATTTGAGATGCAGGTAGATGCTCAGTATTGGTTCAGACAAAGAAACCACCCGTATATCGTTGTTCTTAAGCCAAAATTACCGTTAGGTATAGCCTTGGTGTATTGCAAAATATTTCATTCATTTGATCTGCTGAAATATTTGAATCAAGATAACAAACAACTGACCCAAAAATGGATTCGTTTTATGCTTCATCAAGAATATGTGAACTTAAGTGAAAAATTACAGAAACAGCTATCTTTCCAATTTGTCCAAGCAGTTCAATATAAGAATCACGTTGATTTTAACATTAATTCGAATATGGAAAGGAAAATTATACAAGCCATACAGGGGCGAGAACTATTACAAGCTGAATTTATTCATATATTAAAAAGGTTAGGTTACACATTTGAAGGTCATTGGACAGCGATCATCCAACACTTATACTTAACTGAACAAATTGAAATTCATAGTGGAGTAACGATGGACAAGAATAAATCATATCCTTGGTTGCAAAAACAGATAGAAATAACTTGTCATCGTTGTGGTAGTGGTAGAGAGAACATGTATGAAACATTATGTTTATTTTGTGAAGAAAAGTGTTTGTATTGTGAGCATTGCATTACAATGGGGAAAAGCAGGTATTGTACACCTCTAATTAGGGGGAAATCTTCTTCCCACATGAAATCACAATTTTTAGAGAATGAGAATGATACTCACCCTTCAAGCGATTTGAAACATTGGAACTTAAGTCAACCACAAATTGAAGCAGTAAGTACTGCATCTTTATTTTTAAAAGAAACCAAACATAATGTTTCGACAAAAGAACCTTCCTGCTTTTTAATATGGGCTGTTACTGGTGCAGGGAAAACGGAGATGATTTTTCCTTTAATCCAACAGGAAATAAATAAAGGTTATCAAGTGGTGTTAGCCACTCCCAGGAAAGATGTGGTTCTTGAGTTGCAGCCACGTTTACAAAAAGCTTTTCCTCACTTACGAATCGTAACCCTGTATGGTGGAAGCTCGCAAAAATGGGAGGAAGGACAATTATTTATTGCTACAACACATCAGTTGCTTCGTTTCTGGCAAAAGTTTGACTGCATTATTATTGATGAATTGGATGCTTTTCCTTTTCATAACAATGTTATGTTACAGTATGCTGCAAGGAAAGCACTTAAACCACATGGGAAATACATCATGTTATCAGCAACACCTCCTATGAAGATGGTCAGATCAATCAAACAAGGTCAACTTCCACATGTGAAAGTACCAGTTAGATATCATCGACATCCATTGCCTATGCCACAAAGAGTATCTTTCCCTTCCTTACAACACATTTGCTCTAATGATCAAATTGAATTCACATCACTAAAAGGGTTCTTAAATAAATTCCGAATAGAGAAAGCTTTATTGCAACGTATCAGAGACACGATACATAAGGGAGCGATTTGTTTCATATTTCTTCCGAAAATAAAGTATATCGAACCATTTGTCGGGTATTTAAGAACGAGATGCAAAGAAGTAAATGTGCAAGGTGTTTCATCAATCGATAAACAACGAGAGTTGAAAGTACAAGCCTTTCGAAATAGAGAAATTCAAATATTAGTGACAACTACGATCTTAGAAAGAGGAGTCACTGTACCTAATTCTGATGTTTATATCATTGATGCAGACTCCAGCATGTTTGATGAAGCAGCTTTAGTACAAATGGCAGGACGAGCTGGAAGATCAGCGCAATATCCAGATGGTAAAGTGTACTTTTTCTCAAACGAGAAAACGAAAAGTCAGGTAACAGCGATGAAACAAATTAAACAAATGAATACATTAGCTAAGCAAAAAGGCTATCTGAAGGTAGAAAACTCTAAAAAAGATAGAGGGTAATAACAGTTAAATAACAATTATGAAAGTCTATAAAACTCTTTATCT
>NZ_JAZHSH010000002.1 GCF_040100845.1 Chengkuizengella sp. SCS-71B | reverse complement strand
CAGGGAATAATACCTGAAAATAATTGATTTGACTTATTGGAGAGATACCCAAGTGGCTATAAGGGGCTCCTCTGCTAAGGGAGTAGTCGTGTAATGCGTGCGTGGGTTCGAATCCCACTCTCTCCGCCAGATCAAAATATTAATAGGGCGGTGTAGCTCAGCTGGCTAGAGCGTACGGTTCATACCCGTGAGGTCGGGGGTTCGATCCCCTCCACCGCCACCAAAAAGTACTTGATAAAGTGGACAGACCATGATAATATAGATAAAGTCTTGTCAAAAAGATAAGGACGCTTAGCTCAGCTGGGAGAGCATCTGCCTTACAAGCAGAGGGTCGGCGGTTCGATCCCGTCAGCGTCCACCATATGCCGTTGTAGCTCAACTGGTAGAGCAACTGACTTGTAATCAGTAGGTTGGGGGTTCAAGTCCTCTCGACGGCACCACTTTAAAATTAGGAGCTGTGGTGTAGAGGCCTAACATGCCTGCCTGTCACGCAGGAGATCGCGGGTTCGAATCCCGTCAGCTCCGCCATTACAATTATTATTAGGGATGATGAACCCATTGGGTTCGTCGGAGCATAAGCTTCTGAAGGATTGCATCGCAGTCTCGTAAAGAAGTGAAGAGTATCCCGTCAGCTCCGCCATTACAATTATTATTAGGATGATGAACCCATTGGGTTCGTCGGAGCATAAGCTTTGAAAGGATTGCATCGCAGTCTTGTAACGAAGTGAAGAGTATCCCGTCAGCTCCACCAATTATGTCCGGGATCCCCGGAAAGCGGTATAGTAGGGCTCGATAGCTCAGTCGGTAGAGCAGAGGACTGAAAATCCTCGTGTCGGCAGTTCGATTCTGTCTCGAGCCACCATTTCAATTGAATACTTGTGGAGGATTAGCGAAGTGGCCAAACGCAGCAGACTGTAAATCTGTTCCCATCGGGTTCGGTGGTTCGAATCCATCATCCTCCACCATTTTGAGAGCCATTAGCTCAGTCGGTAGAGCACCTGACTTTTAATCAGGGTGTCGAAGGTTCGAATCCTTCATGGCTCACCATTTTATTTCAAATCAACTTCCAATTGGAAGTTTTTTTTGTTTTTATTAAATGAAAAACTTTACTATTATTGATCCAAAATATTTTTGCGTACAGACGCCCATCTCTATAGATGCTATCTTCAAATCAGGTGGAGTACAGTCTCCATCTGATTTCTCGATGTTTAAGCTTTGCTTAAACGAGTTCACTAACAACGAATAAGCTACAGGGTCGTAGAATAAAATAGCATGTTGACCAATCCGTCGCACATAAATATTTATTATAGGTGAGTAATAAATGTAATTATTAACCTATTGATGTGCAAGGGAGGGATTTGATGAGTGCAGTTATCGGTTTAGATATAGGTAGAAGTTATGTGAAATCATATACTGGTACTAAAATATTTCATTTTCCTGGGATTATTGGAGAATGGAGAGAACGTAAGTTAATAACTGATTACGGTGAGAATGCGATTGAATGTAGATTTAATAATGAGAGATTTTTTATCGGAACGCTGGCGCAAAATGAATCAGATTTTTGTAGAAATATGATGACAGAGAATAAATCTCATGATGATGCACGTTTGTTAGCTTTAATATCCATTCATAAAGCAGCACTATCAGAAAATATAACAGTTGTCACAGGTTTGCCAGTAGCACAGCATAACGAGTCAAATAAAAAAGAATTACGGGACTTATTAACTGGTTATTGGGAAATTGAAGTAAACGGCATTCAAAGGAATTTTCATATTTCAAAGGTGAAAGTAGCTGTAGAAGGTGGGGCTGCTTTTTGGTCGTCACCTAAAGATGGATTAATTCGAGTTATTGATGGAGGAAGCAAAACGATTAATTATGTAACAATGGTCAATCGACGTTATGTTGATCGTGAATCCGGATCACTTCCTTTTGGGTTTGGCACGAATAAATCTGACAATCATAAAGAGCTTGCAAATCGAATAGCTGGAGAAGTAAGTAAGAAGTGGGGAGATTACGATGAAATATGGGTTGTTGGTGGGTGTGCAAGGGAGTTAGCGGGTTTATTACAACCTTATTTCCCTAATTCCAAATCATTACAAAATCCTTTATATGCGAATGCAATTGGTTATTATCGCATAGGAAAATCGGTAGAATCATGAATTACAAAAGAAAAACAGTATATTTCAATATGGAAAATGAAAAACAAAAAGAACTATATGAATGGTGTACTAGTGAAAGTTATAATTTTAGTATGTTTATAAGAACATTATTATCCATATATAAGGATAATAATGTATTAATTGAAAATACGTCAGTAGAAGACCTTTCTAAATTACAATCCACTGAAAAAGATAAAGTGTATATGAATGATATACTATAACTAAAATGTGTATGTAAATCGTGTGGATTCATTTTAAATAAATATAGTTTGTAATGTTAGCCAGTAGTTGACACTTAGCAGAAAAGTATGATAACATCAACTAGCATCATATTTTATTTTAATAATTTTATACTATGCGCGTGTGGCGGAATTGGCAGACGCACTAGACTTAGGATCTAGCGTTTTACGACGTGGGGGTTCGACTCCCTTCACGCGCACCAACCACCCGAACACTATTCACCGACAGGTGATTTTTTTTATTTTCTCATTAAACATTCTTACTCCGTACTTACGAATAATCCCTTTCATATTTGGACAAGTTTTTAAACGCTTACATATTTAATATGGATGTAATTTATATTACAGATAAATGTAATAACTTTTTGATATATTCATTTTAGAAAAGAAAATATCCTTTGCGGAAAAAAGGTGAGGAATAAATGAAACAATATGATCTAATAGTCATCGGAGGTGGGGCAGGTGGTTTAACTGCAGCTGCAGGTGGTGCAAATTTTGGAGCAAAAGTTGCTTTAATCGACAAAGGTTCATTAGGTGGAGATTGTCTATGGACTGGATGTGTACCTACCAAATCATTAATTCAATCAGCTAAAATTGTACAGACAGCAAAAAAAGCCAATATGTTTGACATAGAAGCTAAAGGTGTGCCAAATTTTAAGATTGCAAAAGATCGTTTAAATCAATCCATTGCAACAATTCAAAAACATGATGATGATCAGCGGTTTATTGACATGGGGATTGATGTATATCATGGAACTGCATCATTCAAAAATGCAAACGAAGTGAACATTGACAGACAAATAACGATAAAAGGTAAACGAATTGTAATAGCAACAGGTTCGAGACCCATGATCCCACCTATCGAGGGTATTAAAGAGGCAGGATTCCTAACAAATGAAACCGCTCTACAATTAGACACACAGCCTAAGTCGTTATTAGTGGTTGGGGGAGGTCCTATAGGATTAGAATTTGCACAATCGTTTACTAGGTTTGGAACCAAGGTAACCGTAATAGAAATGGGAACTTCTATTTTAGGTAAGGAAGATTCAGAACTTGTTCCTTATGTAATTGAATCTTTAGAAAAAGAAGGCGTTCAATTCATTACAGGTGCAAAAGTTTTAAAAACAGAGAGAACTGAATCCGGGAAGAAAGTTACAATTGAACAAAACAATCAGAAGAAAACTTTACAATTTGAAGAGATATTATTGGCTTCTGGTCGTGTTCCAAATTCTGATAAATTAGGGCTCGAAAATGCTGCTATCAATTCTAATCGAGGTTACATTACAGTAAATCAAAAATTACAAACAAATGTCCCTCACATATACGCTATTGGAGATGTGAATGGATATTATCCTTTTACTCATAAGGCTGGTTATGAAGGAAAACTAGTGGTTTCCAATGCTGTATTTGGTTTGAGGAGAAATGCTAATTACTCAAACCTCCCTTGGGTTACTTACACGGACCCTGAACTATTCCATTTAGGACTAACAGAGGAAGAAGCGAGAAAAACGGGGAAAGAGATTAAAGTATACAAAACAACATTAGATGATGTGGATCGTTTTGTATCCGATCATGAAACCAAGGGTTTAATAAAAATAATTACAGATAAAAAAGGTGTTATTTTAGGGGCGCATGCAGTTGGACCATCTGCAGGAGATTTCATGCAAGAGGTTGTTTTTGCAAAACAGTATGGTCATAAAATTGGCTCCATATCAAATGTCATTCATCCTTATCCAACACATGTTGGAGGCGTTCAGAGAACAGCGGATTTATATTGGAGAGAGAAGCTTAATTCAAGCTCAATCACAAATATTTTAAAAAAGTATGTGAAATGGTTTAGGTGAGAGGAGGGTGGAATAATATGCGAAAGAGTGGTCTCAAAAAATTACTATTATTTGCATTATTTATTGCTGTTGGAATGACCATTTTATTTGTTTTTGATCTTCGTCGATTTACTCCTGAAAATATAAGGGATTTTATTTTATCTTTTGGAATATGGGCGCCTTTATTATATATATTTCTTTATACAGTTCGACCTTTAGTTTTTTTTCCAGCCATCGTTTTAACTTTATCTGGAGGATATACTTTCGGTCCGTGGTGGGGTACCTTATACGATTTAATTGGGGCAACGCTTGGAGCATGTTTGGCTTTTGTTATTGCACGATCTTTGGGAAGAGAAACCATAGAACGTTGGCTTGGTGATAAAATGAAAAAAATGGATGATATTTCAGAGGAAAAAGGATTCCGTACCATTTTGTTTTTTCGCTTAGTTCCTTTGGTTCCTTTTGATGTAATAAATTATGGAGCAGGTTTATCTAAGGTAAAATTAAAAGACTATGCACTGGCTACTTTAATAGGAATTATACCTGGGGCATTTGCTTACAATTATTTGGGTGCATCCTTTCATAATTTTTCCTCACAATTTTATTCTGCAATCACATTAGTGCTTATTTTAATGCTGATTCCAACCGTATATAAATGGGCAAAAAAAAGAAAAAGTAAATTGAATATTTAGGATTTAAAAAGGGGATGTTTTTTTGAGAAAAATAATCTTTACTATAACAGGTTTTATTCTAATTTTTTCTATTGTTTTAACAGGATGCGGAGTTCAACAAGAGCAAGCAAAAGAAGACTTGACTTTAAACCTACTAGAAGCAGACTGGGAATCGATTTTAGAAGAGGCTAAAGGGCAAAAGGTCAATTTTCATATGTGGGGCGGAGATGATCGCTATAATCGTTATATTGATGAATGGGTTGCCCCTAAATTAAAAGAAGAAACAGGAGTTACTTTAAACCGAGTTGCAATTGCAGATACGAAAGATGTTATCAATAAATTACAAAATGAACAATCTGTTAATAAAACAGACGGGACTGTAGATATCATTTGGATAAATGGCGAGAACTTTAAACTAGCTAAAGATATTGGGTTGTTATGGGGCTCATTTGCTTCACAGTTACCTAATGTGAATCAATATGTAGATATCAATGCACCCGACATTCAATTTGACTTTGGTGAAAATACAGAAGGGATGGAAGTTCCTTGGGGAAAAGCACAATTTGTTTTTATATATGATCAAACAAAAATAACACAACCGCCAAAATCAATGAAGGAGCTGGGTGATTGGATCAAACAAAACCCAGGTAAATTTACTTATCCTGCTCCACCAGATTTTACGGGAAGTGCATTTGTACGACAAGCTTTATATGAAACTACAGGTGGTTATGAACAGTATTTAAATTCTGAAAAGGAAGAGGAATTGGACTTCAATCCATTATGGGATTATTTAAATAAAATTGAATCGAATTTATGGAGAGGTGGAGAAACCTACCCAGAGAGTTTAGCCAAGTTAGATCAGCTTTATAGCAACGGAGAAGTTTGGATGACGATGGCTTATGATCCAGGAAAGGCATCCAGTCAAATTGAAAAGGGAGTTTTCCCTGAGACAACAAGGACATTTGTTTTAGAAGGAGGTACATTATCTAATACACATTATTTGTCCATTCCTTTTAATTCGAAACATCAAGCAGGAGCGATGGTTGCTATTAATTATTTATTGTCACCTGAGGCACAACTTACAAAGATGAATCCAGCACATTGGGGAGAAGGGATGTCGTTAGACCCCTCTAAACTATCCAATAAAGATCGTGAACAATTAAACTTGTTGGATCTTGGCGAAGCTACTTTACCAGCGGATGAACTTGCTAAATTTAAAGTGCCAGAAATACCAGCTAATTATGTAAAAAGGATAGAGGAAGGCTGGTTTGAGTATGTGGCAAAAAGGTAATCCATATCTGTATGTGTTACCTGCAGTACTTTTTATGATTATATTTTTTTTCGGCGGGATTATACAGGGAGTGCTTCAAAGTCTTGGTGTATCGATACTTCATGATACACAGTTTACATTCAAAGCTTATCAGAAGTTAGCGCAATCTATGGACTTTTGGCAGTCCCTAATTCTAACCTTTAAAGTTTCTTTTATATCCACTTTATTATCGGCTATGTTAGGTATGATGTTTGCTTTTATTTTATTTATAATATCTTTAAAATCATACACGAACAAAAGTTATTCTTATTTTTATCGAATATTTCAATATCCTTTGGTGATACCCCATCTAGCAGCTGGTTATTTATTTTTACTGTTGTTGATGCAAAGTGGTTGGATTTCTAGAATAAGTTATCACTTAGGATGGATTGAAGAAATACATCAGTTTCCTGTGCTTGTGAATGATTCTTTTGGTTGGGGAATCATTTTAACTTACACTTGGAAAGAAGCACCCTTTATTACTTTAATGGTTTATCCTGTTTTGTTAAGAATTCATAGATCATGGTATGAAGTTGCAAGATTGTATGGTTCGAATACGAGTAATTTTATTAAGGATATTGCAGTTCCACTTGTTTTACCTGCTTGGTTATCTTCCATATTTATCGTATTTGCATTTACATTTTCAGCTTTTGAAATTCCATATTTATTAGGAGTGACTTATCCGCGGCTGCTTCCTGTTTACTCTTTTGATTTATTTATGGATGGGGGATGGGAGGAGCGTTCGCAATCTTTAGCATTAAATATAATTTTGGCAGTTATTACAGCGGTACTGGGAATGTTATCCTATAAAATGAGCAAACGTTGGTTACCTAGTGAGAGGAGAGGATGGGAATAAAGCTGAAAAATGGTTGGCAATTCCTAATGATTTTTGTATTAATTTTGTTTTCCATCCCACTTTTGCCGCTTGTTATCACTAGTTTTTCTGCAGGATGGAGATGGCCTGAAATTTTACCAAATCAGTTTAGTTTGAGAGCATGGGAATATGTTTTCTCACCTTATGCTGGCACTTGGGAAGCCATTGGGAATAGTGTATTCATAGCGATGATGGTAACTTTTATAAATATTCTTCTTTGTTTACCAGCGGCAAATGTAATTGCTAGAATGAGTTTTAAGGGAAAAATATGGATCGAGGGTGTATTATATTCACCTTTAATTATACCGCCATTTATTACAGTAATGGGAATCCATCTTACCTTCATTTATTTAGGTTTTACAGAATCCCTATTTGGTGTGATTATAGCTCATGTAGCACCAACTATGCCATATATGTTAAGGGCATTAGTTATTAGTTTTCAAACGTTAGGATACCAATGGGAGGAGCAGGCAAGAATGTTGGGTGCAGGAAGGTTAAATCGGTATCGACTTGTTTTGCTGCCTCACATACTTCCAGGTATCGTAGCAGGTTCTAGTCTGACGATTCTTATTTCATTAAGTCAATATTTAATTACCCTACTCATAGGTGGGGGTCATATAGTTACACTACCTATCATTTTGTTTCCATTTATCAGTGGTGGGGACATAGCCATAGGTTCAGCTTACACTATCATTTTTGGTGGTCTTGCTTTGTTATCCCTTTGGAGTATGAATGCGTTGTTAAAACGTTATTATAGAGCACGTATCACTTTATAGGTAATTTTAATTCATTTCAGAAGGAGGATATAAATGGGGGATTTAACGATTAATAGCGTTACGAAAAAGTTTCATAACCATCATAAAACTTCAAGTCAAAATCCTTTTTTTCAATTATATCCTATAGATCTAACTATAAAAGAAGGTGAATTTTTTGGAATTATTGGACCTTCAGGTTGTGGAAAAACAACGTTTCTTAAATGTATTGCTGGGTTAATTGTCCCGGATTCGGGGAAAGTGTCGTTAGGAAAGGAAAATTTAACGAATGTCCCTCCAGAGAAAAGACAATTTTCTATGGTGTTTCAACAGCCATTATTATTTCCTCATTTGAGAGTGATTGATAATGTTGCTTTTGGTTTAAAAATGCAAGGGATAAATAAAAAAGTGCGGTTAAATAAAGCAAAAGAAATGCTGCAAGCCGTCGGTTTATCTGGATATGAATTAAGACATCCCTCTGAATTAAGTGGAGGGCAGCAGCAGAGAGTTTCTTTAGCAAGAGCGATCATTATGAATCCTAAAGTGTTATTTTTAGATGAACCATTTAGTGCATTAGATCCTGATTTAAGAGAAGAAATGAGGGAGCTCGTAAAAAAACTTCATCAAACATTTAAGGTAACTGTATTAATGGTTACACATGACAGAGAGGAAGCTTTTCAACTAGCAGATCGACTTGCCATAATGGATGAGGGTAGAGTTTTGCAAGTAGGTACGCCAAAAAAATGTTATGAAGAACCTGAGAATATTAAAGTAGCGCAGTTTTTAGGTTCAAAGAATATGTTAGAAGGTGAAATTGCTAAAAGTAAATTTATCGGGAAATATATTGAAACATCTTTTAGTTATGATACCTTTAATAAATATAAAGGTTGGCTGATCATTCGACCAGAGTTATTTAAGCGCAATTATTCTAATGAATCGGATAATGAGGATCAGGATATGGAGGACTTTAGAGGGAGAATTAAGGAAGTATCTTATCGCTCTGGTTTTGTTCATTATAAAGTAGATGTAAACGGACAATCTCTTTATGTAATTGAACCAAATCAGTCTGATTTACCTAAGGTGAATGATAAGGTAACTTTACAGCTAAACATGGAAAAAGCCCACTTTATCCCGCAAAAAAGAGGAATAAAGGATTGAGGATAGTGTATAAAGTTGAGGAGTGAGTGTTGGATGTTAGATACACATGCACGACATATCGTACAACCCTTTATAAAACGAACAGCAATTTCACTTTTAAACTTAGGGTTTACAGCTAATCAAGTCACATGGATTGCATTTATTATCGGTATTAGTACTGGTATTTTTATATATTTAAATTATTTGGTTATTGCTGTTATCTTGCTTTGGATATCTGGATTTTTAGATGCAGTGGACGGTTCTATGGCTCGAGAGCAGAAGAATGCAACAGCTTGGGGTACGGTCATGGATATTACCTTTGATAGAATAGTAGAACTTTCTGTGATCATTGGATTAGCTATCGCTTTTCCAGAAGCACATTTTGTTTTATTGTTATTAACGGCATCGATTGTATTTTCAATGACTGTATTTTTAACCGTTGGTGCATTATCAGAGAAAAAAGGGATTAAATCTTTTTATTATCAAGCAGGATTAGCAGAACGAACAGAAGGGTTTATTTTGTTTTCACTCATGATTTTATTAAATAACTGGTTGATATGGATTACGCTTCTATTTTTTATCTTAGAAATGATTACGGCATTGCAACGATTGTTAGAAGCAAGAAAGATTCTGAAAGATTAGACATTGCCGTCTTTAGACGGTTTTTTTCTTTTTTCTAGACCAATGATCATAAAAGTAGTAAATTTATATAATAAAGAAATATAATTTAAGCATTTGTTAATTTAAGTGTATTTTAGACCGCTTTATTGTATAATGTAGGGTCACCGAGGGGTATTTTTTTAGTAGTTAATGTAATAGGAATTGAAGGGATCTAGACATGGATAAAGTAAAAAAATGGTTTGCTGTGTTACTTGGAAAACGAATTTTTAAAACTGGATTATCCGTTTTTATAACAGCAACCATTTGTGAATTTTTAAATTGGCCAGTATTGTTTGCAATCATTGCTGCAATTGTAACAATAGAACCTACAGTAAATGCATCGATTCAAAAAGGGAAAATTCGTTTACCAGCTGCCGCAATGGGGGCTGGTGTTGCTATGTTATTTGATTTTGCACTGGGACAATCTCCAATCTCCTATGCATTAGCAGCATCCGTTACAATATTATTATGTCATAAGTTTCGTTGGGACGATGCAATTATCGTCGCTACTTTAACAGCTGTAAACATGATAGCCATAACTGAAAATGATTTTTTCATTAGTTTTTTAACAAGAGTAGGTACAACTTCTGTAGGTATAATCACCTCTATTATTGTAAACTTTTTTGTGCTTCCACCTAATTTTATGGGACAAATATCGAAAGCCAAAATAAATTTAATGTCCGATACTAAAGAATTAGTAGACAAAATTATATCTTTTCAATTGGACCATAAAGGTAATTTTGAGGATTTGGAAAAATCACTGACTTCATTGCAGAAACGAGTAAATCATACGATTAAATTAATTGATTACCAGAAGGAAGAATACCGTTATCATCGTTTTAAAAAAACAGAATACAAACTATTAAAAAATATTCAGACAAAGATGAATCTTTTAGATAAAATAAATCATCATGTAGCGGACCTGTTGTATTTAACTTCTGAGGATCAATGTTTGCAGATCGATGATAAGGAAGTTCTAAAGAAGGCTTGGAGTGATATATCATTGTATTTTGATTGGCAGCAAAAAAATGATGATAAGACATATGAAATTCAACAGAATATTTCTTCACTCTTTTATATATTGCATCGACAAATTGATGTTGAGAAAACGGAAGATTATATGGATAAAAGTAGCTCAATTGCGTATGAGTTGTTAGCGATTCATTCTCTAATCTGCAAAAAGTCATTTTTAAAACCAACTGAAATTACTTAAAAAATATAATTGTTTAATTTAACAATCTGGAATAAAATTACATAAAAAAATTATTAAGTAACATGTTTATGTTACTAATATGTAATCCTAATCAACTCAAATACTTAAGTATTTGAGTTGATTAGGATATTTGAAAGAGTCGACTACTTCTACGAGAAGCTCCGATAGGAGCTTTTGTTCTAATAGTTAGTACGTTCTTCAGGAGGAGGCCCGATCACTACTCCTTCTGTTCCCTCGATTGGCTCAAGTGCACGGGAAATTTCTCTTGGATTGATATTGTATGCATTTTGATAAACTTCAGGAGGTATTCTGGTTAGTCCTACAGATTGTTCTACTGACATAAATTGATCGTTGTTAAAAAAGAGCAATAATTTAGTATTGTCTGATTTTGCTGATATCCAATGCATCCATCCCATAGGAATAAATGCTGTTAATCCAGGTCTATTTAATTTATAAGTAACTACATTGTTATTAACGGGATTAAGGATAGAAACATCTGCTTCACCTGATACAAGATAATCCAGTTCCCATGCATTTGTATGCCAATGTGGCTCTCGAATAAAACCTTTTGATAATTGTAAATCTGCAATGGACCCTCCAATCATGGAAGGCATTTGAGTCGATGTCAGAGCAAATGCAATATTTTCTGGATTTCTTTCAAACAAAACATTTTGCTTAATATCAAAAGAAAGGTTGGGTGTGCCTGCACCAACTAAATTTCGATTATCTGTGACATAACCTGAAACTGGGGTTGTCATGTTTTCACCTCCTTTCGAGAATGATAGTATTCGTTTTATCATATGTATCCACCGTTAGTTTTGAATGTGTGTATGTCCTCATGTATTTGAATCAATTTTTTTTGCTGTCGTATGAGCCAATGTCATTTCGGAAAAACTAACGATCATTGACGTGTTAGAGGATGTGATCGTAATTTTAATTTATCTAATCCCATTTATCGTGGCTTTTGGAACAGTGTATGTATTAGTACCTGTAATGAAGGATACAGCAGTAAAAATTAAATTTGTCGATCAGCCGAATAAAAGGAAAATACATCATAATCCGATTCCTTTAATGGGTGGTGTGATCATTTATCTCGGTTGTATATGCTCAATGTTGATTTTTGATGGATTTTCATCAAGGACATTGACATTGCTCATTGGAGGGACGATGCTGCTGTTCACAGGATTAATGGATGATTGGTATAAAACAAA
This sequence comes from Chengkuizengella sp. SCS-71B, assembly GCF_040100845.1. Classification (NCBI taxonomy): domain Bacteria; kingdom Bacillati; phylum Bacillota; class Bacilli; order Caryophanales; family Paenibacillaceae; genus Chengkuizengella; species Chengkuizengella sp. SCS-71B. The sequence continues at coordinate 29,962 of NZ_JAZHSH010000002.1, read as the reverse complement.
AGGATTAGATTTTCCGGTACTACCTAGAATCATTGTTTATCTGTTAGCAGCATCTGTTCCAATTTATTATGGGTTGGAAATTAAAGGAATAACTAATATTACTGGACAAGGGATGATATTCTTCCCAAGCTGGATTAGTTGGGTAGTAACGATTCTTTGGGTTTTTTGTATTACAAATATGATAAATTTTATTGATGGGGTTGACGGTTTAGCGACAGGGATTGTGACTATATCTGCATGTACTTTATTTGTAGTTTCAATGTTAAAAGATCAGCAGGGATCAGCCATTATGGCAATCATAATTGTTGCATGCTGTTTAGCTTTTCTTGCATATAATTTTTACCCAGCAAAAATATTTATGGGTGATGCTGGCGCTATTTTTTTAGGTTATGCGCTCGCTATTCTCTCTTTGGATGGGGCCTTAAAAAGTGCGACAGTAGTTTCTATAATTGTATCTGTATTTGCAATCGGTGTTCCTATTTTCGATACGATTTTTGTATTGATCAGAAGAATGATTCAAAACAAAGGGTTGCATAAAGCAGATAATCTTCATACACATCATAGTTTAATGAAATGGGGACTAACCCAAATTCAAACGGTATCTTTTTTATATTTAATCGGTGTTGTTTTTTCATTGTTGTCTATCATTATATTTCTTGTTTTTAAATAATAAATGGGTGATTGTGTAAAAAATAAATTGACAACATTCTTGTTTTAGTGTTAAGGTTATATAGAAATTTTTTATATGAAATTTTTAGAAAAGGAGGGTTTTTAATGAACATTATGACAATGTTATTTCAAAAGTTTGATTCTAGAATTAATTTTAGAACATTTCATATCAATTTAGTGACCTCTCCGTCGGTGGATTTATATTAAAAAATAATCCATTTCATTTTCATAATCGATGGCACAGGTCACTTTATCTGATCTGTGCCTTTTTATTTTCTCTTTTTAGATAAAAGGCATATCATTCATTGGTATTGCCTTTTTTGTTTCTCTAAAAAGTGAAAATATAACAAAAATTAGTTTTATTTTCATATGAAAATGATTGATATTTTTAATGGAGGTGATGTTTATAGGAAAAAATAACTTGAAAAAGAACATGTGTATGATAATATATGGATACAAACATGTGTTCGTTAAAGTGTTAAATGCTTTTTATGAAAGGGGGAGAAACTTTGTTTTCAGTATTAGTGAAATTAAGCTGGTTCTTTAAAAGACATTGGATTCGTTACAGTATAGCTATATTCTTACTCATCTTAGTAGGTGTATTGGAAATCATTCCACCCAAAATGTTAGGAGTAGCCATAGATTATATTCAGGATGGTTCACTAACATTTAATAAATTGCTTGATTTGATTTTGATATTAGGTGGATTGGCACTTGTTATTTATGTGATTACCTACGTTTGGATGTATCAATTATTTGGTGGTTCATTTCTAGTTGAACGTACAAAACGCTCTAGACTCATGAAGCATTTATTGAAAATGACACCTACTTTTTATGAAAAAAACAAAACCGGTGATTTGATGGCTCGAGCTACGAATGATTTAAAGGCGATATCTATGACAGCTGGATTTGGTGTATTGACACTTGTAGATTCATCGATTTATGCCTCGGTCATATTATTGTCTATGGGTTTTATGATTAGTTGGAAGTTGACATTTGCAGCAATTATCCCGCTTCCTTTAATGGCTTTGGCAATGAATAAATACGGTAAAGTTTTGCATGAAAGATTTATAGAAGCTCAAAATTCATTCGGTGAGATGAATGACCAAGTGCTAGAATCCATTGCAGGTGTTCGTGTAGTTCGTGCTTATGTGCAGGAGAGAGCGGATCAGGGAAGATTTGCAGCAGCTACAACAGATGTATACAACAAAAATATATCAGTCGCAAAGGTTGATTCATTGTTTGAACCGACCATTAAAATATTGGTAGGATGCAGCTATTTAATTGGGTTAGGTTATGGAAGTTATCTTGTATTTCATAATGAGCTTACATTAGGGGAACTTGTCACTTTCAATATTTATTTAGGTATGATGATCTGGCCTATGTTTGCCATTGGCGAATTAATCAATGTAATGCAGCGTGGGAATGCATCTTTGGATCGCGTTAGTGAAACACTTTCGTATGAACCAGATATTAAGGAGAAGGAACAAACATTAAAAGTGATGGCTGCCAAGGATATTCAATATAAAAATGTCACTTTTAGATATCCATCTTCAACATTTGACAACTTAAAGGATATATCTTTCTCACTTGGTCGTGGTGAAACTCTTGGCATTGTAGGTAAAACAGGCAGTGGTAAAACTACTCTTCTAAAGCAGTTGTTGCGTGAGTATCCTCTTGGAAAAGGGAACATAACAATTACCGATACATCAATTGATGATATGTCACTCCATGATTTAGGAAAATGGATTGGGTATGTGCCACAAGAACAAATTTTATTTTCAAAAACCGTTCTTGAAAATATTTTGTTTGGAAAAAATGATGCAGACAAACATGACATTGAAAAAGCATTGGATCTCGCTTCGTTAAAAAAAGACCTGAATACCTTGCCTGAAGGATTAAATACTTTAGTTGGAGAGAAGGGTGTAGCCTTATCAGGTGGTCAAAAGCAAAGAGTTTCTATAGCTAGAGCGATAATTGCCAATCCAGAGATCCTAATTCTTGATGATGCATTATCTGCTGTAGATGGCAAAACGGAAGCAAGAATTATAAATAATTTACAAAGAGAACGAAAAGGAAAAACAACGCTCATATCTACACATCGTTTATCAGCTACACAACATGCGGACTGTATTCTTGTACTTGACAATGGAGAGATTGTACAACAGGGAACACATGAACAATTAGTTAAAGAAGATGGTTGGTATAAGGAGCAGTATGAACGTCAGCAGCTTGAGGACGTGGAATAGGAAGAGGTGGAAATATGAGTACTGGAAAAAGATTGTTTGCTTATGCAATGAAGTTTAAAAAGACGATTATATTGGCTTTGTTAATGTTATCTGTAGCAGTAGTGGCTGAATTGTCAGGTCCTTTAATTGCGAAGCAGATGATTGATAAACACATTCTAGGAATTGAATATAAGTGGTATGAAACTTCAGGCAAAGATGAATATTCTGTTCAATATGAAGGTCAATGGTACAAACGTAGTGATCATTTTGAAGGAATCGAGGAAAAAGGTTCAGAAATTCGAGTGCTTCAAGTGGAAAGAGATTATTATTTTATAGATGAACCCGTTTTATTTGATGGGAAGAGAAGTGTTGAAAACAATACTTTAACGATAACAAAGGGTAAGGAAATAGCAACTTATCCTGCAGAAAAATTGACAGCGGCACAACTGTTTCAGTTTTATAAACCAGAAACAAAAAGTTTAATTCAATTAAGTGGTATTTATTTGGTATTAATTTTGATTTCGGCTTTATTTCATTATGGTCAGACGTTTTTCCTGCAAAAATCAGCAAATCAGATCGTTCAGAAAATGAGGTCAGATGTATTTGAGCATATTCAAAAACTGCCTGTCCAGTATTTTGATCATCGACCTGCTGGAAAAATAGTATCTAGAGTAACTAATGATACCGAGTCAATTAAAGAGTTGTTTGTCAATGTATTAGCCAATTTTTTTACAAGTGCCGTATACATGATTGGAATATTCGGTTTTGTTTTTGTTTTAGATTATAAACTTGCTCTTATTACTTTAATTGTCATTCCAATCTTGATGATATGGATTGTTGTTTATCGAAAATTTGCATCTAAGTATAACCATGTTATTAAATCTAGATTGAGTGAAATTAATGGAATGATTAATGAATCCATACAAGGGATGACTATCATTAGAGCCTTTCGTAGACAAAAGGAAACAACAGAGGAATTTGAATTTTTAAATGAGGAATATTTTAAACATCAAAACAAATTACTGAATTTAAACTCATTCACATCTCATAACTTAGTTAACCTACTAAGAAACGGCTCATATGTAGCTATAATTTGGTACTTTGGAGGTGCCTCACTAGGAGTAGGAACGATTATTTCAGTAGGAGCATTGTATGCTTTCGTTGATTATTTAAACCGTTTGTTTCAACCCATTACTGGGGTAGTGAATCAGTTGGGTCATATGGAGGAAGCCATTGTCTCAAGTCAACGTGTTTTTCAATTATTAGATGAAAAAGGAGAAGCATTCTCTGATGGTCAAATGGAAAGATATCGTGGTCATGTCGTGTTTGATCAAGTGTCATTTGCTTATAAAGATGAAGATTATGTGTTGAATAACATCTCATTTGAAGCAAAACCTGGAGAAACAATTGCACTAGTAGGACACACAGGTTCGGGTAAGAGTTCAATCATTAACTTGTTATTGCGTTATTACGACATACAAAAAGGGAAAATTAAAATAGATGATCAGGATATTTCTGGATTTCCAAAACAGCTGATCAGACAGCATATGGCCATAGTATTGCAGGAACCGTTTCTTTTTACAGGAACCATAGCTTCCAATGTGAGTTTGAATGATCCAGCAATAGATCGATCCAAGGTTGAAAAAGCATTACAAGATGTTGGTGCAGATCAATTAATCAAAAATCTAGCAAAAGGTTATGACGAACCAGTAATTGAGAAAGGGAGTACATTATCTGCGGGTCAGCGTCAACTCATTTCCTTTGCAAGGGCGTTGGCATTTAATCCAGCGATTCTGATATTAGATGAAGCAACTGCAAATATCGATACAGAAACAGAAGCTATTATACAGAAAGCATTGGACGTACTGAAGAAAGGAAGAACGACGTTTATTATTGCACATCGTTTATCAACAATTCGAAATGCAGATCAAATTATCGTGTTAGATCATGGGAGGATATTAGAAAAAGGTAGTCATGAACAACTAATGAAAAATAAAAGTAATTATTATCAAATGTATCAAATGCAGCAAGGGAAGAAGAAAATAGCTTTAACAACATAAAAATGAAAATAAGGAGAGATTTATAATGAGTACATTATTAATTTTTATTATTGGTATGGTGAGTGGTGCAGGTTTAGTGGCAGGGAAAAGTAATGGTGGAGAGAATAGAAAAGTCTATATAAGGGAGTATTTTTCTTCCATGCCTTTTGATGGTGACGACGGCATTCGGAAACATGATTATTAGTGATGGGAAATTTGGTGATTTGGGATCTAATTTATTAGGTATACAGAAATTAATTTAAAAAAGTGAAATATTCCGTTCAATTCACCAATATACATGGTAGTGAAAGTAAATTCATGTAAATTCATTAAAAGGACGAATGGGAGGGGATTTCCTATGAAAACTTGTAATGTAATTGCTCTGCTGCTTGTTATTATTGGTGGTTTGAATTGGTTATTAGTTGGAATCTTTGAGTGGGATCTAGTCGCTGAATTGTTTGGGGGAATGGATTCGACTCTATCTAAAATTGTATATATTATTATTGGATTAGCCGCGATTTATTCACTAACTTTTTTCAACAAAATTAATCAGAAGTAAGGTTAACTAATTTATCATTTCCAAAGCCTGCTCTTTCTAAGCAGGCTTTTTGTGTCTTGTAATAATATTACATTTTATGGGTACCATAATAAATGAATGCAAATCTTCTCGAAATGTCAGGAGGTACTTTCTCATGAAAACACTAAACGTGATCGCGTTACTTTTAGTTATCATAGGTGGATTAAATTGGTTGTTATTTGGGCTTTTTCAATGGGATTTAGTAGGAGGGCTCTTTGGTGGGATGGATTCAGGCCTTTCCCGTACAATATATGTCATTGTAGGAATTGCAGCCGTTTATTCCTTTAGCTTTTTTAACAATGTAACATATGCAAGAAATGAGTAATTCAATTCAGAATTAGTATCAAAAAAAAGACTTTCATTTCTATCTGAAAGTCTTTTTATATTTTAATGAATTAACAAATACAACAAGAAGCTTATTTTATCCAATTGTGTCTTGTCTTCTATTCAGTATTATTTTTTAACTTTTTTTGAGTGTTTTTTAATTCAAGGTCCGTACTGATGATTGCACCAACGAAAATGATGATTGCAGAGATTATATAAGTAGTTATAAGTGATGTGAAAGTCACTAATGGTCCTGCAACAGCTGACCCGAGCAATATTCCTCCGATAAACAATGGAGTCAAAATTCCGTTTGTTCTTCCAACAAATTTTTCATCTATCATTTTAATAATGAGCATTCCTAACATAGTTTGCCACATGGCTAATATGAATCCTGTGATAAAATTCATTGTTGCTGTTAACACGAACCAAACAGATAAAACTTCTACAATAAGCGAGAGGGATAAGAAACATAAACCTCCAACAATAACTTTTTTCATATTTAGTTTGTTGCTTAGAATAGAAGCGACAATACTTCCAATAAACATTCCTATTCCTGCTAACATATAAAGCCATTGAATATTTTCTTTTTCTAGACCTAAACGATCAATGACAATAAAAACATCAAGTGGTTGAACAATTCCTGCCCCTAACCCGATGAATACAAATGTGATTGCAATGATTTTTAAGTTTTTAGAGTTTTTCACGTATTGAATGCCTTCTTGCATTTCTTTTATAAATTTAGATGAGATATTTTCCTTCTCTTTTTTTACTTTAGGCAGGAACAATAATATGATAGAGGAAATGAAAAATGCGATCGCAATGCTTACTAATGAAGCGGTAATGCCTAACCAACTGTAGATTAATGTTCCAATGATGGGTCCAATGATGAGAAATAAGGATTGCAAACTTTGAATGATTCCAATGGCTGGTGCGATCATTTCTTCAGGAATATGTCTTTTAAACATAATGGAAGATGAGGGCTGAGAAACCTGACTTACAATACTAGATATAAGTGTAGCCAAAAAAATGACTTGCCAATTTCCGTTTGTCACAAAAAAGATAATAATAATGATAGATAACGCGCTGGCAAAATCACCATATATCATTGTCTTTTTAGGATCCCATCGATCTGCTAAAGTACCTCCTATAAAAGAAAAAATAAATATAGGTGCGTATTCGATAACCGTTAAAAGTGAGACGTAAATCGGATTATTATTAGTTAAATCCATTACAAAAAATAACAAGGCAATGTTTCGAATCCAGATGGCAGTTTGTTGGATCAAATCAGTTAAAACAATAACTTGAAAAACTCTGTTTTTTAATAAAACCAATACTAAAACCTCCTCAATTTTAAATTTTTTTATCAATGATTTAGATGCATGTAAAGTTAAGTTAACTTAACTATTGATCGATATAACGCTGCATATCTATATTTACCTTTATAAATATGCTAATCTTTATATAGTTAAGATATATTTATAATTAATCAAACTTAACTATTAGTGAAAAAAATTAGTTTTCCTCTTCTTTTTGAATTTTAGTAACTATTTTATATATTTTTTCCTGTAAATCAACTAAATTTTCTAAATCCTTTTTATTTAATTTAGAATAATATTTTTGAATGAGATGTAATTCAAATTTTGACATCAAATTATGATATTCAATTCCTTTTTCATCAAGATGAACAATAATTTCTCTGCGATTATTTACATTAATTTCTCTTTTTACATAGCCTTTTTTTTCTAATTTGTTGATCAGTTGTGTTGCTGCACTAGGTGTAATGGAGAAATGTTTAGCAATCTCACTATTTGTCAAAGATTTTTTGTTTAGATAATCTAACAAGATGCTTTGTTTCGGGGTTATATTAAGCACTTCTTTATCCACAAATTTGTGATATTCATCTAAAAGTATAGAGTTTAGAGCGTCTGAAGAGGCTTTTATTTTTTTGTAATAAAAAGCTGTAATGTCTTCCATAAATTTCACCTTTATCATTTGATTATTTACAGTATAAAACATTTATAAATGTTAAGCAATCTAAAATGTTAATTTATTTAAATAGTTGTTTTTAAATAAATCTTTAATTAGTTATAAGCAGTGATTGAATTTAGCTTTGAAAATCTATACAGGTTGGTATATCTACATTCTGGGCGGTATAATAAAATGATTGAAAGTATGTTTGATAGGAGTAATTTTATACATTAAGATTAGTGTATACAATGTTAAGGAGTCCATGTTATGAATTGGGATAAAATAAAAACTAAACTAGAGCAAATTTTAAATTTACAATTTAAATGGGAAGTATTACAGAAAAATGAGTGGTTTTTTGATGGTAATACCATAGAGAAGAACGATCAAATTTACTTTTACTTATACTCTGAAGGTAGTTATTATTATGCCCTTTCTGTGAACCAAACTTTACTAACGTCTTCTGAGAAAAGTTTAATAGAAATGACTTTAAATACATGTCGAATGAATCAGAATCAAACTGAATCTGCAAGTGGGAATGAAAAGCCGATTTCTCTTCGTACGTGGATTTTAAATCAACTTCAGTATGATTTGGATGAGAAGCTTCCTGAATCATTACTACAAACTCCTCAACTATTAAAAAATAATATACCAATCTTGATACAAACACATGTATCAGACCAAAATATAGGAACAGATGAAGAATTGTTTAGTTTATTGCAGTCTTTTTATAATTCTCAAATTGTATTTGTTCCTCTTTCCAATAAAGAATATTTATTATTATGCTCTCTAGATTTATTAGAAGAGGAAATAGAGGAGCAAGGTAAGGATATAGAACATGAAATGGAGGAGTCTTTACAATTTTTTAGTTCTAGTTTATATGAGATGCTGTTGAGTGAGTGGGTTGGTAAATGTCACATCGCGATACATTATCCTATAGTACCGAGTGAATCAGTGATTCTTATCATTAAACAATTAAGAGAAATTATGGAGTTAGGTCGAAATTATTGCCAAAATGAGTACATACACTCCCCATGGAATTTATATTTAGAATCATTATTGGATATATTGTCAGATGAAGAGAGAAGACTTTTTATTGAACGTGTATTTAAACAAGTTGATTTTGTTTTGGATGTAGAAATGAAAACGACCTTAGAGCAATTTTTTAATACAAGTTGTAATGTGAGTGAAACAGCAAAAAAATTGTATATCCATCGCAATACATTAATTTACCGTTTAGATAAGTTTAAACAAGAAACTGGACTAGATGTAAGAGTTTTTAATCAGGCGGTATTAGTAAAGGTATCTTTATTATTGTATAAATTAACAAAACAACATTAGTTATTTTGTACAACTTGCACATAGGTTTTTTTATCTTGCTAAGATACAATTATGGATATAAATCATTGGCAAGGAGGAATTTTAACATGGCAGGTCTAAGTCTAAAAAACGTTTATAAAATATATCCAAATTCTGAAACTCCATCTGTATCTGATTTTAATTTAGAAATTGCAGATAAAGAATTTTTGGTACTTGTAGGTCCTTCTGGTTGCGGAAAATCTACTACGCTTAGAATGATAGCCGGTTTAGAAGAAATATCTAAAGGGGAATTGTATATTGGAGATCGTTTGGTTAATGATGTTGCGCCAAAAGATCGCGATATTGCAATGGTATTCCAATCCTATGCGTTGTATCCGCATATGACGGTTTATCAAAATATGGCATTTGGTTTGAAACTACGTAAAATGAAAAAAACAGAAATAGAAGAGCGTGTTCGTGAAGCTGCAAAAATTTTAGACATTGAGCATTTATTAGAACGTAAACCAAAAGCGCTATCAGGAGGACAACGCCAACGTGTTGCCTTAGGTCGTGCTATTGTCCGTGAACCACAAGTTTTCTTAATGGATGAGCCTTTATCTAACCTTGATGCTAAACTTCGTGTACAAATGCGTACTGAAATCGGAAAATTGCATAAACGTTTAGAAACAACGTTTATCTATGTAACACATGACCAAACTGAAGCAATGACAATGGGAACTCGCATCGTTATTATGAAGGATGGTATAGTTCAACAAGTAGACTCCCCTACACAAGTATATCATCATCCTATAAATATGTTTGTAGCTGGGTTTATCGGCTCTCCATCTATGAACTTTATTGAAGGTAAATTGGATGAAAAAGGGAAAGATATACACTTTACAGCTGAAGGTGTGGACATTGTAATTCCAGAAGGAAAAGCAAAAATTCTTCGTGAAAAAGGATACTTATTAAAGGATATTATATTAGGTGTACGTCCAGAAGATATTCATCAAGAACCTGTTTTCTTAGAAGCATCTCCGAACAGCATTGTTAATGCACACATTGATGTCGCTGAAAATTTAGGACATGAAATGAACCTATACCTTTCTGGGATTGGCAATAAGATGCTTACCGCTCGTGTGGATGGTCGTGCTAATATTAAAGAAGGTTCAAACATTCAACTTGCTTTTGATATGAACAAAATTCATATTTTTGATAGAGATACTGAATTAAATGTTTTTGAAAATTAAATTTAATTCATAATTTGTTAAAGGTCAGCTATATTGCTGGCCTTTCTCTGTTTTTCCCTTAGATGCTCGCCAATCTGCGAGTTTTTTTTGTATAGAGATGGTGAATTAGTAGTTAATATCTTGTTTTTTTAGATCATTTCCATTACGATGAAAATATAAATTTATGGGTGTCTAAAAGGAGAACATAATCATATGCCCAAAAAAGTAAAAGTAAAAGAATTAGTAAAGAAATTAGACTTGGAAGTTGTATGTGGGCAAGACGGGTTAGATCGATACATAACGGTCGCAGATATATCGCGCCCAGGGCTGGTGATGGCAGGGTTTTATGAATATTATCCTAAAGAACGCGTTCAGATTTTAGGAATGACAGAATTGACATATTTTAAAACTCTTAGTAAAGAAGAAAAAACTCGACGAATGCAAGAAATTTGCCACGATGAAACTCCTTGTATTTTTATTACGCGTAAATTGGAAGCACCGGTAGAATTAGAGATGATTGCATCAGAAAAAAATATTCCAGTTATTAGAAGTTCCTATTCAACTACGATTTTGATTAGCAGAATTACAGGATTTTTAGAAAATAAATTGGCTCCTACAACAACGATTCACGGTGTATTAGTAGATGTTAATGGAGTAGGGATGTTAATAACGGGACATAGTGGAATTGGAAAAAGTGAGACTGCATTAGAATTAGTTAAACGAGGACATCGTTTAATTGCGGATGATGCGGTTGAAATAAGACAGACTGCTGACAATGATCTATACGGTAGTGCTCCTGATCTAATTAAACATCTGTTGGAAATTCGTGGTGTAGGTATTATTAATGTAATGACCTTATTTGGTGCTGGAGCCATTCGAAATATTAAAAAAATAACACTTGTTGTGAAATTGGAAACATGGAATCAAGAAAAACAATATGATCGTTTAGGTTTGGATGAAGAAACAACTCAAATTATTGATACCAAAGTTCCTCTTGTTACAATTCCAGTTAGACCGGGACGTAACCTTGCTGTTATCCTTGAAGTTGCAGCAATGAATTATCGTTTGAAACGAATGGGATATAATGCAGCAATGCAATTTACGAATAAATTAACTGAAACAATAGCTGATGAAGAAGATATTGATTAGTTTATAAATGAAGTTGTTCAAAACAAAGGAGGAAATTGCATGTTTTATGTTATAGACCCTGTCTTTTTTTCAATCGGGCCAATTGATGTGCATTGGTATGGGATTATATTAGGCAGTGCAGCTTTAGCGGGTTTGTTATTAGCCATTTTGGAAGGAAAGAGGTTTAATTTGTCTTCTGACTTCTTTTTAGACTTACTATTAATTGGAGTCCCATCTGCAATTGTAGGAGCAAGGTTATACTATGTTGCTTTTAAATGGGATAGTTATAAAAACGACCCATTAGAAATTATCATGATTCAAAATGGTGGACTAGCTATTCACGGTGCTCTCATAGGTGCCGTTATCGGAGCGGCTATTTATTTTAGAGTGAAGCGAGTGAGCTTTTGGCGTATTGCAGATATTTGTGCACCATCATTAATTTTAGGACAAATGATTGGACGTTGGGGTAACTTTATGAATCAGGAGGCCCATGGCGGACCAGTAGCTGAATCTTTTTTAAGAGATACACTTCATTTGCCTGATTTTATTGTGAATCAAATGTACATAGATGGTATATTTTATCATCCAACGTTTTTATATGAATCGATTTGGAACTTAGCTGGATTATTGTTATTATTCGTTTTGAGAAGAAGATCATTTATGAAGTCTGGTGAAGTATTTTTCACTTATATTATGTGGTATTCTTTAGGACGATTTTTCATCGAAGGTTTGCGTACGGATAGTTTGGCATTTACAGGTTCTCAATTTTTCGTAGATTTTATGGAAATTTTATGGGCTCCGATGTCACTGATTTTTGGTGATGCAGGAAATATGGCTTATGGAAACATAAGAATCGCACAGTTCATTAGTTTATTGCTCATTTTGTTTGCTATAGTTATGATCATCGTACGCAGAATTAAAAATCCTAACCTACCAAAGTATTCAGATCCAATCGAACGATACTAAAGGTTATCGTACTATTATAGATAGTGAGGAAGTTAGCTTGAGAAAAACAGAACGATTCCCAATGCAAGGAAACAATTCATTATGGCAAATTTATAAAACGGTCAGCAAGTGGAAGGGGTTAAGAAATTTTATCTTCATCCAAATTACACGTTATTCCCCATCCTTAAAGCTGAAAAATTGGATTTATAGAAATATATTAGGGATGAAGGTTGGGGAGCAAACTGCCTTTGCATTAATGGTTATGGTAGATGTATTTTTCCCAGAAAAAATTCATGTTGGAGAAAACTCTATTATTGGATACAATACAACTATTTTAGCTCATGAATATCTCATTGACGAATATCGTTTAGGTGAGGTTTATATTGGCTCAAATGTATTAATTGGAGCAAATACAACCATCTTGCCAGGAGTTACCATTGGGGATCATGCAGTGATCGCTGCTGGATCAGTTGTACATAAAGATGTAGAGGCAGGTAGTTTTGTAGGTGGGAACCCTATTCAGGTCATAAAACCAAAACAATGAATTTTTTTTCTATTTAATTGAATGTGAGTAGAGCAATAACCGTTGACGTTATTGCTCTTTTTGTGTTAAAATTGATTACTCTTTAACTTGGTAGCATACTAAAGCATTTTGGGTTGATGAGAAGTATTTAATGGGGTGAAGTCGGTGTCAAAACCAAAAGTATTTGAAAAACCATTGGGCGTAAGAGATTATTTGCCTTATGCAGTCCGCGGATTGAGAACAATAGAAAATAATGTAATACATTGCATGGAAAAGTGGGGATATCAGGAAATTATTACACCTACATTAGAATATTACGATACAGTAGGTATGGCAAGTTTAACGTCAGACCACAAGCTTTTTAAGCTTTTAGATAAAAAAGGTACAACACTAGTATTAAGGTCAGATAATACAGCTCCCATTGCTAGAGTTGTTTCATCGCTGCTAAAAGATGAACCCCTTCCGATTCGATTGTCTTATCATTCTAACGTGTTTAGAGCGATGAAGGATGAAGCGGGAAGAGATGCTGAATTCGTTCAGACAGGTGCGGAGTTGATCGGAGATGGATCTCCTGATGCAGATGCTGAAATCATTGCACTAGCTATATCTTCTTTAAAAGCAGCGGGCATTAAGAATTTTAAAATTGCATTGGGTCATATGGGATTTCTACAAGGTTTATTTGAAGAAACATTAATCGCTAATCAAGAAGAACAAACCCTCTTGAAAAAGCATTTATTAAATAAAAATTATGTCGGTTATAAACAAGCAATTAAACATCTGTCAATTCCAAAGGAAGCAAAACAGGAGTTAGAGGGTATTTTAAAGCTAAGAGGCGGAAAAGAAATTTGTGAGCTAGCTAAAACCTATATCAACGATCCATCAACTAAACAATCCATTCATCATTTGTTTGAAGTGTGGGAAGTATTAGAAGCCTATGGTGTTTCTGAACACGTTGGTATTGATTTAACGATGCTTGGAGATTTCTCTTATTATACAGGAATGACTTTTGAAGGTTATGCAGGCAAACTTGGTTTCCCAGTATGCAGTGGGGGCAGGTATGATAACTTGCTCACTCAGTTTGGACGCCCTGCGCCTGCGACAGGATTCTCATTAAAAACAAATCGAATTTTAGAGGTTGTGAGTCACAATTCTAATCATGAATTTCCTCGTACCTTAATTTTATATGATGAACAAAACCGTACGGAAGCGTTAAAACATGCACAAATGTTAAGAACTGATGGTCAAATCATTGAAACTCGAAAAACAACTTCCTTAATTGAATCAAAGTCTCATCTATTACAAAATTACACTGACATTATAAATATGACGAAAGGGGGAAAGTAGATGGACATGTTAAAAGTAGCTATGCCTAAAGGTAGAATATTCAAACAAGCATCTCAATTATTTCGTGATGCAAACATACCTATTCCCAAAGATTTTGATGATTCACGAAAATTAATCATTCCTATTCCAGAAGCGAATATGGAGTTTATTATGGCCAAACCAGTAGATGTCCCCACCTATATTGAATATGGTGTAGCTGATGTTGGTATTGTTGGTAAAGATGTATTGATGGAGGAAAATCGAGATGTATATGAACTTATAGATCTTGGCATTGCTAAATGCAGAATGTCTGTGATTGGGCTTCCTAATTGGAAGGAAGTGATGAATCCAAAAGTTGCGACAAAATATCCTAACCTTGCTAGTCAATATTTTAGAGAACGCGGTCATCAAGTAGAAGTGATTAAATTAAACGGTTCTATTGAACTCGCTCCTTTAATAGGCTTGTCTGATCGAATTGTAGATATGGTAGAGACAGGTAGAACGCTTCGTGAAAATGGATTGATAGAATTAGAGGAAATGTTCTCTATTACAAGTCGTTTAATCGCAAATCGAGTGAGTTATCGGATGAAAAACCATGTTATTCAACTGCTTTGTGATCAGCTTCAATCTGCAATAGAAATTAAGGAAGGAGCGGAGGTGTAATATGATGAAAGTTTTACCTGCTAAACAATTTACTATAAATAAAAAAGTAGAATACGGCTCAGCGGAACAAAATAAAGCTGTACAAAATATTATTGAAACTATTATACGTGAAAAGGATGAAGCTTTAATTAGATTTACAGAGCAATTTGACGGTGTACAGAGTGTTAGGTTAAAAGTATCGAAACAAGAAATAGATGCGGCTTATGAACATGTAAATGATGAATTCCTAGTCGCTTTAAGGAAAGCCGCGGAAAACATAAAAGTTTTTCATGAAAAACAAAAGCGAAATTCTTGGATGGATCTTCAAGAGGATGGAAGTCTGTTGGGGCAAGTTATGCGACCTTTAAACAGAGTAGGCATTTATGTGCCTGGGGGAACAGCGGCTTATCCTTCATCTGTATTAATGAATGCGATACCAGCACAGGTTGCTGGTGTTAATGAAATTGTTATGGTAACACCTCCATCAACGAATGGGGAAGAAGGGATTAATCCATTTATTTTAGCAGCTGCTAAGGAGTTAGGCATCAAAGAAGTGTATCGTGTTGGTGGCGCGCAGTCGATTGCAGCTTTGGCATACGGTACGGAAACGATTCGACCTGTAGACAAGATCTGTGGTCCAGGCAACATTTATGTTGCATTGGCTAAACGAGAAGTATATGGGGTAGTTGATATCGATAGCATTGCTGGACCTACGGATATTACGATTTTAGCCGATCAATCAGCAGATGCTTCTTATGTAGCGGCTGATCTTTTATCTCAAGCTGAACATGATGAGATGTCTACTGCTATTTTAGTTACAAATTCCTCAAATCTAGCATTACATGTTCAAAAAGAGGTGGAGACTCAATTAAATGTTTTGCCGAGAAAAGAGATTGCAAGTAAATCTATCGAACAGAACGGTGTTATTTTAATCGTTGATCATATTGAGGAAGGGATTAAGGTTGTTAATGAATTGGCTCCAGAGCATTTAGAAATCATGATGGATGAGCCAATGAGCATTTTAGGAAAGATTGAAAATGCTGGAGCGATCTTCCTTGGCAGATATAGTGCTGAACCTGTAGGTGATTATTTTGCAGGACCGAATCATATTTTACCCACAAACGGAACCGCTCGATTTTCTTCTCCTTTAAATGTAGATGATTTTTTGAAGAAATCAAGTGTTATTTATTATAGCAAGAATGCGATTTTACAAAATGGTGAATATATTATGCAGCTTGCTAGACAAGAGGGTTTTGAAGGACATGCTAGATCAATTCAAATTCGTTTAGAAAAGGAAGGAAACCTTGATGGATAACAATCGTAATGCAGAAATCAAAAGGAAAACAAATGAAACGGATATTTCACTCCAATTCACAATAGACGGTACTGGAAAAACGAAAATTGAAACGGATGTCCCTTTTTTAAATCATATGTTGGATCTGTTCACAAAACATGGACAATTTGATTTATACGTAAAGGCTAAAGGTGATATAGAAATTGATGATCATCACACTGTTGAAGATATTGGGATATGTTTAGGTCAAGCGTTATACAACGCACTTGGAGATAAAAAGGGAATTAAAAGGTATGCAAGTGTTTTTGTTCCGATGGATGAAGCTTTAGCACAAGTGATTATTGATGTTAGCAACCGTCCACACTTTGAATATCGTGCTGAGTATCCCTCTAATTTAGTTGGAGGTTTTTCTACAGAGTTAGTTCATGAATTTTTATGGAAGTTTGCTCTTGAAGCTAGATTAACATTACACGTTATTGTGCATTATGGACATAACACACACCATATGATTGAAGCTGTGTTTAAAGCACTTGGGCGAGCATTGGATGAAGCAACTGCAATTGATTCACGTGTGCAAGGAGTTCCCTCAACGAAAGGGGTGTTGTAACCATTGATCGCAATCATTGACTATGGTATGGGCAATTTACACAGTGTAAGTAAAGCAGTAGAAAGGTTAGGATATATCGCTCTGATTACTTCTAGTGAACAAGAGATTCTTGATGCTGATGGAGCTATTTTACCTGGGGTCGGGGCATTTGGAGATGCAATGGAACAATTAAAACAAACCGGACTTCAAGAGGTTTTATATAAGTTTGTCCAGACTGGAAAACCTCTATTGGGTATTTGTTTAGGTATGCAGCTTCTTTTTTCAAGCAGTGAAGAATATGGAGAACACGAGGGTTTGAATTTGTTGCCTGGTCGAGTGACTCGTTTTCAAGGTGATTATAAGATTCCGCATATGGGCTGGAATCATTTGAATGTTAAAGTGAAGCATCCATTATTTGATGGTTTAGAGGCAGGTCATGTTTATTTTGTGCATTCTTTCCATGTTCAGCTTGATCAACCCACCGATTTGTTAGCAACGACAGATTACTTTCAAGAGGTTACAGCGATTGTAGGAAGAGAGAATGTGTACGGAATGCAGTTTCACCCTGAAAAAAGTGGAATCATTGGAATAAAATTATTAAGTAACTTTTTGAAAAAGACGGAAATATCTGTTTTGAATTAAAGATAAAGTTATGGGAGGAACGATCATGTTGTCATCATTTACAATTTATCCAGCAATCGATATTTTAGACGGAAAATGTGTACGATTAGTGCAGGGAGACTATAATCAAGAAACGGTATATCATCAAAGTCCAGTTGATGTTGCAAAAACTTGGGAGAAGCAAGGTGCATCATGGATTCATGTTGTAGATTTAGATGGTGCTAAAGCGGGTTATCCTGTGAATGAAAATATTATTGGAGAAATTGCCTCTGCAGTAAACGTGCCTATTCAAGTGGGTGGAGGCATACGCTCAATAGAAAGTATAAAACAACTATTAAAATGTAGTGTATCAAGAGTCATTATTGGAACGGCTGCCATTGAAGATCGTGATTTTGTTGAAGAAGTATTAGAACAATATGGAGACAAAATAGCAATAGGAATTGATGCAAGGGATGGATATGTTGCCACTCGAGGTTGGTTGGAAACATCTAAAGTGAAAGCAGATGAATTAGCACATCAATTAGCACAAAAAGGAGCAAAAACGTTTATTTTTACGGACATATCTAGAGATGGGATGATGCAAGGACCGAATGTAGAGTCCATCGTTAAGCTGGCTAAATCTTCAGGACAATCTGTTATTGCTTCAGGGGGGGTAAGTGATATAAGTGACTTAAAGAAATTAGCGGTTCATAAACAGGATGGCGTAATAGGTGCAATTATAGGAAAGGCACTATATACGAATAAAATCCATTTGACAAAAGCGATAGAGGAAGGATTTTAAATGATGTTAGCAAAACGAATTATCCCATGTTTAGATGTGAAAGATGGTCGTGTGGTGAAAGGAGTTAATTTTGTTAATTTACAAGATGCCGGTGATCCAGTTGAACTAGCAGAAATATATGATAAAGAAGGTGCTGATGAACTCGTTTTTTTAGATATATCTGCATCCGTTGAAGGACGTGCAACAATGGTAGAGGTTGTTAAACAAACGGCAGGTGAGATTGCTATTCCCTTTACAGTAGGTGGGGGCA
The DNA here is from genome assembly GCF_040100845.1 of Chengkuizengella sp. SCS-71B. NCBI lineage: Bacteria > Bacillati > Bacillota > Bacilli > Caryophanales > Paenibacillaceae > Chengkuizengella > Chengkuizengella sp. SCS-71B. The sequence goes on along the minus strand of NZ_JAZHSH010000002.1, from coordinate 11,539 downwards.
TTCGTAGTGTAGAAGATATGAAGAAATTGCTTAGAGCAGGAGCTGATAAGATCGGGATAAATACTGCAGCTATTCAAAATCCTGCACTAGTTTCAGAAGGAGCTCGTAAATTTGGGTCACAGTGTATCGTTGTAGCTATCGATGCGAAGTATAATGTTAATTGGAAAGATTGGGAGATTTATACACATGGAGGAAGAAATGCTACAGGTATTAAAGTCTTATTTTGGGCCCAAAAAGTTGCAAACTTAGGTGCTGGTGAAATTTTATTGACAAGTATGGATACGGATGGCACAAAAGATGGATTTGATATACAATTAACAAGGGCAGTTTCAGATCTTGTGAGTATTCCTGTCATTGCATCAGGTGGTGCAGGCAAATCTGAGCATTTTTATGATGTTTTTTCTCAAGGTAGGGCAGATGCTGGACTTGCTGCTTCCATTTTTCATTATAAAGAATTATCCATTAATAATGTAAAACAAGAGTTAAAGGAAAAAGGGGTGGAAGTACGTTGGCAAAGCAATACTTAAAAGCGTCTGATCCTATGATTGAACAAACTTTAAATGATGTATTAGACAGAATAACCTGGGATGATCAAGGTTTAGTTCCTGCTATTGTTCAAGATCAAAGCAGCAAAGATGTATTAATGGTGGCTTATATGAATAAAGAATCATTAAAGTTGTCATTGGAAACAAGAGAAACTTGGTTTTGGAGTAGGTCACGTCAAAAGCTATGGCACAAAGGGGAGACATCTGGTCATACTCAATCCATAGTAAAGATGAAATATGACTGTGATGCAGACACCTTGTTAGTGTTTGTCAATCAAAAAGGTCCCGCATGCCATACAGGAGAACAAAGCTGCTTTTTTAATGAAGTTGCTTTTTCAAAGTCAGATGATGATGTACCAAAAGATTATGAGGTAAATGATTTTAATATATTAGCTGTATTAGAATCTATAATTGCAAAAAGATATGAGGAAAGAACTGAAGGTGCATATACGACTTATTTATTTGAAAAAGGAATCGATAAAATTCTTAAAAAAGTCGGTGAAGAGACTGCAGAGGTCATCATTGCAGCTAAAAATAAAGATAATGTAGAATTGACCTACGAGGTAAGTGACTTAATGTTTCACCTTATGGTATTGTTGAAAGATAGAGATTTACCAATTAAAAATATAATGAAGGAGTTAGAGAAGCGTCATGTTAATTGATTATCATACACATCATGAGCGCTGTGGACATGCTTCTGGTTCCTTAGAGGATTACGTAAAAAAAGGCATTGAGATCGGTTTGCAGCAGTTGGGCTTATCGGATCATATGCCTTTAATTCATGTAGACCCAAAAACGTATTTACCGGGAATGGCTATGCCTGCAGATGAACTTCCTAAATATGTCGAAGAATGTTTTTTATTGAAGGAAAAATATAAAGATCAAATTGATATTAAAATAGGACTTGAGGCAGATTATATTGAAGGGTACGAAACTGAAATTGAAAAAATCATTTCTTCCTACTCATGGGACTATGTCATTGGTTCTGTTCATTTTTTAGGAGAATGGGATATTTCAGATTCCCGGCAACTAGATCATTGGGAAAGTCGAGATGTGGATAAAGTGTTTGTTCAATATTATGATGCTGTCCAAAAAGCGGTGAAAACAGGCCTCTATGACTACATTGGTCATATAGATGTGATAAAAAGGTTTGGTCAGAAGCCAAAAAGTGATATGATAGAGATGGAGAGGCAAACGTTAAATCTAATTAAGGAACATGATTTAGCGATAGAATTAAATGCCTCTGGTTTACGCATGCCCGTTGAAGAAATGTTTCCAAGTAAACGCATGCTCATCGAATCTCATAAACTTGGCATTCCTTTAACGATTGGCTCAGATGCACACAAACCAGAGCAGCTTGGTTTGTATCTAGACCAAGCGCGAAATTTGTTGAAAAAAATAGGTTTTACACAGTTGGCTACGTATGATCAACGTAAGCGGATCATGGTATGTTTATAAATTTTCAGGAGGTAAATCATGAATTATGAATGTGTGAAAGTATTCACAGGATCTGCCAATCCTCAGCTGGCACAACAAATATGTAATAATCTTGGAAAATCATTAGGAAAAATTAAAGTTTCCCGATTTAAAAGCGGTGAGATTTATGTCCATTTCGAAGAGTCTATTCGTAATTGTGATGTATTTCTCGTTCAATCCATTTCACACCCGATTAATGAACATTTGATGGAACTTCTTGTAATGATTGATGCTGCAAAAAGAGCATCTGCAAGAACTATCCAAGTTGTCCTGCCATATTATGGATATGCTCGTCAAGAAAGGAAAGCAGCACCACGTGAGCCTATATCTGCAAAGTTAGTTGCAGACTTATTAACTACGGCAGGGACTAGTCGCGTCATTACAATTGATTTACATGCTCCTGCAATCCAAGGATTTTTCAATATCCCAGTGGATCATTTAACAGCATTGGATCATATCACGCACTATTTAAAAGCACAAAATATTGAAAATCCAATCGTCGTTTCTCCTGATGCAGGTAGAGCATCCACTGCAGAAAAGTTGGCTAATTATTTAGACTCGCCTTTTGCGATCATGATCAAAAAACGCCCTGCGCATAATGAATCTGTGATTACACATATTATTGGGGATGTTAAAGGGCAAACGCCTATTATTATTGAAGATATGATTGATACTGGAACTACCATTGTCAATGTAGTAGAAGGTTTAAAAGAAAAAGGAGCCAATGATGTTTATGTCTGTGCAACACACCCAGTATTCTCTGGTCCAGCCTTAGAACGGTTAGACCATCCTAATATAAAAGAGATTGTAGTGACTGACTCCATAGCATTGCCAGAAGATCATCCAACTAAATTTAAAGTGATCTCAATGGCAGGGTTACTTGCGGACGCTATAAAAATTATTATGGAGGGTGGCTCCATCAGTACATTGTTTAAGTCAGGTGGAGTTTAAACCTTAGAGGTTATTCATCTACATGATTTGAGGTTGTCTTACAGATCATAATATTTAATAATCCCCCAAAGGTAGAGAAAAAGGGCTTTCCTTTCTTATTTACTTTTTGGGGGTTTTGATATAAACGTTACTTTTTTAGGTAGTTAAGATGTGTTATACTTTGTTTGATTCTTACTTATAAAGGTTATATGAACCTTACTTATATGGAGGTGCCTACAGACATGCAAAGAAAAAGAACAGTGGTTGGAAGGGATAAAACGAATATTGTATCACTAAGCATGAATGCCACATTCTTTTACGAAAAAGCTGTCCATTTTTTGGATCGTTACCAGTATAGTAAGGCACTAAAATATTTTAGGAGAGCTATGGAACTTGAACCGGAAAATCCGGTTAATCATGCTAACTTGGCTGGTGTATATTCTGAAATAGGCGATTATAGAGAATCGAATAAAATTTTAAAAAAGGTACTCGATGAAGTGGATCCTTCCATGACAGAGTGTCATTTTTATATGGCCAATAATTATATGAATATGGATTTATTTGAATCAGCTGAAGAGGCACTTGTATCTTATTTAGAAAAAGATGTTGAGGGACAATTTTTAGAAGAAAGTGATGAGATGATTGAACTTCTAAGCATTGAACTCAATCGAGAAATTCCAATTAAAAAATTGAAATCAAAAGAAAAGTTTTTTGATCACGATCGTGCAAGGCTTTTATTAGAAGAGGGCAAATGTTCGGAGGCAATTCATCTTTTAGAAAAAATTATCAAAAAATATCCAGACTTTGTAGCAGCCCAGAATAACCTAGCCTTAGCATATTATTATATAGGTGACTATGAAAGAACTTCCAAGCACATTGAAGAGGTTTTAAAGGTTGATCCAGGGAACTTACATGCTTTATGTAATTTAGCGATATATTATAGACAAATACAAGATGAGGAGAAATTATCCGAACTCTTGCAATTGTTAAGCAAAACGTATCCGTATCTTCCAGATCAGCTTTACAAACTTGCAATGACATTGGGACTATTAGGCAATCACGAAATGGCATACCATCATTTCTTAAGATTAATAAAAACAGGAGATGAGGTTGTTGAGCCGTCGCTGTATCATTACGCAGCTGTTGCCGCCTTTAATACGAAAAAGTATGAGAAAGCATTACGTCTTTGGAAACAAGCAAAAAGTATAGACGGTAAAGATACCGTTCCCAACTTTTTTATTGAAGAATTTGATACATTAATAACAGATCAAGAAATGATGTTAAGCTATCATTACTTTTTGCCATTTGAAGAGCATTTTCATATGCTTGGGAAGTGGAAGGAAAATGTATTAAATGAGTGGAATACAAATCATATCGTTCAAACTTCACTAAAATGGGGTTTGTTTCATGGTACGACGACAAATAAACTTCAAGTTTTGGAAATCATAAGCTATATTCAGAATAAAGATGTAGAGAAGTTATTAAGGAAATTTCTTTTAGAGCCAGATGAAAAAGATAAACTTAAAAGAATTGCTGTTTTTTTACTTCGAACTATGAAAGCTTCAGAACCCTACGAAATGGTATCAAATGGAGAAAAACTAAATATAGATTTATTGCCTCTTTCCAATAAACTCATGAGTTGGGATGAGAAGTGGCACTTGATTATTGAAGAGGCTTTAATAAACATGGAAGATCGATATGACTTACAGCAGAAATATGAACTATATACACTTTGGGTTAATTTCCTAACCATGAAATATCCAAATGTACCTAATATAAATAAACCAAATGGCTGGTCTGCAGCACTTGAGTATATAATCGCAAAAATGTACAATGTTGAACTTACCTATCGTGAAGTCTCGGAGATATATCAAATATCCGTGTCCACGATAAGAAAAAATGTGGAATTAATAAAAAATAATGTTTTGTAATATAAATTACTTTATTTTTTTGTTTTTTACTTTATAATGATTATTAGATAATATTAATTATAAAATATTGAAATAATTAACGAGTTGGGAGGAATTTTCATGTATAAATCAGTTGTTGTAGGAACAGGACCATCAGGATTAACTGCTGCTATCTATTTAGCTCGTGCAAATCTTGAGCCTTTAGTGATAGAAGGACCGGAACCAGGGGGACAGTTAACAATCACCACAGATGTAGAAAACTTTCCTGGCTTCCCGGATGGAATTATGGGACCTGAATTAATGGATAACATGCGTAAACAAGCCGAAAGATTTGGTGCTACGTTCAAAACGGGATGGGTGAATAAAATAGATGACTCCAAACGTCCTTTTAAATTATTCTTAGAAGGGTCAGAGGAAGTTGAGGCACAATCTGTCATTATTTCTACAGGTGCATCTGCTAAATTATTGGGAATCCCAGGTGAATCAGAAAATATGGGACGTGGGGTAAGTGCATGTGCAACTTGTGACGGATTTTTCTTTAGAGGTAAGAAAGTCATCGTAATTGGTGGAGGGGACTCCGCAATGGAGGAAGCGAACTTCCTTACTAAGTTTGCTACGGATGTGAAGGTTGTCCATCGTAGAAATGAATTACGTGCTTCTAAAATTATGCAGGATCGTGCACGTCAGAACGAGAAGGTAAGTTGGGCATTAAATAAAACACCGATTGAAGTTGTAGCTGGAGACAATGGTGTAACAGGGTTAAAGGTCAAAGATAATGAAACGGGACAAGAAGAAATTATTGAAACTGACGGTATTTTTGTTGCCATAGGCCATCGCCCAAATACTGGGTTTTTAAAAGGAGTTTTAGATACAGACGAAGTAGGGTATATTCAAGTAAAACCAGGCACAACACAAACGAATGTAGAAGGTATTTTTGCTTGTGGAGATGTTCAAGACAAAATTTATCGTCAAGCAATTACCGCTGCAGGATCAGGATGTATGGCTGCATTAGATGCAGAGAAGTTTTTAGAAGAAAGTGCAGTTCACGACTGGAGCCAAACGCTAGGCAGTTAAAATATCAACCACTTTCCTGTTTACAAAAAAGTAAAAGTAATTAGAAAACTCGCCAATTGGCGAGTTTTCTGTTTGCTTAAAAATAATAGAACATTGTCGGAATAAATCGGCTTATGACTATAGGTTGATAATTGCTTAATGGTAATATAAACCATTGTATTTTGCTGCAGATAAGTGTCTTGACCTTGTCATAAGCATAGCTTATAGTGAAGGTTAAAAGGTTATTCATTGATGGAGACGCTCTATATCGTTTAAAAAGTCCCCTTTTTTTCATTATATGATGTCAGCGAAGATAAGTTGAACATTGTCATTGGTGCTGAAAATGGAACTTTTTAGATGAGGATAAGTTAAATTTAATAAAAAATTAGAGGTGTAAAAAATGTCAGAGCAGATTTATATAGGAATAGATCTTGGAGGTACAACCGTAAAAGTTGGTATATGTGATAGTAAGGGGAAGCTAATTCAAACTTATGAAGGCCCTACAGAATCTGAAGGGGGTTATGAACAAGTTACAGACAATATCACAACCTATGTAAAAAAAATTGTTGAAGATTCTACTTTTAGCTGGGACAATGTAGCTGGTATAGGAGCGGGTATTGCAGGATTTGTGGACAAAAATGGATTAGTGAAAAGAGCAGCTAATTTAGGCTGGGACAATGTTCAAGTGAAGGAAATTTTAGAGGAGAAAACCGGAAAGCCAGTCACTGTAAATAATGATGCAAATGTTGCGGCGCTAGGGGAAGTTTGGAGTGGCGCTGGCGTAGGTGTTTCAGATGTCATTTGTTATACGTTAGGCACAGGTGTTGGTGGTGGTATTATTATAGAAAATAAAATACATCAAGGATTCAATGGAATGGCTGGAGAAATCGGGCATATGTCAGTTGTTCCCGATTTGGAAGCTATTCAATGTGGTTGCGGTCAAAAAGGATGTCTTGAAACAGTATCTTCGGCTACAGGGATTATTCGTATGGCTAAAGATGCAGTAGAGAGAGGAGAGAGAACGTCATTATCATTGCTTGACAATATTACTGCAAAGGACGTTTTTGATGCAGCAAGAGTAAATGACGAGGTCTCCATTCGAATTGTAAAGAGAGCGGCTTATTATTTAGGAAGATCAATGTCCATGTTGGCGTTTGTGTTAAATCCGCAAAGGTTTATTGTTGGAGGAGGGGTTTCTAAAGCAGGGGATATTTTATTTGATCAAATAAGAGAGAATTTTGAGAAATTCACTCCAGATGCGATAAAAGAAGGAGTGGATATCGTCCCTGCTACATTAGGAAATGATGCGGGTATCGTTGGCGCTGCAGGTTTGAATTTATTTAAAGTTTAAACTTACCACAAGGGGGAGAAATCATGGAGAGCTCCAATCATATAGCTAAATTAGTGATTGTAACGGGGATGTCGGGTGCAGGTAAAACTGTGGCTGTTCAATGTTTAGAAGACTTGGGTTTTTTCTGTGTAGATAATTTACCACCGGTATTAATTCCCAAGTTTGCTGATTTGATCGAACAATCAAATGGTAGAATTGGTAAAGTGGCGTTAGTTATCGATTTAAGAGGAAGAGAGTTTTTTGAAGCATTATCTGACTCTCTTAAATATATAAAAAACAATTACACAATAAAGTGTGAAATCCTGTTTTTAGATGCTACAGACTCTGTGCTTGTGCAAAGATATAAAGAAAGTCGCAGACGTCATCCATTGGCGGCAGAAGGACTACCATTAGATGGTATTCAGTTAGAACGTAAATTGCTTGAGGAATTAAAAGGTTCATCCACCTTAGTTGTGGATACGAGCCATTTAAAATTGGCAGAACTTAAGCAAAAAATCTCATCTAGTTTTACAGAAAACGAACAAAATGGAATCCATATAAATGTAATGTCGTTTGGCTTTAAATACGGAACACCTATTGATGCAGACTTAATTTTTGATGTTCGTTTCTTACCTAATCCACATTATATTGAACATCTTAGACCGCATACTGGGAAAGATACTGAGGTTTATGATTATGTTATGAAGTGGGGCGACACACAAACCTTTTTAACGAAATTATTAGATTTACTACATTTCCTGATCCCACAATATATCAAGGAAGGCAAAAGTCAAATTGTGATAGGAATTGGATGTACAGGTGGTAAACATAGATCTGTTGCTATTGCTGAATATTTGGGGAAAATGATCGGCAATAGTGAGCCAGAAGTAATTAGAGTGAGCCACAGAGATTCAGATAGAGATCATTAATTGGAGGGAGCTTAAATGGATAGTAACTTAGAGCTTCCTAAAATTGTAGTCATAGGTGGCGGTACTGGTCTTTCTGTTATGTTAAGAGGTTTGAAAAAGAAACCGTTGGATATTACAGCTATTGTCACTGTAGCTGATGATGGTGGTAGTTCAGGTATTCTAAGAACTGAGCTGCAAATTCCTCCACCAGGTGATATTAGAAATGTTATAACAGCCTTAGCAGATGCTGAACCTATACTATCTCAAGTTTTATCTCATCGCTTTACAAGTGGGACTGGACTTGCTGGTCATAGTGTGGGTAATTTAATTCTTGCAGCGATGACAGATATTACAGGTGACTTTGTTACGGGAATAAAAGAATTAAGTAGGGTATTAGCTGTTAGAGGTAGAGTTTTACCTGCTTCAGGTCAGGCTATTGTTTTAAAAGCTGAGATGGAAGACGGTAGTATTATTGTAGGGGAATCTCAAATCCCAAAAATGGGTAAAAAGATAAAGAAGGTTTTTATTGAAAAAAATGAAGTTACACCTTTATTGGAAGCAATAGAAGCGATTAAGGAAGCAGATGCCATTTTGATTGGACCAGGAAGCTTATATACTAGCATCATTCCTAATTTATTAGTTCCGCAAATAGCGGATACGATTGATCAATCTTCTGCTGTTAAAATATATGTCAGCAATGTAATGACGCAACCAGGAGAAACAGATAATTATACCGTGAATGACCATTTACAAGCGATTTATCAACATATCGGACATCATATTTTTGATTATGTCATTGTAAACAATGAAGATATTCCATCACATGTTCAACAAAAGTATGCAGAAAAAGGAGCCATACCAGTAAAAGTAGATATAGATGAGATTTTAAAAAATGGTTTTGAAGTCATATCTGACGACTTGGTATTATATCGAACTTATTTAAGGCATAATGCTGAAAAACTGAGCATGCATATTTATCAATTAGTTGAACGTGGGATGTTAAGGAAGAGGTGATTCGTTTGTCCTTTGCGGCACAAACGAAAAAAGAACTAACGATGATTGAAGTGGATCGCTGCTGTGCGATGGCTGAGCTTTCCGCATTAATTCGTATGAATGGAACGATTAAAATAACCAATCAGAGAGTGGTTTTGGATATTTTAACTGAGAATGCAGCTATCGCTAGGAGAATGTATTCTTTAATAAAAAAACAATTTAACATTCATACTGAAATTTTAGTTCAAAAAAAAATGCGGTTGAAGAAAAATAATGTATATATTGTTAGAATACCTGATCAAGTCCAGCCATTATTGTCTGAGTTGAGAATTGTCTCAGAAGGCTTTATATTTAAAACGAACATTGATCAAAAAATCATTCAAGATACATGCTGTAAAAGAGCATACTTAAGAGGTGCTTTCCTTGCAGCAGGGTCAGTTAATAATCCAGAAGGTTCTTCGTATCATTTAGAAATTGCTTCGATGTATGAGGACCATTGTAATGCACTTTGTGATCTAGCGAATGAATTTGATTTAAACGCTAGATGTATTGAAAGGAAAAAAGGCTTTATTTTTTACATCAAAGAAGGGGAGAAGATCATTCATTTGTTAAATATAATCGGAGCTCATCAAGCTTTGCTCAAATTTGAAGATGTTCGGATTATGAGAGATATGCGGAATTCAGTGAACAGGTTGGTGAACTGTGAGACAGCTAATCTTAATAAAACAATTGGCGCTGCGATGAGACAAATAGATAATATCAAGTTAATTCAAGATACAATGGGTCTCGATCATTTACCAGATAAATTGAGGGAAGTAGCTGAACTGAGATTACAACATCCAGATTTAAACTTAACAGAGTTAGGTGAGCTATTAAAAGATAAAGTGAGTAAATCAGGAGTGAATCATCGGTTAAGGAAAATTGATAAGATAGCAGATCAGATTCGAAATTGATCAAGTAATAGATTACCTCTCAGAGGCATTCAATAAGGTTTTTCTTTATAGAATTAAAACATTAATAATGGTATAATATAAATATTTATAGAAGTAGTATAGGGGGGTATTGAAGTTAATGGTAAATCACCCAGTCGTTGTAAAATTGAAAACAGGACTTCATGCAAGACCAGCCGCATTGTTTGTACAAGAAGCTAATAAGTTTTCTTCAGAAATCTTTGTAGAAAAAGATGATAAAAAAGTAAATGCAAAAAGTATTATGGGAATTATGAGTTTAGCTATTAGTTCAGGTACGGAAATTAATATTAGTGCTGAAGGTTCTGATGCAGAACTAGCTGTAAACGCTCTAGTTGATTTATGCAGTAAGGAAGAATTAGAAACTCAGTAATAAATTATAAACAATGCTAGCCAGTATTTAACTTCTTAGGAAGCTTGAATGCTGGTTCTTTATTTTCTTTATACATATTAGATATTGTTTTTAATTTTATTTTATGAAAAACTGCAACCTTTTATTTCCACAAATCGTCTATTTGTTTGAGAGCCTTAAAAAGAAGGAGATGTTATTTTGCAAATTACGAATGTTAGTGTACAACATGAATTTTGTAGCATAATTTTAAAAAATAAGATAAAAGTTTATATCTAAAGAAGGAGAGAATAATGATGCAAATCACAAAAAAAACAATTTCAATTACTTTATTAAGTGTATTGTTAGCTGCAGCAGCTTGGATTGGTTTTTTACAAAACTCAGATGTAAAAGGGAATGTATTGGCACAGGAAGGACAAAAGAATAATACAATTACGGTGACAGGCAACGGAGAAATTATGGTAGAGCCTGACGTAGCTTATGTTCATGTTACAGTTGAAACTAAAGCAGATACAGCTAAAAAATCACAAGATGCAAATGCTAAAAGTATGGAAACTGTTGACAAGATGTTATATGACACTTATAAATTTGATAAAAAAGATGTAAAAACAACAAGTTTTAATGTATATCCTGAATATCAGTATATGCAGGATGAAGCTCCAAAACTATTAGGTTATAAAACGACCCATAGTGTACAAATCACATATAGAGAGATTGATGAGATAGGAAAGTTAGTAGATGATTTGACTAAAGCTGGTGTAAACCGTGTGGATAATATTCAGTTCGGAACAGAAAAATCAGATGAATATGAATTGCAAGCGATCGAAAAAGCCATGGCAAATGCAAAAGAAAAAGCAACGGTGATTGCGAAAACGGATAATAGATCGATAAAAGGAATAGTAAATGTGGTTCAAGGTCAAGGTGTATCTATCAGTCCTTATGGTGGTGCTACTGCTAAATTATATGCTGCTGAAGACTCAGTCACCTCAATATCAACTGGTCAGATTAGTATTACAACACAAGTAACAGTACAATACGACTTTTAAATTACCCTAAAAAGTGAAGAGTGAATTAAAC
>NZ_JAZHSH010000001.1:1800000-2090000 GCF_040100845.1 Chengkuizengella sp. SCS-71B | reverse complement strand
TGTTGTCCTTCGATTACGCCTTTCGGCCTCACCTTAGGTCCCGACTTACCCTGAGCGGACGAGCCTTCCTCAGGAAACCTTGGGCTTTCGGCGGACAAGATTCTCACTTGTCTTTTCGTTACTTATACCGGCATTCTCACTTGTGTACAGTCCAGCACTCCTTACGGTATACCTTCAATCCATACACAACGCTCCCCTACCCCTGATACCATTGTATCAAGCCATAGCTTCGGTGGTGTGTTTAGCCCCGTTACATTTTCGGCGCAGAGTCACTCGACCAGTGAGCTATTACGCACTCTTTCAATGGTGGCTGCTTCTAAGCCAACATCCTGGTTGTCTGTGCAACTCCACATCCTTTCCCACTTAACACACACTTGGGGACCTTAGCTGATGGTCTGGGCTGTTTCCCTTTTGACGATGGATCTTAGCACTCACCGTCTGACTCCTGGGGTTTAAAGTCTATGGCATTCGGAGTTTGACTGAGCTTGGTAACCCTTGACGGGCCCCGCACCCAATCAGTGCTCTACCTCCACGACTCACCCCCAAGGCTAGCCCTAAAGCTATTTCGGGGAGAACCAGCTATTTCCGAGTTCGATTGGAATTTCTCCGCTACCCCCACCTCATCCCCTCATTTTTCAACATAAGTGGGTTCGGGCCTCCAGTGAGTGTTACCTCACCTTCACCCTGGACAGGGGTAGATCACACGGTTTCGGGTCTACGTCAACATACTCATACCGCCCTATTCAGACTCGCTTTCGCTGCGGCTCCAGCTCTTCACTTTAACCTTGCATGCTAACGTAACTCGCCGGTTCATTCTACAAAAGGCACGCCATCACCCATTAAACGGGCTCTGACTTCTTGTAAGCACACGGTTTCAGGTTCTATTTCACTCCCCTCCCGGGGTCCTTTTCACCTTTCCCTCACGGTACTGCTTCACTATCGGTCGCTAGGGAGTATTTAGCCTTGGCAGATGGTCCTGCCAGATTCATACGGGGTTTCACGTGCCCCGCACTACTCGGGATCCACTCCGGAGAGAATGATTTTTTAGTTACAGGACTTTTACCCTCTTTGGTTCGCCTTTCCAGACGCTTCACCTAAATCATTCCTTTGTAACTCCATGTGGAGTGTCCCACAACCCCAACAGGCAAGCCTGTTGGTTTGGGCTAATCCGCGTTCGCTCGCCGCTACTGACGGAATCACTTTTGTTTTCTCTTCCTCAGGGTACTTAGATGTTTCAGTTCCCCTGGTCTGCCTCCGCTAGACCTATGTATTCAGTCTAGGGTACGTACCTATTACAGTACGTGGGTTCCCCCATTCGGACATCCCCGGATCGAGGTCTGCTTACGACTCCCCGAGGCATTTCGTTGTTCGCCACGTCCTTCTTCGGCTCCTAGCGCCTAGGCATCCTCCGTGTGCTCTTAATAGCTTAACCATTAAGTTCGCTTTAAATGATCACTCATTTTAAAGCTTTTATTTGAGAATTCCATTGCTAATCATGTTTCTTTGCTTTCGCTATCTAGTTTTCAAGGAACAATTCTTACTTTGAGAGCTTGCACTCTCAAAACTGAAAACGAGTGAACTGTATTCTCCATAGAAAGGAGGTGATCCAGCCGCACCTTCCGATACGGCTACCTTGTTACGACTTCACCCCAATCATCTACCCCACCTTCGGCGGCTGGCTCCCCAAGGGGTTACCTCACCGACTTCGGGTGTTGTAAACTCTCGTGGTGTGACGGGCGGTGTGTACAAGACCCGGGAACGTATTCACCGCGGCATGCTGATCCGCGATTACTAGCAATTCCGACTTCATGCAGGCGAGTTGCAGCCTGCAATCCGAACTGAGATCGGCTTTGTTGGGATTGGCTCCACCTCGCGGCTTCGCTGCCCTTTGTACCGACCATTGTAGTACGTGTGTAGCCCAGGTCATAAGGGGCATGATGATTTGACGTCATCCCCACCTTCCTCCGGTTTGTCACCGGCAGTCACCTTAGAGTGCCCAACTTCACTTGCTGGCAACTAAGATTAAGGGTTGCGCTCGTTGCGGGACTTAACCCAACATCTCACGACACGAGCTGACGACAACCATGCACCACCTGTCTCCTTTGTCCCGAAGGAAAGCTATATCTCTACAGCGATCAAAGGGATGTCAAGACCTGGTAAGGTTCTTCGCGTTGCTTCGAATTAAACCACATACTCCACTGCTTGTGCGGGTCCCCGTCAATTCCTTTGAGTTTCAGTCTTGCGACCGTACTCCCCAGGCGGAATGCTTAATGTGTTAACTTCGGCACCAAGGGTATCGAAACCCCTAACACCTAGCATTCATCGTTTACGGCGTGGACTACCAGGGTATCTAATCCTGTTCGCTCCCCACGCTTTCGCGCCTCAGCGTCAGTTACAGACCAGAGAGTCGCCTTCGCCACTGGTGTTCCTCCACATCTCTACGCATTTCACCGCTACACGTGGAATTCCACTCTCCTCTTCTGCACTCAAGCTCACCAGTTTCCAGTGCGACTCGGAGTTGAGCTCCGAGTTTAAACACCAGACTTAATGGGCCGCCTGCGCGCCCTTTACGCCCAATAATTCCGGACAACGCTTGCCCCCTACGTATTACCGCGGCTGCTGGCACGTAGTTAGCCGGGGCTTTCTTCTCAGGTACCGTCTAAGCAAATGCAGTTAACATCTGCCTTCTCTTCCCTGGCAACAGAGCTTTACGATCCGAAAACCTTCTTCACTCACGCGGCGTTGCTCCGTCAGACTTTCGTCCATTGCGGAAGATTCCCTACTGCTGCCTCCCGTAGGAGTCTGGGCCGTGTCTCAGTCCCAGTGTGGCCGATCACCCTCTCAGGTCGGCTACGCATCGTCGCCTTGGTGAGCCCTTACCTCACCAACTAGCTAATGCGCCGCAGGTCCATCTCTAAGCGAGAGCTTACACCCTCTTTCTTCATCTCATCATGCGATGAAACGACCTTATCCGGTATTAGCTAATGTTTCCACTAGTTATCCCAGGCTTATAGGCAGGTTACCTACGTGTTACTCACCCGTCCGCCACTAAGAACATTAAAAAGCAAGCTTTTTAATCTCTTCGTTCGACTTGCATGTATTAGGCACGCCGCCAGCGTTCGTCCTGAGCCAGGATCAAACTCTCCATTAAAGGTTGCAATCTCTCGATCACAACTATGTTAGAGCGCTTGGCTCATTCTTTGTTACATGTTATATCCGGGTTCCCAAAAGTTTAAAACTTTTGAGCTATTTGTTTGGATTCCTGAAAAATTTCAAGTCTCCGTAAGTTCACTCGTTATTCAGTTTTCAAGGTGCAAAGAATATTTGTTGTTGTCGTTCTTTGTTTGAGAGCGACTTATTCATCATACAACAAATCCTTATTTATTGTCAAGCACTTTTTTATTATTCCATGTCGTCCATTTCAGCGGCGACTTGAATAATATATCACATGCTATCGATTAATTGCAAGCATTTTTTTAAATCTTTTTTTCCTGTAGTAATAATATACTTTGTTCTCAGATTTTTTATTTATTTAGTCTCATCTCTAGATAAGCTACACCTTGATACATTATCGTTGCAAAAAAGGCAATAATAAATAAACTGCCCATTACTAATGTGAAATTAAAAACTTGAAATCCATATATAATCAAATAACCTAGTCCTTGTTGAGATACTAAGAATTCGCCAACGATGGACCCTATCCATGCTAATCCTACATTAACCTTTAATGTTGATACTATGGTCGGAAAAGAAGCAGGTAAAATAACCTTCCTAAATGTTTCACTTTTACTAGCACCAAAGATCCGTACTACTTTTATATAATTTGAATCAATTTCCTTAAAGCTATTTAATATAACTAAGGTTGTAATGATAACTGTGATTGCAAGCGTCATTGCAATAATTGATAAATACCCTGGTCCTAAACCTACAATAAAAAGTGGACCTAACGCTATTTTAGGCATACTATTTAATACAACTAAAAAAGGATCTAGAACTTTTTCAAGAATTTTAGAACTCCAAATGATAACAGCAAGTAAAGTACCACATATAGTTCCTAACAAAAATCCAATCACTGTTTCAATTAATGTTGTACTTATATGAGGTAACAAAGAACCATCAATTAGCTTCATATATAATAGTTTTAAAATTTTGCTTGGATAACTAAATAGCAATACATCCACCCATTTAAAACGTCCTGCAACTTCCCATAAACTAAGAAAGGATAACAAAATTAACAGTTGTACAACAAAAATCATCCGCTTTTCTTTTTTTTGTTTTATGGCAAAATTATGTTGAATCTTATTTACAAGTGAACTTGGATCAGAATTTCTCTGCATCAAAGCGATCACCCTTATCTCCTATATTTTCTAACTCATGCCAAATCTCATTGAACAGCCTTCTAAAGTCTTCTTCTTCTCTAGTTTGAAAAGGTAGCATACTTCTAATTGCATCTGGTATTTTAATTATTTTATGAATTCTTCCAGGGTTCCGATTTAAAATTACAACTCTATCGCTCATCGCTACAGCTTCAGAAATATCATGGGTCACTAATATCGCAGTTTTATTGTGAGTTTTTAAGGTTTCAAAAACTAAATCTTCTAATTTTAATTTAGTTTGATAATCGAGAGCTGAGAATGGTTCGTCTAGCAATAAGATATCTGGTTGAGTTGCTAATGTCCTTACTAGTGCGACTCTTTGTCTCATTCCACCAGATAACTGATCAGGATACAAATGAAATGTTTCTGATAACCCCATTTCATTTAACAAATACATCGTATGAGATTTTGTCTCAGCATTTAATTGTTTCATTATTTCTAAGCCAATTAGAGCATTGTTTAATATCGTCCTCCAAGGAAACAAATAATCATGTTGAAGCATATAACCCATTCTATTTGAGGGACCTGATATTTCTTGATTAAAAATTGACACGCTGCCCTGAGAAGGTTTAATTAAACCTGCTAAAATGGATAAAATCGTTGTTTTGCCACAGCCACTAGGACCCACAAAACTTACAAACTCTCCTGGTTCAATAGAAAGATCAATATTTTCAACTGCTAGAAGTGCCTGTTGTTCAGAAACATACACATGTGAGACACCGATTAATTTTACAGCGTGATTCATTCATCTCATCCCTCTATTACTCTAGACTTTTAATTGCTTTTTCAGCAAAAGAATTATCAACTAAAATTTGATGTGATGCTCTTTCTTCAAGTTCCCCAGCCTCTACCATAACATCTAACAAATTATTCCATTCATTTTCATCTACTATAGGATCTGTTGCATATGATCCTTGAGCTCTATAACGATCAATAACTAATTCAATAATCTCCTCATCAATATCCTCGAAAAATGGAGAGATTGCATCCTTAATTTGTTTTACACTGTTAGTTTCTACCCACTTTTGTGCCTTGTGAATTGCATTCGTGTATTTTTGAACAGCATCTTTGTTGTTTTTAATAAAACTTTCCTTACTCATATAAACGGTGTAAGGTAAATGGCCGCTTTCAATACCAAATGAAGCAATGACATATCCCGTTCCTTCTTGTTCAAAAACAGTCGCTGTTGGTTCAAATAATTGCACAAAATCACCTGTTCCAGAGGCAAATGCTGAAGCAATATTAGCAAACTCAATATTTTGAATTAACTCCATATCATTGTGAGGGTCAATACCATGTTTCTTCAGAGCAAACTCTCCAGCCATTTGAGGCATCCCGCCTTTTCTCTGCCCTAAAAATGTACTTCCTTTTAAAAGATTCCAACTAAATGAACTAAGAGGATCTCTCGACACTAAAAAACTTCCGTCAGTTTGAGTTAACTGAGCAAAATTAATGACAGGATCATCTGAGCCTTGCTGATAAACATATATTGAGGTTTCTGAACCAACTAAAGCAATATCAATTCCATTTGCAAGCAGTGTAGTCATTGTCTTGTCTCCACCCCATGTAGTAATTAGCTCTACTTCTAAGCCTTCATCTTCAAAAAATCCTTGAGATAATGCTACATATTGGGGAGCATAAAATATGGATCTTGTTACTTCTCCTACACGAAGTTTAGTTGGATCATCCTCATTATTCCCACATGCACTTAGAATGGTTCCAAAAGATAAAGCTGAAATCAACAATAATATAAACATCTTTCTTCCCATATAATCACCTTCCTTTTAAGTAAAAAATAAATCTTCTTTCCATGAAAGCTCTATGTCTTCTCATTATTAACTGATTATTTAAGCACCTACAGCCCACAATCGATTATACTGAAATGTGAAATGCAGGATAAGAATATAATATGCTTTCGCCTAGAAAAACGTTATTCTCATGAAAAGAAATCATAAAAAATTGTAGGTTTACTTATAATAGGGGTCAGAAATAAATAAAGAGGAGCAGTCCCTTTAGTGATAATTAAACATTTCACTAATAGGACTACTCCTTTTATTCATTTACTATATTTTAATATTCTTCAATTATAATGGAACTGGCATCATTTTCCCCTACGGCTTGATTACCAAGATGCCCATCATACCAACCGTCAGTAGCTACTGTACTCCCCCCTCTAAAAATAGGATCTCTGTATAGGGTTACTCTATAATCACCGATAACAAACATTGCACTTAGTTTATTATCTGGAAAACCTAATTGCTCTATGAATCTATATTCTCCTGGAGTGGTTACATGCCTTTCGACTCCACCCACAAATAAATGATTCTTATCTCCTAAATAGACTCCTTTTGGAAATATTCTAAATGATGACATATTATTATCTCCTAATCCACTAGAATTTTCCATATCACTTATATGATGTCTTGTTGGATACATAAATCCACTATAATTTCTGTGAAGAAACATTCCAACTCCATAGTCTCCAATCACTAATACAGAAGATAAAGTATCGTTAGGAATTCCACAATCCGCTGACCAACTACAATTATAAATAGAGTTTGGTTTGAGACGTTTATGATTCCCTCCAAAATTAATACCATCAAAGAACCATACACCTTCACCATGTATTACTGACATTGATGACACTCGATTATCCATACCCATACTACCTAAATTTCTTCCGTCATAACCCTCTTTAATTATAGCCAGTTTTCCTGAATAATTGCCATGCTCATATCCAACATATGCATAAGGTCCAATTACTTTTACAGATGATACTTCGTCACTGTTTTGCCACATACCAGGATCATTATATCTTATATCTATTTTATCCGACGTAGCAAAATGGCTACTTCGACCATAATAATCTGGGCCTGTAAACAGATAGACTCCTGCTTTCTTTTCCATTACCCTTATAGAAGATACGATATTCGAGCCTATAAGTTCATCGTTAAAGTCGCGAACATAAGCATAACCATTCTCATCCGTGAAAAATGTTTGCTTATTTCCTAGACCGTCTAAGTCTCCAAATAGGTACACCAATACATTTCCTTGCACTAACATCGATGACAACCTGTTATCAAAATTGATTGAGGTATTTAAATTAGTATTATTTCTCCAGTCACTCGTCTTACTTACCGTAACACAATCGCCATTAAAACCTGCTTCTGAAAACAAAAATGCAGTTTCGGTCACTGTAAAATGTTGACCAGGCATTCTCACAGCTGAGGAACGGATGGTACCCTCATTATATAGGACTTCTTTCACAACATAAAATTCTTCATCTGTGTTTTCTTTTAAGAGGTCATATAACTCTGGTGAGAGGTTTATAGCATTCTCTTTTCCTACAAATCTACCCACTTCTTCTCCACCTGTAGCTGGGTTTCCAATATATAAAATATAATACGTGCCTTCCCCTGCAGGCTCTTGATTATCTGTCAAAGTAAATGGAATGGAGCAACCAACGACCAACCGACTAAATTCTGCAGCATCTAATTCTACCGTTTCGGTCACTACATTCGTGTTAGGTGAAATCTGTCTGTAGAATTGTTTAGTACTCACATATTGGTTATTACTAAACGATCGGAGATAATACGTATTCTCTTTTCTAGGCTCGACATTAAGGTCAGTCCAACTTGTTCTCGTTGGGTCAAAAATAGTTGCAGCAAGATGATCATTTTTATAAACAAAGTAACCTGCTACCTTTCCATTATTGAAATCACTCTCTTGCGCTATTTTATCTTCCGATACTGCCTCCCAGTTCAGTGTGATCGTTAAGTTTTGGAAATCTTGAGTAGCCGTTAAATGATTCGGCTTTGATAGATCATTATCCTGATCATAAATTGGTACTTCTACAACGGAGTATACTGCATTCTTCATATCAGAAAGATGATAGCTCTCAACATCAGGTGTATAGCTAATATCAGGTGTAAGTCCGTAATTATTGATATTTTTAAAAGCATCATCTAATTCACTGAAATGAGGTGCATTTGAATAATTCACTTTCGTTCGTGTCACTAGATCGTACACTGCCCATTTATAAGCAGTACCTGGATATTTGGTTCCAAATTGTACTTGGAATGAATCGGTTCTAGACGAGTGGTATGTTCTAGTAAATGCAGTTGTACTTGAATTAGAATAGTTATAATTAACTGTAGTACCAAATTCAAAAGTCTTTTTTATTACCATAGCATTTTTTTCAATTTTAAATCCAAGACTTAAGTCTACTCCAGTTCCATGGGTGATCATCGTTGAATCTTGCTTTGAATCTTGTATACCAAAAGTTCTATTAATCGTTTTCGTTACCGGAGATCCACCTGAATTCCCATAATTACCTGCCTCTGTTTCCCACCATTCTTCAACATCTAAGGTAAGACCTTCAGCAAAGTATGAATCTTTATTTAACAAAAGAATGATCTCATCAGGTGCATTCAAAGGGAAGTAATTAGTTACAGATTCTGTTACTGGATCATAAACACCAATAAACGTAATGACATTTGGATCCTGATCATTTAATGCATCATTTAAAACCTTTAGCATCATATCATTATTAGGGAAATAATCACGATCGACTTTGAATTTAACGGGTATATAGTTTACAGGCTCTATGCCTTGAAAAGAAGTTCTATTTTCATAAGTTTTAAGTGGCAATGGCTCAGTGGCTTTAACAGCTGGAATGTTTAATTCAGGTTCTAGGTAAGGCTCTGAACTGCTCCCACCTTCTACATTGCTTAAATTGGTAGATTTTGAAATTGTAGACTTTGGATCTATAGATGATTTTAAATTAGATTCGTTTTCTACTGTTTCCTCAGGATAATATACCTGATGAGTGACTCTATCAAACATAATATATCCTTCTCGTTCTTCTGCATTTACCATTGTAGTAGAGAATACACTCATTGAAATTAAAATGATAAAAAACATGATACGAATCATAAAACCAGTTAAATAATTCTTTTTGAACTCTATCATTCACATTCCCTCCCCTATCCTTCTGTAAAATAGATTAAATAATATTAAACTAATTAATCCCCCCTATCTATGAAAACCCTTACATTTTTTTATAACAACTACACTTTTATTTTGGTATACTCCTTTTTGTATGTTTGATTTCATAGACTGAACTAAGGAGGTTATTTCTAAAAAAAGAGGAGCAGTTCTCATAAATGAATGTAACATTTCACTATTTGAAACTGCTCCTCTTATTTATTTCTTCTATTTAATATTCTTCAATTTTTAAAGAACTGACTGTATCATTCCCAATCGGATGACTCCTAAAATCTCCAAGCCAGCCATACATCTCTAAACTATTTCCTTTAAAAACAGGATCTGCGTATAGGGTTACTTTATAATCACCAACAATAAAGATTGAACTTAGTGAATTATCTTGAAGTCCTATCTTTTCTACAAAACTATAATTTCCTGGGTCTTTTACTAGAACTGAAGGTCCAGGTTTAAAATTAAAATCTTGCCCTAAATAAACACCTTTTGGAAATACTCTAAATGATGACATTAGATTATCTCCTACATCTCCAGTACTTCCCGAATATTGATCAAAGGTTTTCACTGCTTGTACTCTTCCTCTATAATCCGGGTGTTCATATAATGTGACGCCGTAGTCTCCAATCACTAATACAGAGGATAAAGTATCACCAGGAAATCCACATTCATTAGAACTATGACGACAATTATAAGGAGTATTAGCATCAACCGGTAGGAAACGTTTATAATTTCCTCTATACGTTTGGTAATCAAATAACCATACACCCTCACCATGGTATACAATATATGATGAAGTTCTATTATCCATACTAGCTAAATTGGGATCCCCATAGTCCTCTTTTATTAAAAAATTTCCTCCTGAATAGTTATTATTGTCAAAGAGAACAACTGCATATGGACCAACAACTTTCACTGAAGATATATCATTGTCTTTAAAAATACCAGTTGAGGCTTGATGAGCCCACCATTCTGTATTGTTACGACCATATTTCATAGTTCCAGTAAAATCTGGTCCTGAAAAGAAATAGACGGCATCAACCTTATCTCTAATGATAAGGGAAGATACAGTATTCGCTCCTATAATCTTATCCTTAAAGTCACGAACATAAGCAAATCCATCCTCATCTGTAAAAAAGCTTTGACTAAACCCATTAAGTTTTAAGTCATCGTTTAGATGAACGACTAGATTTCCTTGCACTAACATAGAGGACAACTTATTATCAAAGTTATAACTTGAACTATTTAAATTTGTTGCTTCTCCACGTACGGTTTTACCTACTGTAACACAATCCCCATTGAATCCAGCTTTTGAAAACAGAAATGCAGTTTCTGTCACTGTAAAGTATTTACCAGGCATTTTTACAGGTGAGGAGCGAATAGTTTCGCCATTATATAGAACTTCTTTTACGATATAAAATTCTTTATTGGTGTTTTCTTTTAACAAGTCATATAGCTCAGGAGTGATGTTTACACCATTCTCCTTTCCTTCAAATTTACCCACTTCTATTCCACCTACAGCTGGATTCCCAATATATAGGATGTAATATGTTCTTTCTCCGGCAGAAATCTGATTGTCTGTCAAAGTAAATGGAATGGAACAGCCAATGACCATATTTTTAAATTGTGCTGCATTTAGTTCCACTTTTTCAGTTACCACATTACTAGGAAGTGAAATTTTTTTATAATAATATAAATGAGTATTTTCTTTATAATTACTAAACGATTTGAGATAATACGTATTGGTTAGTCCAACCTCTACATTTTGGTCAACCCAACTTGTTCTTGATGGATTATGAATCGTTGCAGCGAGGTTCCCATTTTTATAAATATAGTAACCCGCAACCGTGTCATCATTTTGTACAGTCTCAGACGTATCTATTTTGTCTGCAGGTACTGCGTCCCAATTCAGTGTGATGGTTATGTTTTGAAAATCTTGCGTTGCTGTTAAATCAGTAGGCTCTTGTATAGCTGAATCTTGTTCATAAATAGGGACTGCCATCGTCGCGTAATGTAAATTCCTAATGGTCACCATATAAGAACTCATATCCAGTGTAAGCCCTAAATTATCTATATCGTTTTTTAAAGTATCATCTAGTTCATCAAAATGGTCTCCACTTGAATAATTTATTTTTGTTCTTGTCATTAAATCATATACAGCCCACTTGTATGAAGACTTAGGGTAAAGACCGCCAAAATCCACTGTGAATTCATCATGATAGGAACTGTACATTGTTCTTGAAAACGCACGGCTGCTTGTGTGAGCAAAATTATAGTTAAATGTAACACCTACTTCCCAATTCATTTCTCCAATGGGTGTTCCTAATTTCCCACCCTCTGAAAAAGATAAATCTACTCCAGTTCCATGTGTCATTGCCACTGAAGTTTCCATGGATTGTGTAACACCAACATCTCTTTTGATCCCCTTAATGTGTGTCTCTCCCGTTCTTGAATATCCACTATTAGCATACTTCGGGTCTACTTCCCACCATTCTTCCACATCTAACGTAAGGTTTTCGGCAAAGTATGAATGTTTATTTAAAAGAAGAGTCAACTTATTCGAAGTTGGCTTTATTGGAAAGTAATTACTTACTTCTCCTGTATCAGGATTATATATTCCTAAAAACGTATCCACAAAAGGGTCTTTGTCATCTAATGCAGCATTTAACTCACTTAGCAACAGATCATTTTTGTAATATTTTGAATTTATATTTAAATTAACGGGTATATACCTCTCAGGCTCTATATCACGAAAAGAGGTTCTATTATCGTAGGTGGTTTTTGGGACTGGATCCCGATCACCTAAAGCTGGAATGTTAAGTTCAGGTTCTAAGTAACCAACTTCACTCTCACTATTCGTTACCGTACTAGTTCCACTTTCAACATTATTACTTAAATTAAAAGATTTTAAATTAGAAGGTTCCAAACTAGATTGTGTGTCTACTGTTTCTTTAGGGACATATACCTTATAGGTCCCTCGATCGATCATTTTATATCCTTCTCGTTCTTGTGCACTTACCTCTGTAGTAGAGAATACACTCATTGAAATTAAAATGATGAATAAAAGACAAATTATAAAACTAAATAAAGTAATTCTTTTGGACTCTATCATTCATCTTCCTCCCCTTTATTGTCTATATTTAATTTGATTAAACTGACCCCCCTTCCATGAAAGCCCTTACATAATACTAAAAACAACAATCATGCAATCATTAGAGAATCTGATTTCCTATCATTGAATTAATAGACTACACTTAAGGAAAATAAACATATCATTTACTGTAGTTTGTTATAACTAACATATTACGATAAATTGTATAATTATTCAATCTAATTTTCATTATTTTATGAAAATTCTAAAAAATATTTAGTACGACATTGACAACAAATTATAAATATCCTATATCATAATTAATACTAATTTAATAAAACTCAAATAATTTGAAAATAAATATACATTAACATTGAGAATATGTTATGATAGTTTTTAAACCAAATGGAGGTTAGGAGGAAAAAGATGAGGAATCAGTCCATTTTATTTGATCTTGATGATACATTAATTCATTGTAATAAATATTATAAAAAAGTCTTGGACACGTTTATAGAATTGATGAACGATTGGTTTGGTGAGGATGGAATCACAAAACAACAAATAAAAGAAAAACAACTAGAAATAGACATTCATTTAGTTGAAAAGTATGGTTTCTCAGCTGAACATTTCCCTCTGTCTCTAGTAAGAACTTATAAATTTTTCTGTAAACTCATTGTTAAAAAAATAGACAAAACTAAAGTAACATTACTGAAAGAATTAGGGGAAACCGTATATAGTCAAGATGTAGAAGCTTATCCAAATATGTATGAAACGTTGGATAGATTACAAGGAGATGGGCATCATCTTCATTTATATACAGGTGGGGAAAACTCTATCCAATATAAGAAAATAAAACACTTAGGATTAGAGGACTTTTTTGGAGAACGTATTTATATAACAAAACATAAAACATTACAAGCTCTAAAGAATATTGTATTTAAAGAGCAATTAAAAGTTGATGAAACTTGGATGATAGGCAATTCCTTAAGAACAGATGTTAAACCTAGTTTACAAATTGGACTCAATACAATCCATATCCCTTGTGAAACTGAATGGAAATATAACATTGTTGAATTAAATATCAAGCCCAAAAATATATTCTATACATTAAAAAGCTTACAGGAAGTTCCTGATTCCATAGTTCAAGGAATTGAGAGAAAATAGATTTAATAATAACTATAAGGTAAGTCAAATAAAAATCAAATTCCCTTTTTAATCATCAATTTTATATCTCTATATACTTTTTAGAGTAATGACTTAATGTTAATAATGGGAATATATGATTGTAACTATGATAATAAATGTACGATAAGTCTGGAAATCCTGCACCAGTTGGATAATCCAGATTTTTTTTGTTTTCTACTATAAATTGGAGCCCTCGTTTCATTTCTTTTGTAGGCTCATCCTCTATAGCAATTAAGGCGTCCATAACCCAAGCTGACTGAGTTGTTATGCTAAAACTAAGTCTCACATACTTTTTCAAAATGTTACTTGAACACGATTCCCCCCATCCCCCATCATTATTTTGGATTGAATACAACCAACGTTTTGCCTTTTGTATGATTGGATCTTTAACTTCGACTCCAACTGCTAATAATCCTGTGATGGCCGACCAAGTACCATAAATGTAACAAATACCCCATTTCCCATACCATGAACCATCAGATTGTTGATTTCTTTTTAACCAATTTATAGCCGCTTTTACTTGAGGGTGATCTTTTTTTAAATTTGCATAATTTCCAAGTAACTCTAATGTCCTTCCAGTTAAATCTGCACTGGAGGCATCCAGTGCCCCATCTTCGACATGATCAACAGGCAATATAGTAAATATTTTTTTATCTACATTTTTCTCAAATGCAGGCCACCCACCATCATCATTTTGCATAGATAGAATCCAATTTAAACCACGATTCCATGCTTGAAGAATTTTTTTATCATGTTTTGATGTTTCATACATTGCTCTTAATACAGCAGTTGTATCATCAATGTCTGGATTTTTCGTATTGCCCTCTGTAAAACCCCAGCCTCCAGGTTTTCCATCTGGATTATGAATCGCCCAATCACTCTTTATGCGTTGTTGTTGACCCTCTAAGTAATTAATTGAGTTTTTTATACTAGATTCTTCAAAAGGAACACCTGCTTCTTGCAAACTATAGGATATAAGCGCAGTATCCCAAATTTGAGAAGGTGAATTTTCCACATGTTTTTTACCATTAAAATCACACGTGTAAGCTTTCATTGAATTTATTGCATTATTTATCAATGGATGTGACCGATTATAACCAAGTGCTAAGAAGCTATATATCATTAAACAAGTTGCACTTGTATAATTGTATAAGGTACCATCTGACTCTAATCTTTGTAACATAAACTTTTTTGTTTTTTTATAAGCTTTACTTTGAAGTAAACATGAAAGTTTATATTGTCTTTTAACTTCATCTTCAATGTAATTTCTTAAAGAGATGACGTCTTTGTATTCAGTTTGAGACCTTTGAACATCAGCAGAAGTAGAAGGTGCCATTAAATGAGATATATCTGGGGTATGTTCGGATTTTATTGAATAATTTAAATTGCCTACAATCATGCTTGGTGCTAAATATACTCTTGCATAACTACTTAAATCAAAAAAATTCAATGGGAATTTTGTTGGTAGTAACATGAAAGTGATTGGGATTGGAAAAGGTTTTGGCCAAGGATATTGCCCATTAACTGCTAGTAATGCTTTAACCAAAAAATGAGCTTTCCTTAATCCACCCATAGCGAGGATTTGCTTTTCTGCTTTTTTCATATTTGGATCGGTTTTCTTAAAGTAACCTGAAAAAAGCAAAGCATTGTAAGCTGAAACAGAAGCAGTGATATTTCCTGGAGCTTCATCTTTATAATGCTTCCATGCTCCGTTACTCTCTTGTTTATCTACTATATATTCAGTGACTGAACGTATAAACTTTTCGTCTTGATGCTGGATTGCTCGCATGGTCATAATCATAAATGCATCAAACATCACACCATCTTGAAAACAGTAATGCCATGCGCCATTTGGAGATTGATTTTCCTTTAAATTTTCTGTACGTTTTTTTATTTCTTGAATGATTTTACTTTCTGTAATCAAAGTTGATCATTCCTTTTTAAGTGGGTTAATAATATGTATTAATCCACTTAAAAAGCTATTCATTTTTTCACTAAGTTCATTATAATAAATCTGGTTTATAACGTTTAGCTAACAATTAGAGGAATTAAAAAATATATACCTAAAATCATTCCTTCATTAAAAAAGATGCTTTTTTATGGGTTGCTTATCCTAAAAAAGTTCTAAGATTAGTTCTGACATTACGAGGGGCACGGGTTGGGAAAGTTTAAAGGAGTTAGGATACCAAGGTGTTGTCCTTATTTCTATAAATGAAACATGCTGCTTTTCGATTACGGAATAAAGGGAAATAAATCATATCAAGGAAAAGAAAATAATCAAGAGTAGATATCATATGTACAATAAAAGACGGCTATCATAAATAACCGTTAAATGAATATAAATATCATCTTGTGGAGGCTCTCTTTTGTATAAGTTTGGGGTACGCTGCATTAGTCTTCTTGTTTCTAAAATTTCTTTTAAATTAGGTTCAAGAAATATGAACCCCTCAGAGAAGTAAACACTAGTCGTTATACGTTTTTGATGCATTTATAGCACGTCGTTCTATCTCGTCTATTAAAACTTTGTCCCAGAATAAAAAGTCTAATCTTAGACTATTTTTTTGATCATTGTTATTTACAATTAAAATTACTTTTTTGTTTAATTTAATTTCTGTAATATCACTCCACTTCCATTTGTCTGTCGGTTCTTTAAATCTATTGTCATAATATATAAAATAATCTTCTTCTATTTCTATTTTATGCAATTTAATAAACAATGCACCAACCATTATAATTATACCAATACCACTAATTATTAATATTGTATTTATCCACCAAGACGAAGTACCGAATATCATAAATATTATTCCAGGGATCAATAATCCTAAAAAAAAATACATTACTGTTGATTTCATATAAAATTCAGTCTTCATATTATTCCTCCTAATTTAAGTTAAACCAATCATATAGTTTATTTTGAAACTTTGAAACTAGGAATGTGGCTCCTGCGCCAGCACCTGCAGCACCTGCAGTACCACATTGAAGCGCACGTAGAGGATTTCTACCACATAAAGCAATTCCAGCTCTTCCTCCAAGTTGACCAGCTTTATAACTAACATAGGATCCACCTAAGATAATAGCAGATTTTACAGGTCTTTTGTATAATGGAAGATCCTTATCTAACATAGTCAATGTTACATCAGTTGCAGTTAAACCATATGAAAAGACGGCTGCTGGATATTTCAACCAAGGATATTTAGGCTCATAATAATTTCCTAGGGTTTCAACATTACCCTTCCCAGTAATGCATCGGATTTACAACAACAAAATCGTATCCTTTCGCTTTAAGGAAATACGCTAGGCTAAACCAGAAATGACCTGTAGGTTCTACCCTTAAAATGACATGCTGCTTGTTGTTTTCCTTTCTCTGATGCTCTATCCATTTCACTAGCTGCCCAAATCCATGCATACGGTTTTCCTAACCAACCAAAAATCTTATTTTCACCTCATGAAACAATCCCAGCTGAAACTACTCCTCCAATTGTCCCACCTATAGCTCCTCCAGGAGCAGCGCCAGCACCAAAGCTGATTGATCCTCCGATCCCTGCACCTACAATTGTAGATAAAGTAGTGCCTGCTGCAGTCAGTCCAACGCCAACTACCTTAATTCCACCTTTTATCCATTTTTGGCCATCCATTAACTCCTTATCTCTAACAATATCCACACCGCTGGTTACACCAGTATAAGCGTATCCGAATACTCCAACTTTTGGACCAACCGCTAAATATGGCTTGTATCTTACTTCGTACTTCTTATAGGATTCAGAGTCATTTAGATAATAGGGATCGGGTCTTGGTTCATAGTAAGATCTATATTGTTCATAGTTTTGAGTATATCCTCCTATACCAGCTACTCCACCATTAATACCAGATCCAATCCAATCAACATCTTGATGCCACTCGTTTGAACGATTATACATTGAATCAAAAATCTTTTATAAATTACCATCATCGTCAATGAACCATCCCTGTATGATCTGCATACATCACTGGATTATTCGCAGTATAACTGTAAGCATTCAAAGATAATACTGGGTCCTTAGAAAGAAAACGTCCAATTTCAGAAAAAGAGACCGACTCTACTAGTCGATCTCTAAATAGTTAAATTTAATTAGTCAATCATTCTATCTCGCTCATTATCTTATAATCCTTTAAGTTGGTCACATCAAACGCTTCTATTTTCCCAATAACACTAAAACAGTAATTGTTATAATACCAATGATACAAAAAGCTACCAATCCTGAGCTATAGATTACTATTTTCCTTCTGTATGGGTCATCCTTCACTTGCATATAACCACCAATCATAAATAATGGTACGCCCAATAAACCAGGTAAGGCAAGAATTTCAATTATATCTATATAGTTTGGAAATAATTCCAAATCTGATGTGATTTTGAAAATACCCGCAAAAAATGCGGAAGACGAAATTAATAACATACTTAACAATATAGTTTTATAATATTTATGAGTATTTTTCAAATAATAAGTTGCTAATCCTATAGCACTACCCCATGCAATAAATAAGTATAGCGGTAGGGGCATACTATTAAATAATAAACTCATTGACACATCACTCCTCATCAATCAAATAATTTACGTTTAACCCAATCAACACCTATGCTTACACCTGTCCCTAATGCTATACCACCACCAACAACAGCAATTACAGGAGCGCCAAAACCTACAGCGACAGCAGCCCCCCCAACTACAATTCCTGTTCCTAAAGTGGTTATACCTGCAGCCTACCACCGATCATTGCCTTCGTAATCCTGAAAATCATTGTAGATTTGATATCCCGTAAGACCTAATAATACTGGACCTGACACCTTAGTAGCCCCCGCCACAATCTTTTTCGCTGTCGAGGGATACCTCACACCATCCCTTATGGGACTATACTTATGCAATTGATAAGGAATCGGCTTATTTTTCAATAGCTCCTGAGCTAAATAATTACCGAATAAAGCATCTGCAGTTCCATTTATACCGTTTATTGCTAAATTAGTAGTAAAAGAAGTGCTTTTTGTAGTTGTACTACTATTCGTAGTTCTACTAGGATACATTGAATCAAAATCTTTTATAATGTTACCATCATCGTCAATATCAACAGGAACCATTCCTGAATAATCTGCATACATCACTGGATTATTCGCAGCATAAGTGTAAGCATTTAAAGATAACACTGGGTCCTTAGAAAGAAAACGTCCAATTTCAGGATCATAATAACGTGCTTTTAAATAATATTTATCGATATCAGACTCGTAATAATATCCAGTATATCGGAATGGGTTTAGATTAGCTATTTCATTATCGATTAATGATGTTACATTTCCAAAAGCATCATATTCATATTGTGAAACTGTCGTTCCATTATCATTTCAAGTAATATCCATACTTTCAAGTTAACCAATAAGAAAGAAAAGAGACCGACTCTAATAGTCGATCTCTTTTCTGCAGCCTGTTGAGAAACCTCAACAGGTGTATTTTCATTCAATTACTTTAAGAATTTACCGCTGTAATATGTTATAATATAGTAAATAACATTAGGCGGTGATCTCATGCTTCGTTCTGAATCTCACTCACAAAATACATATGAATTTGTTTGTATTGAAGAGCTTGTTCCTCAAAATAATCTTTTACGCAAAATAGATAAGCATATTGATTTTTCTTTTATTATTGACTTAGTCAAACCCTACTATTGTGAAAATAACGGTCGTCCTTCCGTTGATCCTATTGTTCTTTTCAAAATGATGTTCATTGGTTATTTATATGGTATACGCTCTGAACGTCAATTGGAGCGTGAAGTTCAAATGAACATTGCATATCGATGGTATTTAGGGCTCGGGTTAACCGATCGTGTTCCTGATCATAGTACCATTAGTTTACAAAGACAACGCCTTAAGGGAAGTCAGATGTTTCAAGAAATATTTGATCGTATTGTGTTTCAAGCCATAGAGCATCGTATGGTTGCAGGACGTGTACTCATTACAGATTCTACTCATTTAAAAGCAAATGCAAATAAGCGAAAATATACCAAACAAGAAGTCACGAAAAGTACGAAAAGTTATCTGAATGAATTAGAGAAAGCGGTACAGAAAGATCGAGAATCCCATGGAAAAAAGCTTTGAAACCACGGAAGGAAGTGATAGAAACTAAGAAAACAAAAGTGAGCACCACAGATAAAGAGAGTGGATATATGGTAAGGGACGGAAAGCCAGAAGGGTTCTTTTATCTTGATCATCGAACGGTAGATCATAAATACAATGTCATTACAGATGTACATCTTACAGCTGGGAATGTCCATGATTCCGTGCCTTACATGGAACGCTTAGAACATCAAATGGAGAAATTCAATTTTAAAGAAACCCTAGAGGCAGTCGCCTTAGACGCTGGGTATTTAACCACACCGATATGCAAGAAATTAAATGATAAAAAGATCTTTGCAGTCATTGGACATCGGTCCTACACTCCTGTAAAAGGATTGATTAAAAAGTGGAGATTTAAATTTGATCCTGAAAAAAATGTATATGTCTGCCCTAGCAAGCATGTATTAAAGTACAGTACACCGAGGTTAAGTTGCTCCGCCTGTTATTAAAATGACCATCCCAACACATGTGGCTAAGCTAATTATTTGGACGTCCCTACTTTTCGGAAGATTATCCACCACATCTACCATCACTGGTTCACTTGCGTCCCGTTCCAATAACCGCCATCAGCTTCCTTCAGACCCCTTTGTCACCAAAGACGCCCTTGCTTACAGCTTTCTTCCCAATTAGCTAGGTGATAGGCTTTCTTTCAAGCCATCGGCTCGGCAACATGCCTCGCAAACAAAAAAGAGACCGACTCTATTAGTCGATCTCTAAGTAGTTAAATTTAATTAGTTACTATTACTATCTCACTCATTATCTTATAATACCTTAAACTGAGCGTATCAAACTCTTCTATTTCCCCAAAAATGCAATTGCAACCGATATTGTAAAAGTAATACAAGCAAGTATAAGCAATCCTAAGCCAAAAATTACTATTTTCCTTTTTTCTGGGTCATCCTTCACTTGAATATAACTTCCAATCATAAAAAATGGAATACCTAAAAAACCAAGTATGGCAAGAATCTCAATCTTTTCTTTATATTTTTGAAATAATTCCAATGATGATATGATTCTTAAAATACCCACAAAAAATGAACTAGACGACAATAATAATATACCTAACAACATAATTTTATTATATTTATGAGTATTTTTCAAAAAATAAGTTGATAGACCTATAGCGCCACCCCATGCAATCAATAAATAGAGCGGAAGAGGCATACTATTGAATAAAAAACTCATAGATACATCCCTCCTCGTCAACCAAATAATCTACGTTTAAACCAGCCAGCAGCCCAGCCAGCAGCCGTTCCCACTACTGCACCAGTAACCACGGCTACTGCTGCAGGAGCGACTGCTGCAGCTACAAAAGTAGCTCCAACTCCAACTAATGCTCCAGTAATAGTTAAAGTAATAGCACCCACCAGTTCTTTGCCTTCATAATTCTGAGTATCTTTGATGATATCAATTGCAGTAACTAAAGCTATTGCTGGACCTGCCAGCTTAGAAGCACCCGCCACAATCTTATTTGCTGTTGAAGGAGCCCTTGTACCATCCTTTATGGGACCATATTTATTAAGTCGATACTGAAATGTGCTAGGTTTCATTAGGGACTCGGATACATGCTTACCGTATAAAGCATCACTAGCTCCATACATTATGTTCCATCCTACGTTTTTCGCTAAGTCATGAGTTATAGAATTACTTGTATCTCCTGTGTTTGTAGTCCTACTAGGATACATTGAATCAAAATCTTTTATAATGTTACCATCATCGTCAATATCAACTGGAACCATTCCGGAATAATCTGCATACATCACTGGATTATTCGCAGCATAAGTATAAGCATTCAATGATAATACTGGGTCTTTGGAAAGAAAACGGCCAATTTCAGGATCATAATAACGTGCTTTTAAATAATACTTATCAATATCAGACTCGTAATAATATCCAGTATATCGGAATGGATTAAGATTAGCTACTTCGTTATCGATTAATGATGTTACATTTCCAAAAGCATCATATTCATATTGTGCTACTGAGTTTCCATTCTCATCAGTCATACGAATAACATTTCCATGTTTATCATAATGATACCAATACTGTTCATTTTGATAACTCATAAAGATGGGTGCATCTCCTCCACCATAAGTGAATCGGTACACTTTTCCATCACTTTGGTTTACATATGAAATACGATCTCCATCATAATGGAATTCTTTAGTAACTCCATTCGTTGTTGCTGTATCTCTTCTACCTAAAGCATCGTAACTGTATTGCGCTATGGTAGTCGCACCTTGTTTTACTTCTTGTAGCATTTGATCATCACCCCATACATACGTATAGGTTCCATCATCAATGATATTTCCGTTAGCATCGTATTGATATGCTTTGTTACCTACAGATAATAAACGATTCTTCTCAGCATTATAACTGTATTGTTTCGTTACTCCATTTTCAATAACTAAAGTACGATTTCCTAATTCATCATATTGATACTCAATCGTTGTATTATCAGAATATTTCTCTAATAACAACTGACCCATGGAATCATAAGTGTACTCTACCCAAGAAGCATTCATGTCATCCCATATCTTAACGATGTTACCATTTGCATCGAAATCATAACGGAATTTATCAAGTACTTCACCAGCATGTTCATTTCTCACTTCAGTCACTTGACCTTCGTTATTATGAACGAAATACATGCCTGTATCATTACTATGATACATTTTTACTAATTGATTTCCTTCATTAAATAAATACCAAGAATTCCGATTTGTTGAAACATCATGGAATTGTTTTAATTGGCCGGAACTATCATAAGTGTATTTATTGTTCCAGGTTGTAGCTCCATAAGTGACTGCTACATTTGTCCGTTGTCCTAAATCATTATAGGTGTTCGTAATATAGTTTGTTCCATTTGGCTCTATTAATTTTGT
Source organism: Chengkuizengella sp. SCS-71B (assembly GCF_040100845.1). Taxonomy (NCBI): domain Bacteria; kingdom Bacillati; phylum Bacillota; class Bacilli; order Caryophanales; family Paenibacillaceae; genus Chengkuizengella; species Chengkuizengella sp. SCS-71B. Next base: position 2,067,320 of record NZ_JAZHSH010000001.1, on the reverse strand, counting down.
TAAACGATTCATAACATCAAATTCAGCTGAAAATTGAGATGAATCTGTACCAAAACCAACTAAATTATGATTAACATCATACTCATAGCTAAATTGTTTAGACGGATTTCCATTAGCATTGTTAAATGACATATCCGTTAATCTTCCTGCATGATCGTATCCCATTTGAGTGGATTGATCACCTGGAAGAGTAATTCTCTCTAATCGCCCTGAATTATCAAAATTATATAAAGATGTATTACGATGTGTTATTCCATTTATGGTGACATCCTCGTCCATTCTTGCAAGCTGATTTAACTCATTATATTGGAAAGACAACCATGTGTTAAAATTTGGATCTGTTATGGATGATATATTCCCATTGTTATCATATCGATAAGAAGTTGTTTTTTCAACGACACTATTATTAATCGCTCCTTGATATGGGAACTTCTCTAACTCAACCTGATTTCTCATATTATATTCAAAAGAAGTTCTGTTTCCTAATGCATCTGTAATGTCCAAAATATTACCCGTTGTTGATTCTGGAGTCATGCTTACTTGATTTCCATTAGGAGAAGTCACTTTGTTTAAATAATTACCTGAATTATCATATTGAATTTGTGTTCTAAACTCGCCCTCTTGCAATCTAATATTATCAAAATAAGCTACTCCACTACCTGCTCGCATTTGCACTCCTACAGCAAGTTTCTCAGTACCTCTAGGTAAGTTAGAAGAATCTACAGTTAAGGAAACTCTTTTCCAATCTGTTGAGTCTGTTATTTCATTTGATGCAACTTGTCCTATCCAAGTTCCAGATTGATCATAGGCATGTACAAGTAAAACGGCAGAAGAACTTACATCTACAGTTTTAATGTAACCCACTGCAGTATAATTTTTGCTTGAATCAAATGGTACTAATTCACCTGTTCTAGTTGCACTTTCCCAACTTGTAGGATTAACCATTTTTAATGAGTGACTTCCTGTATACACATTTCCGTTTGAAGTATTTAGATCTACCCATTGTCCTGTTAAATTGCCGTTTCCAGATGAACGATACCAACCATCAGGCCAGCCACTATTGTCATAATCATATTCAAATGATGAATTATCTACATAATTATATTTAGATATCGTTGATGAAGGTACATCTACTACTGTGAACTTCACATCATCAAACCAAGCTTTAGCATCCACTGGCATATGATTAAATGTTGGTATGACAGCAACATATTCAAAATCTTTTTCAGCTTCGATGACCCTTGAAATTTCCTGCCAATCTAGCTTATTTCTATCAAATGTAACCCCTAACCAATTGTAAGTTCCATCTGTATATTTAAACTCTAGTTGTAATCCCCAAAATCCACCAGTAGATGGAACATTCTCAGGTTTACTATATCCAGATAAATTAAATTTCGTTCCTTTTGGTCCAGATAAATATAACGTTTGTTTAACATATTTGTAATCGTTTGGAGTGCCTGATATTTTTTCAGAAGCAACCCCATGAATTTTTTCAGAATAATCAATATTAATTCCTTCAGTGTCTACGCTAGGATACCATTCATCAGCTAAAGAAGTTTGATCGATGTCGTTATCGAAACTTTGGTTTGTTACTAAAATATTGCCTGAACGCCCTGAACCTGTTTCAAACATTAAATTGTCAAACCAAGCTTCCCCTGTTCCTTGAATACCTACTTGAACTGTTGCTTTAAATGCATCATTAGGGGCAACGATTCCAGTAGATTTACGTTGCCAATCTGTTCCCCATGAACCTGATTTACTAATTGATAGGTTAGACACATCAGAAATCTTAGTACCATCACTTCGATACCATGTAACTAACATCTCTGTTGATGTATTGCCTCCTAATTTCATGCTGGCACTTAAGCTGTAGGTCATTTCTGGCGTAACATCCATTGAATACTGCATTTTTCCATATAAGCCACTAGTACTGTTGGATTTCATATGAAGCGATTGATAGCCATCATCTTGTTGATCCGTACTAACTTCGAAAGCTTCACCACTTTGTAAGCTTCTTGTCGTATCCCAACCTAGTGGCGTACTGCCGTATTCAAGCCCACTATTATATACCAAGTTATTGGCTAAGCTCATTGCTTCCGAGACGCTAACCATATTTCCATTATTCTCATAATCCATCATCACAGTTTTTCCTGTTGGATCAGTAATATCCGTTGGATTATTATTGTTATCGTAACTAATACCTTCAACATTATTTAACGGATCCTTTGTGGAAATTACATTGTTATCGATATCATAGTTTTGATTAATCGTATTCCCATCAGGTGTAGTTATGTTTAATGGTAAACCGTTATTACCATAAGTAATTTTGGTCGTTTGATCATTTGGTCTTATAATTTCATACAAAAAGTTTTTTGCATCCCACTTATAAACTGTTGTAGCTGTTTCTGTATCATTTAATTTAACATCCTCCTGTACAACATGACCATTATCATTCGAATGATATACAGTTCTTTCTCCATTCATACCTTCCACTGTTACTAAACGAGGAGAAACACTTGTATCGTAAGTGTATGTGTTTGTAATGGATGCTCCATTTAGTGTTCTGGTTACATCTATGATGCGATCATACTCATCATAATTATAACTTGTTACATTGCCTTCAGCATCTGTTACTGATGCTAATAAAGAAGTTCCTGATTTATACGTGTAAGAACTAGTAATAGTTTCAGAACCATCTGTAACCGTAACAGATTCTAATAAATGTGAACTATTGTATGCATATTGAGCCCTTCTGCCTTTAGGATCAATGACATAATCAACTTTGCCATCTCCTACTTTAAAATGAACAGTTGTTACTCTACCTGAGGCATCGGTGATACGTAATTCATTTGCATTTTTGTCTTCTGTAAAGGTTGTTACATTCCCATTTGCATCTTCTATTTGGAGAAGATCTCCTGTAAATCTACTAAAATAATAAGTGGTTTGATCCGTAGTAGTTAGTAAAAAATCATCTGTAATTGGATCTACACTTAATGAAGCGGTTGTACCTGCAGGTGGTGAATATTCAGTCACATCCGTTCTTTCATATACCTTACGTACCCCAGTTCCATCCTGCACCGTTACAGAACCGTATAAATCCCACACTCTCATATCTAATACAGAATGCCAATTGGAGCCAAATAATGAAGTAGGTACTCTTGAGTCTTCACGACTATTATAAGTTCTGCCTACACCTACATCAAAACCAAGTCCTGATGTTGCTAAATCTATAGCAGATAAAGATAAATTTCCTTTATACGGCATGACACCATCACCCGTATAGGTCCAATAATGATTCATACCTACTGGATCTATAATATATTCAATGGTCATATTTGGATGATAAGGTGCATCACTATGATTACTTGAAGTAAAACCTACTGCTTCTGCAGAATCCGGATTCGTAACCAATGCAATACCATTATTTGCTTCATATCCTTCATACCAATCTTTTAAGAAGCTAGTTAAATCAAAATTTGACCAACCTGAGGAAGAAACATCAAAAGATTGAACTACTGAACCTTTTTGAGGTCGATTGTTCCAATCTACACCACCTTCATGCCACCACTCACTAATGGAATATACATCAACTGTTGTTGAGGTTGTTTTTGGCAAATAATTATATAATGAACCTTCTGCTTGAATGACTTTTGCTCCGTCAGGTAATGAAGGTAGCGCAAAACGAATGTAAGCTTCCGCTGTTCCTTCTTCAAATGACCCTGCATATACATGATCGTAATATTTATAGTTTGTTGTTGGTGTTGCACTATTTACATACGTATCATCAAATGGTTTATAGGAGACATCAATTGTTGGATCTATAACGATAGGAAACTTTCTCTTATTGTCTTGAATCCAACTCGAATCAGCCTCAATATCAAGGAAGACTCTGCCATCTTCTTCACGAATTTCCTGAGTTACGGCATCAGAGTAATCTTTGTTTTTCTTAGCATCAAACATAAATGGTTTAGGTATGATAAATGCAAATTCAGATGTATCTGCATATTGAAATTCTATTGAACCATCTTCCAATGTTGTATAGTTAAGATTATCTAATAATAACTCAAATGAATAAGAGGTAGGAGCATCACTAGAATGTAAAATAATTTCTTCTTTTAACTTGTCAGATTCAACATAATATAGGAAATCTGTATTTTTGTAAATTTGTTGATATGAAATCTTATTATCTAAAAATTCACCGACACTAGACTTTGCATTAACTGGATACATTTCAATCCTAGCATTTTTTATTTCTAATTGAGTGATCGGCTCATCATATACATTTGTTACTGGCTCAGTGACTTCTACTGGTTCTTCAACCACTGGAACCTCTGATGGTTCAGTTACTTCTACTGATTCTTCAGTTGCTGGCTCTTCTACTGGCTCAGTGACTTCTACTGGTTCTTCAGTTGTTGGCTCTTCTACTGGCTCAGTTACTTCTACTGTTTCAGTTGTTGGCTCTTCTACTGGCTCAGTTACTTCTACTGTTTCAGTTGTCGGCTCTTCTACTGGCTCAGTTACCTCTACTGGTTCTTCAGTTGCTGGCTCCTCCACTGGCTCAGTTACTTCTACTGCTTCTTCAGTTGCTGGTTCCTCCACTGGCTCAGTGACTTCTACTGCTTCTTCAGTTGTTGGCTCCTCCACTGGCTCAGTTACCTCTACTGGTTCTTCAGTTGTTGGCTCCTCCACTGGCTCAGTTACTTCTACTGGTTCTTCAGTTGCTGGAACATCTGTTACTTCTTCTAACAAAGTTGATCCAATAAATTCAGTGAATTGAACTTCAAATCTATTCGCTTTGTTTTTAAAATCTAGTTCTTTTTTTGGTTTACCCTTTTCCGGTTTATCTTTTTTGGGTTTATCCTTTTCAGAATTATGTACTAAATTATTATCAATTTCTTTCCACTTCTTAGTTTCCTTATCTTGATAAAAAATACTTTCTTGACTTACTTCTGCAACAAACGTACCATCATCCTTAATAAAATGTTTAGTATTTGCTGTTCGCCATTCAGGTATCTCTACAACTGATCCTTTTGGTAATTTGTCAGGAAATTTTAATTTATCTTTTTTTTCTGCTACTGGTAATGGTCTATCTCCATTGGTCTGTGCAGCATTTGCAGTAGGTACCAATAACGAAAAAATGAGTAAAAAACTTAACATTACATTAATAAATCGAAAACTTCTTTTGTTTAACATGAATAAAAAATTCCTCCCAGATGATATTCTTAGATATTTTCCTAGTAATTCTTATGTAATAACCCCCCCCCTATCTGTCCACTCTCCTTCTACAATATTAATTAAACATTAAAATAACATTAAGAAAACACTAAGATAACGTTAAATATAAAATGAGGTGGAATTTAAATCAAGTAAATATAATTGGCTTTGAAGGGATATTTTACATATTAACTTAGCGCTTTTTAAAAATTAAATTCTCTATTATTTTATAAGAGAAAAAATATCACTCTGATTCTATAGATTTTTGATGTCTTCAAAATAAATAAAACCAAGTGCTAATGTTAAACACTTGGTTATTCATGAAAATTATTAACCTAAAATCTATATACTATTTATAAAATAACAGATTTTTATATCAAGCCAATTCCTTATAATGAGAAGTATCCCCATATAAACGAATGAAAGCTTCATTCTGTTCATCTATTTCTACCATACTAAGACTAGTTTGATAAATATGTGGAGAATCCCAAAAATCAATCAACTCTTTTTTTTCAAAGTAAGACATAATAGTTTTTAATGTAAGGCCATGAGTTACAATTAATATCGTTTTCCCTTCATGTTTTGATAAAATATCCTTTACAAACGGGATTACCCGATTATGCAAATCTTGAAAACTTTCTCCTCCTATTGGTTCATATAAATGGGGTGTTTTCCAAAATGCATGGTGTTGTTCTGGATATTTTTGTTCAAGTTCACTAATTACCTGACCTTCCCACTCTCCCATATTTATTTCTCTTAATACATCTGCTTGAATAATCTCTATGTCTCTTTGATTCCTAACAAGCTCGGCTGTTTTTCTTGTTCTTCCACTTGAACTAGCATAAATAATATCAATCGTTGTATCATTCAATGACTCTCCTAACCATTCTGCTTGTTGAATCCCTAACGAAGTTAATGGAGAATCTTTATGACCCTGCATTCTTTTTTCTAAATTCCATTCTGTTTGACCGTGTCTGGTGATATATAGTTTGGTTGTTGTCAAAATGATTCCCTCCTAATTCATTTCTCTCTATGATTTATATTAATCTATCTTATCACAATTCAGTAGGTAGTTTATGAATACCATTTGCTAATGAATTAAGATCAACCAACGCTAAAAAAGTTGCCCTATAACAGGACAACTTTTTCATTTTAACTATTCTTTCTGAGCTACAATCAAAAACCGATGTGACCTTGCTTCTATAAAACCTTTCTCTTTGATTTTCTCATGCACGTTTTCTAACTGTTTTATATACTTTTGCACAGAAAAGTCTGGTATTTGCCAACAAATTGCTTTTAAATAAAATACAATTGCTCCGACATCATAAATTAATTCTCAACTCAGATATCGCTTTTTCTAAGTTCCAATGTATTCACTCCATGTCCATTCAATTTAAGGAAGTTATTAAGTTGAATATTGAGATTTAAGCAAACAAAAAAAGGTATTGGTGTAAATCACCAATACCCGTTTTCTATTTTGTTTTTTTTAATATTCTTTTGTTATCGTAATACGTTTTATATCATTGTCATAATAAATTTCACTATCTAAATTCTCTACAATAAATCTAAGCGGTACAAAGGATTTTCCATCAATAATAATTACGTTTGTTTCCAGTTGAACAGCTTCACCATCTACCAACACTTCATTGTTGTCAATTGCAAAAACAAGTTCTTTACCCGTTATGTTGTCAACAATGTTAATCTGTTTAGTATCTCCATCCCATTTCACACTAGCATCCAATTCATTAGAAACATAACGTAATGGTGCATAAGTTACTCCATTTTCTACAAATGGCTCATCATAAAGATGCGCTAGCTCTTTATCATCCTGAGGATACAATAAAACTTCCATTTGATTCAGTTCCATTAAACTTAACAATTGATATAAAGAAGATGTTTTATCCATTTCTTTAAACAAAAACGCAGGAGAAGAAGCATTTTCTATATCCATAATGTTTATTGCATTCGTAGTATCAATTTCGTCTATTTCTACATCTCCATCTATATTCCACATTTCATTTTCACCATAAAATTTAAATCCTTTAATTGCAGAAAACTCTTCCATTTCAGGTTGAATGACTAATTCCATTGCTTCTTTGCGAATGTTTAAATCTTTATCCACGTATAAATCCAATGTTAAATAATTTTCTTCGCTGAAAATAGCGTTTAAAATTGGATCGTTATTAAATTCCTCTAACATCGAATCTAATTCTTCTACAAAAGGTTTAACTTCAGTTATTAATGTTGTATAGAGGTACTCAATAGCTAGATCTTTATTTAACATCAATTGCATGCTAGGATCCAATAGATCTTCTTCTGTCATTACAGATTCCATAATTGGCATATATAAATCATACAATTCTGTAATTAATTGCTTTAGTTTCTCTTCATCTTCAAACATGTTTTGAATCGTTTCTACCAATAAAGGTAGCAATTCACTGCCATCGATTTTAATATGAACTTTCTTTAAATCAACATCTTCCCCATTGATTTCCTCTTCTACACTATCAACCGTAACAGTTGATGGGTTCGGTGAGTTGCTAAGAATAAAATCAGCAATAAGTTTTTGCAAGTCTATGCTCGTTTGTTGAAAATCTTCAAGATCAGATAACGAATCAAATGATTCATTAGAAATTTCTTCTATTGAATCTAATCCCAAATGAATTGGTTTTTCAATACCATCAATTAAAAATGTGTAATTAAGTTCACTATAATGCTGATTCAAAACTAATTCAAAAGGAATGTCTTCCAATACAGGTAACTGTAAAGATCCTTTCATAGATTGTTTAAATGCATCTTCAGATTTAATATTATCGATTACTAATTTCACATTATTTACATATTCTAAAACTTTTTCCTCATCTTCTGATAGTTCTACACTTTCATCAACAATAAATTCGAAAGAATATTCCCCAGAACCTTCATATGTAGATACATCTAACTGTGATATAAGTGCTTTGTTTATGTCTACTCCTCCAACAGATTGACAACCAGTAAGTATGATTCCCAATAGCAGAACAAATACCCCGGCAAATGAAAAGACTTTATTTCTTTTCACAAAATCCCCTCCCTTTTTCTTTTTTTCAAATAAATTACTTCAATTCATAATTATTAAACGTAATTCTATGAAAAAAGTTTCATCATTCAAAGTGAAATTATGTAAATTGTATGAATTATTTTAAAACATAGGCAGAAATTAATGCACCTGTATTGATAATAGCGTTCATATGAGTACGTTCCATACTATGTGATGCATGTACACCAGGACCAATTAAAGCAGCTCGTATGTCATTTCCTCCGTTTAATGCTGCGGAAGCATCAGAACCATATTGTGGATAGATGTCTACAACATAATCAATTTCCTCTTCTTTAGCTAATTCGATTAATTTGCTAGTCATATCATAGTCATATGGGCCTGACGAATCTTTAGCGCAAATGGAAACATCTAATTCTGAGCAAGATAAATCGTCTCCAATAGCCCCCATGTCAATCGCAATGAATTCTTCAATATCTTGAGGGATGAAGGCTGCTCCATGTCCTACTTCCTCGTATGTGGTAATGAAGATTTTAATTGTTTTTTCTGGTTGAATATTCTCTCTTTTCATCAATTCCATAAATCCGAATAAAGCCGCTACACTTGCTTTATCATCCAAATGTCTTGATTTAATAAATCCATTTTCAAATAATTTTGGTCTAGCATCAAAAGAGATAAAATCCCCAACACAAATTCCTAATTCTTCTACATCTGATTTAGAATGTACGATCTCATCAATACGAACTTCCATATTCTTATCTTCACGTTTCATATCTCTTGCATCTTTGTATACATGAACGGATGGATGGGTCGTTAGAATCGTTCCATCATATACACGTCCATCTCGTGTATGGATTTTACAATACTCACCTTCAATTGCATTCAACATATATCCACCGATAAGTGTAAGTTTTAAAGTTCCTTCTCCAGTAATAGAACGTACCATGGCACCCAAAGTATCTACATGAGCAGATAAACCAAGACACTGATCTGTCGCACCTTGAATCGTAATTAAACCATTTCCTTTATTCGTTTTTTCAAAAGAGAATCCAAGTTTTAAAACTTCTTCCTCTACTTTCTTCATAATATCATGACAAAATCCACTAGGACTAGGAGTTGATAGTAACTTCAATAGTATTTCTTCAACATATTTTTGATCTATTTTTGACCTAAACATCACTTCACCACTTTTAATTATTTTATTTTTTTGTGTTCTATATTGAAATATGAAGGAAAAGATACAAACTGTCAAGATGGTAATAGGAACCATATTTATGCTTCTAAGATTTTAATAAATAGTGTTACAATAAGTTAATAAAATACGTAGATTTTTGTTGAGTTATATTTTATAAAGAAAGGTAGTTGATTACATGACATATGAAGAACAAATAAATTTAAAGCTGCAGCAATGGATCCTTCAATTACAAAAAAAACCTGGAATTTTAGAAAGAAGTTCTAGAGGTTTATCAAAAAAAATAAATCAAAAAATCCCCCAAAAAGCACATGATACAATTACTGCAGCAATAAAAGGTATGATACAATCCATTATTTATGGTGTTGACATTACTCCTAAAGGGAAAGTGATAGCTACTGAATTACCTTTAGAAATAAAGGATCAAAAAGCAGAGGAATGGATTAAAAAATATAAAAAAATAGGAGCGATTGAAGGTGCAGGAACAGGAGCTGGAGGTATTTTTTTAGGATTGGTAGATTTTCCAGCGCTTCTATCGATCAAAATGAAGCTACTATTTGAATTAGCTCATATTTATGGGTATAATACGAAATATTTTCATGAAAGATTATACATCCTTAACATTTTTCAATTAGCTTTTTCTGGCTATGATCACCGATTAAAAACATTAAGCAGCATCCATAATTGGGACTCAACAGCAAAAACATTCAATGACCCTGATAGCATTGATTGGGAGAAATTCCAACAAGAATATCGCGATTCTTTGGACTTTAGAAAAATGCTGCAAATGCTTCCTGGTATAGGTGCAGTTGTAGGAGCATGGGCTAATTTTGGACTTATACAGGAGCTTGGAGATACTGCGATGAATTGTTATCGAATGCGAACATTAAAAAGTGAAATCTAATGTACAAACCCACAAAATTCCTCAACAAGAACCATTTTGTGGGTTTATCATTCATGTATATTAATTACTTAATCCAACACTGCTTTCATGTGTTCTTCTGTTATGGACCAATGGGATGCATTCCAGTAAGGTTCTCGATTTTTCACATAAATCACCTGTGGAGATTCATGCTTCACATTTAGATCTTCAGCAATCTGATTAGATACAGGTCTTGATTCGATGACCTTCACCATTAAATATTCCACTTCTCCATTTGGGTTAGTTTTTAAGTATTTTTCAAACTCACTCAAACCGTTTGAGCTTACAGGGCACGTCGTACTATGTTTTAAAATTACAAAAGGATTTTCTCTTGAACCATCAAAATAACTTTTCCATTCCTCTAACGTAGTAATTTCCTTCCAATCTTTCATGATAACACCTCATCTTTTATTATCTTTATATCGTTATTCTTTATTAATTCACCAAACCTTATCATACCACAACCTCATTTTTGTTTTCTAATCACGACTTACTGCTTTTTTCGCACTAAGAGATGCAAATGTTATCGTAATGGAACAAATCAATACAATCACTAACGCTGCATACAGCAACGGCTCAGCTTCCCACCCATCAATTAATACAGAGCGCATTCCATCAAAAATGTATGTAGTTGGATTTATTTTAGAAACAAACTTTAACCAATCTGCTTCAATGAGTTCATAAGGAACAAATGTTGTACTTAAAAAAATTAGTGGAAAAAAAACAAAAGTTCCTGCTTGCGAAGCCTGAGCATCCTTCGTTTTCAAAGCAAAAGCCACAGAATATCCTGCAAACGCTAATCCAAACCCAGCAGCTAATAATATAACAACGATCGCTCCCCCAAACCCAGCAGCTATTTCTAATCCCATCAATAAACCTACTAATAAAATTAATACCGTTTGAATAAATAATTGAATCATCCCAGCTATTATTGGACCTAATACGATGGCTATTCTTGAGGTTGGAGTTAGTAATAGCCTTGAAAAATATCCATTTTCTAAATCACGTACTAATGATTGTCCTGCTCCTCCAGACCCGCCTATAGCTCCACTTACTATGGATACAGGTAAAATAAAAGCTAGATAACTAGCTCCATCAAAGGCAGGAATATTCGAAATTCCACTTAGACCCGCTTGGTACACGACTAAAAAAAATAAACTAATGATGATATTAGGTATGAATATAAACGGATTTCGGAAAATAGCAATTGTACTTCGTTTGGTCATTAAATATGTATCAACAATAAAATTAGAGGTTGGATTCATTTAGACATCACCCCTTCCTGTCTGTTTCCCTTCTCTTCTAGATGATCCCCTGTCACCTGTAAAAATACATCATCGAGAGTCGGCGGTGCTAAATTCAAACTTACAGGGGGAATGCCTTCTCCGTCTAATTTTCGAACCATTTCAGGTAGAAAATCTGCACCGTTATCTACATAAACAGTTAGTTCTTCATTAGTCAGTCTAAAATCTTTCATCCATGGAGTTAGTACATCTTTTGCTTTTACTGCATCTTCTATTTGATGAAAAGTTAATTCAATTACATCCATACCTACCGTTTTTTTCAATTGTTGTGAAGTTCCTGAGGCAACGATTTCACCCTTGTTAATGATAGAGATTCTATCAGCTAATTGATCAGCTTCTTCTAAATACTGTGTTGTTAAAAAAATAGTGGTTCCAAACTCTCGATTCAAAGTTCGTATTTCGTCCCAAATCGCATTTCTATTATATGGATCTAAACCCGTTGTTGGCTCATCTAAAAAAAGGATTTCAGGTCGATGAACAAGACACAGTGACAAATCTAATCGTCTACGCATACCTCCTGAATATTTTCCAACTTTACGATCTGCATCATCTGATAAGTTTATTAATTCTAATAATTCTTGAGCACGTTTTATTGCATCTGACTTTGAAAAGCCAAACAATCTTGCTTGCAAGTGTAATAATTCCCTTCCAGTAAGGGAAGGATCTATTCCTGTTTCTTGTAAGGCAACACCGATTTTTCTTCGAATGGAGAATGGGTCTTTCTCTACATCGAATCCTGATACAACTGCACTGCCAGAAGTTGGATTAAGTAAGGTTGTAAGCACTTGTATCGTTGTTGATTTCCCTGCACCATTAGGTCCTAAAAATGCAAAGAACTCCCCTTCCCTAACCTCAAAGGATATGTCTTGAATTGCTTTCACATCTCCTTTAAAGGTCTTCACCAAATTTTGAACAACGATAGCATGATCAGACAAATAATAACCTCCTTATGATTTCCCATTTATAGGTATACTTTATTATCATTTTAGAGTATTTCCATCTGAATTCATACTATATTTTTTTAAAGCGATTGCTTTAAAAATCCAAACCTAATTGCATGTTCTATTTCATCCGTATACCCAAGTAAAAAAACATCTCTTACTTTCAAATCCTGTGTCATGAGATAAACATCTCGATAATCTTCATATGCTTCTAATTCATTCCTATAAGCCATTTCTAAGCCTTCCTTGTAAGATTCAAATTGCACTGGTTCTACAGTGTATATTGGGATTTGACCTGTTAATTTTGTATATAAGGCTGTAAAGTTTTTTAAATGTTTTTTTTCATCCTCTAAAGCATGAAGTATGTCAGCTTTATGTTTTTGATCTGGGGCCAATTTAACTAACCTAGTATAAAAATCTATCGCAGTCGCTTCACCTACAATAGCTTTATAAATTGCTGTAAATAATTGCTTGCATAATCCTTGCTCAGGAATTTGTATCGGTTCTTCTATCATTTGTTGAGTATTACGAACAAATTGACTGTTTGAGGGATGAAGATTAGGTTGTGAATTTTCTAAAGGATGGGCCATTGTAAACTGATACGGATTGATGTATTGATTATTATAAATAACACCCTGTGTATATGAAGGTGTATTCGAAACTTCTCTATAACTTTTTTGGAACTTGCGATTTACATTTTGGTTCATCATAAATTCCCCTTTCATATAATTAATATGTATCCTATTCTCATGAGAAGAATTTGTGATGTTATATGTAGATGTAATTGCAAAAAAAATTTAAACTTAAAATATAAAATTAGAACGAAAACTCCTATCGGAGTCTCTCGAGGTGGTAGCCGAATTCTTCTTTACACTATCATAAATTAAATAATTAAAATGTAGATAGTATAAGGGCAACTAACGATTCTGCCTTCGTCTAGACTTGCCAATCATCGAGTTTTCTTTAGAGGTAGTTTTTGTTGAAACTTAGAATTTGAAATTTTATAAATTCTTAGTTATAAAATAAAGACACCAAACAGATTCATTGTCTGGTGCCCCTATACATTAAAGGTTAAATGAGGTTTAGGCTATGCTCTAAGATTAATACAATTGTGACAATATTTTAATCTTTCTGATCTACATCTCCTCTGATATGAATAGAACCATGACTAGTATGCAAAATTGCGTCACCTTCAACATGAAAGTTTGTACTGAAAGGATGGGCCATTACTGTATTTTTAGGAACTTCTATCATTTTATCTCCTGTTACAATTCTTACATCATCCCCTAATGCTTGTATAGAGACACATCTATCAGTCCTATATCTACTCATATTTGTCCTCCTTTTTTTAACTTGATATTTAAACCAGTGGTCAATAAATATGTCTCTAGGTGCTCTGCCGTTAATAAAGAAATGGGCAACCTTGTATTACTTTTGATCTTCCACTCCTCTGAGATGAATAGAACCAAAAAAAGTATGCAATACCGCGTCACCTTCAACATGAAAATTTGTGCTGAAAGGATGCGACATGACAGTATTTTGGGGAACCTCTATAACCTTATCCTCAGTAACAATCCTTACATCATCCCCTAAAGCTTGTATATAAGCACATCTATCAGTCTTATTTCTACTCATATTTTATCTCCTTTCTATAACTTTAATTAATCTGATCTTCACTTCCTCTAAGATGAATAGCACCATGATAAGTATGCAATACTGCGTCACCTTCAACATGAAAGTTTGTATTGAAAGGATGGGCCATCACAGTATTTTTGGCAACAGATATAAATTTGTCTCCTGTTACAATCCTTACATCATCCCCCAAAGCATGTATAAAAGCAACTCTATCAATTTTACTATACATTTTCTTCCTCCTTTTTTATCTTTTGAACAGAGATAACGTTAATCATCATTTTAAATATATTCTCCATCTTAACAAGTATTCAATATTTTTATCATATGAAGTAGTAGACTCAATTTTAATTTTAATAACAAAAAAAAAACACCTGCTATTAGCTATTAACAGGTGTTTTTATAGATATTAAGTTTTAGACAATTTGATCCAAAATTATTTTGCGTACAGACACCCACCTCTATAGGTGGGATCTTCAAATCAGGTGGAGTAGAGTCTCCATCTGATTTCTCGATGTTTAAGCAAAACTTAAACGAGTTCACTTTATTTCTGAAATGGCCACCAATTTGCTTTTCCAAATAGTTTAACCATAACTGGTACGAAAAATGGTAAGAATATGACAGAATATAACGCTAATCCAGTTACAACTACTGTTGCAATTTGCACAAGTGATAATACACCTGATGGATACATAGCTGCAAATGTTCCGATAAGAATAATTGCTGCAGATATAATTACGGTACCCATATTTTTCATAGCTAACAATATTGCTTCAGTAGCTGGTTTATCACGGTATTCGTTGAAACGATCCATAAGGAAGATACTGTAATCAACACCAAGTGCCATTAACATCACAAAACCAAAAAATGGAATGGCCCAGTTTACTCCAGAATAACCTAATACATTCATAAAGATAAATTCAGTTAATGCCATTGAAGTAAAATAACAAAGAATTAATGAAATCACTAAATATATAGGCATTACAATTGAACGTAGTAATATAATTAGAATAATTGAAATACCAATCAACATAATGATCATCGTTCTATTATAATCTTCATCGGAAATTCCTTTTAAGTCCGCATTGACTGATGTTACACCTGTTATTCCAAATCGATCATTTTCCAAAGCAGTACCTTTAACAGACTCAATCACGATGCTTTCAATATCTTCAATTGCATTCATAGCATCTTTAGAATAAGGATTGTCAATTAATATAACATCCAAAATAGCAGTTGTTCGATCATTTTTTAAATACGTATCAAAGACTTGTTGGAATTCAGGTTCTTCGATGACTTCTGGAGGTAGATAAAAACCAGCGTTTTCTTTATTTGATTCTGAGGAAAGTTGACCTAAATAATCTTGAGCCAATTCCAACCCTTCTGATACTTGAGTTAAGCCATCAGCACTGGCTGACATTCCTTCTTCAAGTGAACCTAACTGACCTATAAGCTCATCATATCCACCTTTTACTTCACCTTGACCACTCGCTATTTGAGAAAGACCTTTCTCCATCCCTGGAATTTCCCGTATAACTTGTTGTTGTCCATTTGCAGCTGCATCAAAACCAATTTGTAGACCCTTGATTCCTTCGCTGATTTGTAATAATCCACTGTGAAGTGCTTGCTGACCTGTATTTATCTCTTTTAATCCACTATTTGCTTCCATTATTCCATTGTTAACTGCAAGCAACTCCGAATTTAAAACATTCAGCCCTTGTGTCAGCTCAATAATACCTTGTTGTACTTGTGATACTGTCCCTTGAATGGTTAAGAAATCAGTATCATTAGCCAATTGTGGATATTTTTCTGCAAGGTTGCTGAAAGGTGTATCTAATCCAGATAAAACAGATTGTATTTCATTTATATTTGTTTCAATCTGAACATAGGATTCATGAATTTGTCCTAAACCTGAACCTACAGAAGCATAACCCGCTAATAATTCTTCGCTAGCAACAATTAATGTATTTAAATTTTTATTAGCCTCATCAAGTCCAGCTTTTAATTCAGACGATCCAATTGAGCCCTCTCTCAACCCTTTTTCAATCTTCGACAGTCCACCCTTTAGTTCTGAGACACCTGTTTTTAAATCCAAAGTACCAGATACCAGTTCATCAATACCTGATGAAGCTTGCTCAAGTTCAGGTTTTGACTCAAGAAGTCCCTGACTTGCTTCTAAAAGTCCGTCTCTTATCTCGATAATTCCTTTATTTCCCTCTTGCAAACCTTCTTCAAGCGCTTCAACCTGTGAAGCAACATAAAAATCTTCAATTTCTTCTCCTAAAGGTCTTGTAGCACTTCTCACTTTATCAACGCTGTCTAGCTTAGAGACCTCTCTACTTATTTCCTCAATTATATTTAAATATTTCACCTTATCTAGTTCTTCATCGTGCTCAATAACAATTTTTGTAGGCATTGATTCTCCAGGTCCAAAACTATCCGCTATAATTTCAAACCCTTTTACAGAATCATATGAGTCCCCAATTTCATCTAATGAATTAAAAGAGAGATCTCCATCATAAGAAATGTACAATGGAACAACAATTATGAAGACAAGACCTAAAGCTACTAAAGGGCGCGCTAAAGAAAACTTTCCAATAGACTCCCACAATTTGCTTTGTTTATGTTCAATCTTTCCTCTGACTGGCCAGAATAATTTCTTTCCTAAAACAGCCATAAAAAATGGAACAATCGTTATTAAGGCCAACATTAAAATAGCAATACCTATGGCAACGGCTGAAGCAGATTGATACAAACTAAAAGTAGAGAATCCAATAGCAGAAAATCCAATTAATACTGCCAATGCACTGAATATAACCGTTTTACCTGCAGTTTTATAAGTATGAATGATTGCACTTTTAATATCATCATATTTTGAAAGTTCTTCCTTAAAACGACTGAGCAATAATATACAATAATCCGTTCCAATTCCAAATAATATTGCAACTAAAAAGATTTGCGTAAAATTAGAAAATGGAAAATCAAACCAGTCGACTAAAAATCCAACAATAGATTGACTGACTATAAAAGTAATACCTACTGTTACAAGTGGGATAATCGGAGCAACCACTGATCTAAAGACTACAAATAGAATGAGTAATATAAATACGACTGTAATAATTTCCGTTTTTCTTAAACCTTCCTGAGAGCTGATTACTACATCTTCATTTATAAATTCTGCACCTGTAAAATAATGATTTACCGAAATCGGTGCAATTGCTGATATTAATGCGTCTCTAACCTCAGAAATCTCTCTGTCGTTTTGTTCAACAGACAAAGACGCAATAATCGTTTTATTATCTTCAGAAATTAACTCATCAGACATTTCTGGAGTAATTATATGTGATATAAGTTCTGTAATCCCTAGTGAAGATTTATTATCATTTAAATTCCAAATTGCTTCTTCAATTTGTTTTATATCATCATCTGTCAAACCATCAGGATTATGAAATACCAAAGCAGTGGAAATGCTATTATCATTTTTATCATTATCTAAGATATCGTCTGCTATTGATGATAAATATCCTTCTGGCACAGCTATTTGACCTTTTTCACGTACTAACTCTCCCATATTAGGAGAAGAAAATAATAATAAAATAATAACTGCAATCCATAATAAGAAAATAAACCATCGTCCTTTTATAATTGTATTCATCTACACTTCCCTTTCAATTTGGTCTGTAAGCACTCTTGCAATTTTTTCGTACATTGTAATAAACTCTTCAATTTCTTTTTCCTCAAAATGATGAAGAAATGATCTTATAAATTGATGAACTTTTTCTTGTCCTTTTTCTAGTACAATTTTCCCTTGTTCAGTAATTTTGATTAAAATGACCCTGCGATCCTTATCACTTGGAATCCTTATTGCAAACCCTTTTGAAACTAAACGATCTACCATTGCTGTAATTGCACTTCGATTTACATCACACAATTCCGCCAGTTCCGAGGAAGGGCAAGGTCCAAAGAATTTTAAAAATCGAAGGGTAGTAAACTGATCCTTCGTTAGTTCTATCTCTAACTGATCTTCCATCATTAAGTTTATTTTCCTTGATGCGACTACATATACTTCCTCATATCGTTCGATCAAAGAATTTAACTTTTTTCTATCCATCTCACCATCCCTTTATTTGTCATTATTTAGTTCATATAGTGAACTATATAATACATGAATTATACTACCTGAAATATTATTAAACTGTCAATTATTTATTATGTACAAAATATGACAATTTATTATTTTCCAGTTGTGCAAAATAAACATGACTTCGTTATAAATAACGAAGCCATGCCTTTTTTAATGCATTATATAGAGTTGTTCTTCTATCTTTTTAATATGCATTCACCACTTTGAGATTCAATAAATGCTAATTCTCCTGAAAGAGATGGAAAAACGGGCTTATATACTAATCGATAATAATGTTCACCATCTTCAATTTCTCTTTCCCATTGTAATTCAACATCAAATTCTGACTTTACGATTTCTTTTGCTTGTAATCTTGTAATCGTTGGTACCTTATTTATTGAGATTAATTGTTCCGGATCAAGCTCAGGTCCCATGTAATGATCAACAGTACCTGTAGAAAGATTGACAGATACTTCAACATTTCCGTAACGTATAGGTATCCCATCGTGAGTCATTCTAAAATGAAACATAAAACCATGTTTACTAGTTTCATTTTTTGTTGGTAAAAAATCAAAGTACTCATTTGCTTGAGGATATAACTTAAACAGAAATTGTAGCGCAATTTCATAACAGTTTTCTTTATTTAATTTTAAGGAACCCTTTTTGTTCATAAAAGAAAAGATATTTTTTATTTTCCCTGTTTGTTTATCTTTTATAATTTTAATCGTATTTTCATTTCGTTTTTGAAAAAAACTTGATATGTCACGACCTGAAACAACAGGAGTATCCTCTTCCATTCTCCATACAGTTCCTAGAGTTGAACCTAAATCTACTTCTCTTATTTTTTTAAAAGCACTGGAATCTAGTCCTATCAAATCTTCAATACACATTTCTCTTTCGATTGGAATAGGTAAACTCACACGATCCAGATTTGATCCGTTCAAGTTTTCATCATATTCCTGATTCACCACAGATATTCTAGGATCCGCAGGTAATCTAAATATTTTAAATTGAGGTTCATAAACTAGGTGCGGGAGATGATCTCCTTCTTCATATTTGTCACTGTTAAGATTTGAAATTAATAAATTCATTTTCAAATTATTTAAATAAATTTCTTTTGCATTTTTTTTATTTATAGTCTCACTTGGTTTAATAATATTTTCGGCAATTCCATAGTAATGAAATTTAACGATGTCGCCTTTATGAGTTACATCAACATAAAATCCTGAATATGGGAGAGCAATATGTAATTCTTTTTGAATATATATAAATCTTATTAAATCATCACTTTCCTTTATAATTTCATTCAATTCAAACAAATGAATAACTTCTGAATAATGATCTTTGACAAATCCTAATGCAATTTCCTTTAATTGTTCTTCTTCCATTTTAACTCTATGATCTAGTCTATTAATCATTTCTCTTGAGATAGAAATTAAAGAGCCCTTATCATCTAACTCTATACTAATACAATCATATACTTTATTATTTCTCCAAGAAAAAAATGCCCTGCCTTTCCCTTTCTTCTCACTATAATCTTCAACCTCAAGCTCATAATTGTTAGTAATCTCTGCAACTTGAACAGCTTTAATTTTCAATTCTTCTTTATTCATATTTATTTTCCTTTCTATTGAATATTTAGATACTATTTCTAATTTCAAATAGAAAACCATAAAAAATGCTAGAGATAAAGCTCATCCCTAGCATATGTACAAGAAATCAAAATTATGTTATTCAAGTGCAATTTTGTTTATCGTTGTTATTTAGCTCTAGGCGCATTTTCAAATTTCCCAGCGTGAGATCCGTTACAAAAAGGTGCATTCCCTGTTAAACCGCATCTGCATAGTGCTCCTTTTTTCTCAAATGTATTTCCTTCTGCATCAACAACTTCAATTGTACCCTCTACCAATAAAGGACCATTGTCTAGAACCTTTACCTTAACATCTGACATTCTTTACTCCTCCTTTCACTTGAATAAATTTTAAATCATTATCTTGATGTTGAGATCATTATATAAAACTTACTTACTTACGTCTACTAACTTTTTATAATTAAGTTTTTTGTTTCTCACTTTTTGTTGAACGCTAAAGATGCTTATAATAAATGACAGTTGTATGTAATTCACCTCCAGCAGTTCTTGCATAGTTAGGAATTCGTCCAGATTCTAAGAATCCCAGCGATTTATATAATTGATTAGAAGGATCTCCTTCACGTGTATCCAATACGATTAAAGAAATTTGTTCTTCTTTAGAAACCTCTTCAGCCATTTCCATAAGCTTCCTTCCCACACCATTTTTTCTAAATTTGGAATGAACCATTAGTTTACATATTTCAGCTCTATGGTTTCCATTTTCTTTT
This sequence comes from Chengkuizengella sp. SCS-71B, assembly GCF_040100845.1. Taxonomy (NCBI): domain Bacteria; kingdom Bacillati; phylum Bacillota; class Bacilli; order Caryophanales; family Paenibacillaceae; genus Chengkuizengella; species Chengkuizengella sp. SCS-71B. The sequence goes on along the minus strand of NZ_JAZHSH010000001.1, from coordinate 2,046,600 downwards.
GTACAACAATCTACTTGAACAGTACCTATTACTTTTCCACCAAACTTCGCTACTAATAAAATGATATTAGGCTTTAATACTTCTTGCCAATACTTCATTGACTCTGATTTTTTTAATGGGGATAAAAATCCAATCGATGCACCATGGTTCACAACGTCAACTAAAAGTTCTGACAAATCATCCATTTCACCATTGATTTTTTCAATTTTCTCAATTTCTATTTCATTTGAAATTACCAATATCATCACTCCCATAATAAAATAACCAAACCATAGCAACTCTAAGCACAATTATACTCTAAAATATGAATTTACGGTAAGGAGAACAAAACTCTAAATTTGATAAAAAAAAGTTGTCTCAAAAGAAATTCATCTTTTTGAGACAACCCAAATTTATTAAACAAACACCTTTTGACCAATTCATTCATTTAGTCATTTTGATGTAAAAAAATTATTTTTAATAAACTTTATCTATGAATGGTTATCAATACGGTTTAATTATTCTCTATTTTTATTTTTGCAAACCTTCAACTAAATATAATTGAAATAACTTAGAAATTTCTTTATTTGTCAAAGGCTCATGCCTCTTTTCCCAATCAGAGATAAATGTAACATATAATTTTAAAATCACAAATGCAGTAATTTCAGGATCACATTCCTTCATTTCACCATTTTCGACAGCTCGTTCTACTTGTTTTTTAATGAAAGCTAACATAACGTTTTCCATCTTTTTCATAGCTTCCTTAGCAGCAGGTGTGCCCATTTCTCTAATTTCAAAAGATAATTTTATTGTAAGTTCATGTGATCTGCGAAAATCTAACATATTGTACAAAACAGTATGAAGGTTTTCAAAAAACGAAACATCTGTCCTTATCGATTTTTGTGCAACGATGCTCATTTCATCAATTAATTGTGTTAGAATTTCATTAAATAATTCCTCTTTATTAGTAAATAAAGTGTAAATAGTTCCTTTGGCTACACCTGCAATCTTAGCAATCTGATCCATAGTTGTCGCTTTATAACCAAATACTGAAAATGATTTGCTTGCTGCATCTAAAATCTGCTTCTTTTTTTCTATACTCACTTTCATTCACCGCCTAAGGGAAAAATAAATAATAAAATGACTATTTTTTGATTTCGGTCAATTTTACATGAAATAACTTTACTACGATTTTTAATGAAAAGCAAGCATTTATTTCAACCGAAAAAAGCCATGCCAACTAGTCCTGATAACACGATGATTAACAATGGATGTTTTTTATGGCGTATTAATAAGTAAAGTGCCATCACAAATATAAACAAATTAACAACTAAATCCCATGAAAAACTTGAAAAGATGGTTATATTCGCTGCCATTATCAATGCTGCAAATATTATTAAAGCAGTAATCACCGGTCTAAGTCCATAAAATACCGACTTCACTATCTCATGATGAAACACTTTGTACAACATGGATGAGATCAAAATCATTATCATTAAGGATGGAATTAACATACCTAAGGTTGCAACTATTGCTCCCCAAATATCTAATACACTATAACCAATATAAGTTGCTGTATTAATTGCAATTGGACCTGGAGACATACCAGCTATTGCAATGGCTTTTACAAATTGGGCCTCATTCATCCATTCGTGAATAGAAACTTCATGTTCTATGACAGGAATCATAGCATATCCTCCGCCAAAAGAAACAAATCCTATTTTCATAAACGTCCAAAATAAATCCCACATCGTTATATTCCGTCTCCCATGTAATAATCTGTATATTTGTATTGTTCTTTGGCTTTTTGATCAACTGTTACATTTTTAATATATCCTAACTGGGTTTTTACTTTCATAATCAATATACCAGCAAAACCACCTGCAATAATTACGATCATTGGAGGAACTTTTAAATAGATGAGCAAAAACAAAGTAATCATTAATGTAAAAAATGTGCTTTTATCGTAAATAGATGTTTTTGCCATTTTATAAGCTGCATAGGACACCAGGGCTATAATTGCTATTTGAATACCCTTAAATGCTGCATTTACTTTTTCATTGTCATTAAAATAAGAAAAAAACAATCCTAATACAAAAATAATCAAAAACGTTGGGAGAGTCATCCCCACTACCGCAGCTACTGATCCTCTGATGCCATATAATCGATAACCGATATACGTTGCTGCATTAATCCCTATGCCACCAGGAGCGGAGCCAGATATAGATAAAACATCGCTCATTTCTGATTCATTCAACCATTTTCTGTTACTTACTATTTCTCTCTCAATTGCTGGAATCATAGCGTAACCACCACCAAAGGTGATCGGGCTAATTTTGAGAAAAGAAAATAAAATGTCAAAGACAAGTCTGGCACCTTTTTGATGTTGTTTTTCTTGCATATGCCTGTCCCCTTAGAGTATCGTTGATTTTCATTATACATTTAATCTAACATAAATGTGAAGAACTCAATAAAAAATGAGAATGAAAACAAAAGCTGCTATCTGAGCTGAATTAACAAATACTATGTATGAAAAAACCGTTCATGTTATACATGAACAGTTTTTTTAACTAATGCTTCTTTTGCTAAAATGTACATGGAGCAGCCCCATCCCAATGGAGTATTCGGATTAGGGGTCCGTGTACCTGAATAATATAACTCTGGAAGCACACCCGGTTTAATCATGATCTCTTCTGTTTTTTGTACATATTCACTCGCTTTTTCAATATGACCTAGTTCAAGGTGACATAATGCCAACCAAGGTAAACCAAAACACCATTCGGCTTCAGAACCTTTGTAAAACTCTCTTGGCTTCTCACGGCCATGTTTTTGTTCAAGTGTACTATAGTAACTATCTCCTGCATATCGTATTACACCATTTTCACGAAGAAGCGACTCTTCCACCCTAGATACGATGAACTCTCCCTTCAAACCATTTATGATTCGGTATGGATACACAAGACTTAATTGGGCTAGATCAACTGATTTATCAGGACTTTCACGAGGGTAAAGCTCAAATAAAGACTTAAAACCATTTCCTATTAATTTAGATGGGACATCCACAAATTCATCAATGGAATTTAATCCTGCTAAACATGCACCTAATGAGGAAGCGTGAATTTCTCTCCATTCCTCCCACATCCCGTTATCTGGATCATGCCAATATTCTACATTTTCCAAATAATAGACCAATTTTTGTAATATATCCAAATCCTTTTGATCGCGAATCATTCCCTTGTCATGTTGAATACCTAATCCAATTCCAAACAAAAAGGCTCCAATCATGTCATGCTGAACGTGTCCCCATGCTTCATCATGTATTTCTTTAACCTCATCAGCACTGTAACGAGCGTGAATGTATTCCCAAACCCATTTTGGTTTATTTTCTAATAAAATATCTAATTTCCATTCGTATTCCCTGAATAAATCCAACATGCGATAATACGTTTTCTCATACCACTCATTATCTTTATTTACAAAAGGGAGTGAGATATACACATTGTCACGAATCCAAACATATTTATAAAAATTTGATGGACTCGCAATATATAAACCGTGAGGCTTACGAAGTTTGTCTAACACCTGGTAACTTTCCTGCAACATCACGGATTCCTCCTCTTTCAAAAGGTAATACATACTATGCATCCCTCTTGAGAAGGGGACCAAAATCCCATATTTCGAGTCATATGTCTCGGGTGCATTTACCCAAGAGCATACAGTTAAAACTTAAGTGAACCAGCCAATGATACTTCCACCAATTGCAGACACGATAACTACCACCCAAGGCGGAAGTTTCCACAACATTAATAAACTAAAGGTAATGATCACTAATACAAAATCATAAACATTATTCACTGAGCTAGTCCACACAGGATCATACAAAGCTGCTAATAAAATACCTACAACAGCTGCATTGATACCCAATATTGTAGACTGAAAGTGTTGTTTTTGACGGATGACATTCCAGAAAGGTATAACACCAATCACAAGTAAAAAAGAAGGTAGAAAAATTGCGAGCACAGCAATGAGTGCAATGATAATCGCGTTCATATTCGTATCCATCACTGCACCTAAGTAAGCTGAAAATGTAAACAACGGACCAGGAACTGCTTGCGTTGCTCCATACCCAGCTATAAATTGATCATTTGTAACCCAGCCAGGATTGACAACTTCACTTTGCAACAAAGGTAAGACAACATGTCCACCCCCAAATACTAAAGAACCTACACGATAAAAGCTATCAAATAACGATAATAAAAAACTTGGGTAAATGACTGTTAAAATAGGTAACACAATAAGCAACCCTACAAAAATAACAAGTGAAATGATAGCCGTTAGTTTTTTTACAGGGATTTGAATGTTAGTTGATGAACTTTGTTCAGTCTTGGAAAGAAAAAACCAACCAATTACCCCTGCTAAAATAATTACTAATACTTGGGTATACACATAAGAAAAAACAAGTGAAATAATAGCTGCTATGATAGCAATGGAACCTTTCATTCGATCCGCAGCATGAGATTTCATCATCCCCCACACTGCTTGAGCTACGATTGCAACTGCTACCAATTTCAATCCATGCAGCCAACCTTGATTTGCTAAATCAAACCCGCCCACTGCATAAGCAAAAATAATTAACGCTATAACAGAAGGCATCGTAAATCCTATCCACGCTGCAATCGAACCTAGAACCCCCGCACGTAATAATCCAACTCCGATCCCAACTTGACTACTTGCTGGTCCAGGTAGAAATTGACACAATGCAACCAAATCTACATATGTTTTTTCATCTAACCATTTTAAGCGTTTCACATAAGTTTCACGAAAATAACCTAAATGTGCTATAGGACCTCCAAAAGAAGTCAGCCCTAATTTAAAAGCTGTCCAAAACACCTCAAATATTGATCCTCTTTTGATTTCTTCTGTTGAAGTTGACATCCATTTCCTCCATAATCTGATATATATAGTATAGTATTTTATAAAGTAATATCTTTATTGTTTCCTTTTGTATGTAATAAAATAATAATCGTAAGGATTTTTTTCATCCTTAATCCCCTTAACTTTATTTGTTTGTTCCCAAATCTTTTCATCAATTTCAGGAAAGTATGAATCTCCATTAAAAACATGTTCAATATGTGTAACGTATAACTTATTGACATAGGGTAGAAGCAGCTTATAAATTTCAGAACCTCCAATGACAAAATTCTCTTCATCATTACACTCGTTTAATGCATCTTCTATCGTATTTACAACGATACATCCCTCTGCTTCATAGTTTTTATTTTGAGTTAATATAATATTTTTGCGATTTGGGAGTGGTCTGCCAATTGATTCATATGTTTTTCTACCCATTAACACAGGATGTTGTAAAGTCGTTTTTTTGAAGAAAGCTAGGTCAGCTGGCAATCTCCATGGAAGCTGATTGTCCTTGCCGATTAATCGATTTTGATCCATAGCAAATATAATAGAAAGATTTTTATACTTAAAAGGTTCTGATTTCATATTTTTCTATTAACCACCTTTATCTTCTTTTTAATTATTCTGGATTTTCTCCAAATAGATTTAGTAAATTGGATTCTAAATAGCTACTTCTCCTTTAATATGTGGATGCGGATCATAGTTCGTAATTTCAAAGTCCTCAAACTTATATTCAAATATAGATGCTGGCTTACGTTTTATGATTAACTGTGGCAATTCTCTAGGTTCACGAGTCAATTGCAGTTTCGCTTGTTCCAAATGATTGGAATATAAATGAACATCTCCACCCGTAAATATTAATTCTCCAACTTCCAAATCGCATTGTTGTGCAACCATATAAGTTAAGAGTGCATAACTAGTAATGTTAAAAGGCAAGCCTAAAAATGTATCTACCGAACGTTGCTGCCACATACATGACAATTTACCGTCTGCTACATAGAATTGAAAAGCATAGTGACATGGTGGCAGTTTCATATTGTTTATTTCACCTACATTCCATGCATTGACAATCAATCGTCTAGAATCTGGAGTTTCTTTAATTTGATTCACTACTTGTTCAATCTGATCTACAAACTTGCCATCTTTCGTCTCCCACTTTCTCCACTGAGAACCATAAACAGGACCTAAATCTCCGTTCTCATCTGCCCATTCGTCCCAAATCGATACACCATTATCTTTTAAATATTGAATATTCGTATCTCCTTTTAAAAACCACAATAATTCATGGATAATTGAACGTGTATGGCATTTCTTTGTTGTTAATAGAGGAAAACCAGCTTGCAAATCAAAACGTAATTGTCTCCCAAATACTGAGATAGTGCCTGTACCTGTTCGATCCTCTTTTTGTATTCCATTTTCAAAAATATCTTCTAGCAAGTTTAAATATTGACGCATAATATGTACCCTCCGAAATTTATTTCACCTTATTTATTTTCAATGATATTACCGAAAAAATCAATATGTAGATGAAGAAGTAAGCAAGTATGTTTTATATTGTATATTAATAATGAATCCTATGAAAAGAGCCAATACAGTTTTATTTGATAGAGAAATACTAAATTTGGATAACTGAAGCTTATGGCAGTAGAAAGGGTAAAAAGAGGTTTATATTTACGAAGAAACAGCAAGATAAAATATATGACTACTTTAAAGTTTTTATTCAATTTGGTAAGTAATAAGCAGATAAATTTACAGTATAGTTTATTTCTCCTTGATTTGCATCCATTAACGATTCAAAGTTTTCACCTTGAACTAAATCAAGATTTTCTAAATCCAATTGTGTCAATAGTTCATTAATATTAGCACTTTCTAACTGTGAGTCATTCTGGTCAGTATTTGTAGAGTCTTTGTTCAACTGAAAATCAATGTATTGGACCATATAAAACCTTTGATCATTATGTATATTAGTTAAAAAATCAATAAATTCAAAATATGTCCCTGATAATTGCAAGGAAATGTCAATTTCACGCAAATTAGGAATGACATCTTGTAATTCTAGTTGTTTATCTTGTTTTTGTTTGTCATCTTGATTTAATAATAGATCCAAGTAATTTATATCTTCATCTGACGAATCATTTATTTCAAATTTACCATCATTAAACCCAATAGTGGAAATGCTTACACCTGTAGAAGCCTCAAGTGCTTCTAATGTTTTTATCATTTCATCTACTCGATCCAGATTTGGTAATTGATCTTCTGGATTGATATAATTTTCTAGAGATTTACTAGATAATTCTTCTTTGGAACTCTCTACGACCATCGCAGTATGTTCTAAAGCTCTTTGCACACTTGTTTTCTCTTCAACTTTTAGTTCAAGCAACTCCATGTCTTTTTGAAAATATAAAAAATAATAAGCTGCAAGGATGACATAAAATATGGTGATCCCGATAATCCACTTTGTTTTATGTTTGTACAGTTTTTTCATCGGATACCGTCACTCCTCTTTTTTTAAATCAATGACATAATGTATAGAATAGTATTTATTTTCTTCTTTACTAATAACTTGTAAATCAGCTTGATTTACAAACGGAAGTTTTCTTAGATTAACCAAGTAGTCTGCTGCATTGGACAAACTTTCCAATTCACTTATAATAGAAAGCTCAGATGGAAAACTAAAATAAACACTTCTTACATTTCCATCCGAAGGTAAAGAACTATTAATGTTAAGCAATATATTAGGAGCAAACACACGAAAATAATACAACACGTCTAATATATCCTTTTTATCGATCTCTTGTTCAGCTAATTTAATTGCATTTAATTCGTTTAAAACATGATTTAACTCTTTTTGTTCAGATAATATTTTTTCAACATTTATTTCTTCTTGTACTATTTTTTGCTGTACTATTAAATTTTGATAAACTAACAAAGAAATTAATAAAAACCAAGAGATAATAAAAAAGAGGATAAGTAGTGGAATCAAATTTCTTTCTCTATCTTTTTTAGGTAATAGATTAATATTGATCATTTGCTGACCATCCCTTTTAAAGCTAAGCCATATGGAAGTGTAAAATCAAATTCATCCTTTGGCAAATTTTCCGACAATTCAATATACTGGAAAGATACTTGATCAAAAAATCCATTTAAGTACGAAATCAACTGATCTTTATAAGGGTAAGCTCCAATCAAAAAAATATCTGAAATTTGTTCGACTCCCTCATAAATATGGTTTTCAAAAAACTGAACCATTCGATAAATCTCCGATTGAATTTCTCCCCACTTCCATTCATGATCTGTATCTTCATCTATATTTTTAAATAAGTCTTGTATCGAAATTTCTCTCGAAAACTCAGGTGCCCCAAGATGAAATAATAAAATCTCCACTTTCTCATTTGTTAAATAAACAATCATTACATTCTGTGGAATCTCTTTTTTTATATGGTTAACCACACGATATAAAGACAAAGAAGATAAATCAACATTCCTCACCTTTAAGCCTGCTTTCTGAAATAATGTGACATACGACTCCACAAGGGTTAATGATGAAGCAACAACCAACACTTGATTTTGATCTTCTTTTTTCTGATCTAAAATAACATAATCATAGATTGGATTTTCAAATGGTAGTTGAATAGAGGTTTCAATTTCCAACTGAATCATTTTTTTTAACATCTTCCCTTTAGCAGGTAACATCTCGAAACTTCTGATATATGTTTTAGAAGTAGGTATACAAATATGAATCAACTTTCCAGCTAATTTTTCTTGTTTTATCCAAGGTTTTATTTTTACAAGTAATAAATCGAAATTCACAATTTCATTGTCAAAAACCAATCCATCTTCAATAGACAAGAAACCCGTTTTAATGATTTTTTTTGCTTTTAGCTGGACATATCCAATTCCCTTAGATGTGATTGTCAATCCAATGTTCATAGATTTAAAAGGAAAGAATGGTACCATTGTATTATTTCATCTCCATATCCATAAGTAATGAGCGTACCTAATGCCAAATAAGGTCCAAAAGAAATAGGCTGATTCTTTTGGATTTTTTTTAATAAAATCAAAGTTATTCCTACCAAACTACCAATTACACTTGCTATAAATAAAGCAAGGAAAATTTGCTCAAATCCAATGATCAATCCATAAATTGCAAATAATTTTACATCTCCCATTCCCATGCCACCTCGACTGATGATTGCTAATAACATCAATATCCCACCACCCACAAAAAATCCAATAACATAATACCAGATCGATTGCGATAGAAAAAGAAATCTAGCTAAGATCGTAAAAGGAAGGAAAAATATTAGTACCTTATTCGGAATGATCATGTATTTTAAATCAGAAACGGTAATGATAACAGACAAACTTACGAGTAATAAACCAATTATAAATTCCCCAGTAAAACCAGTGATTGAATATATCCATACAAATAATATTCCAGTTATAAGTTCACCAAACATATAAATAAAAGAAACTTTCACACCACAATACCTGCATTCCCCCTTATTAAACAAGAAACTAAATATAGGGATTAAATCCCAAACCCCCAGTCGATGCTGACAATGGGGGCAGTGGGATGATGAATAAATAATGGATTGTTTATTAGGAACTCGCAATCCTACTAGGTTAAAAAACGATCCGAAGACTAGTCCTAGAATAAATAGATAGATGTAGATAAACGCTGTCATATTACTTCTCCTCAAATTTTATGAAGGTTAAGGATTAACTGAAGTTAAAGTCCCTGAACTATAATCATAATTAAATAATTCATTATCAGAATCATCATTTACCGTTATTATATTAGTAGAGAAATCTACTGTTGTTGTATCTCCTATTGTCAAAGCAGTAACAGGATCTACTAAATCACCATTTGCAAAATATTCTAGATCAATTAATTCTTCTAATGTAACATCATCGTCGTTACCTTCTGGATCGTTAATCGTATCAGTTATTCGGGCAGCCTCATATAACTGAAGAGCTATTGCTTCTCTTGCCTGAACTTCGGTATCATTAATAATTCCATTAATGGATGGCACTGCAATCGCAGCAATAATTCCTAAAACAACAATAACTGCTAACAACTCTACTAAAGTTAATCCTTGTTCTTTATTTAACATATTTTGAATCTTTTTCACTTTTAAACACTCCTTATTATTAATATATTCATTATCCTAAGTTAGAATATATGGATAACATAGGTATAAGTATAGCGGCTATAATAGTACCTACCAGCCCTGTTAACATCAAAATTAACAACGGTTCTAGTAAAGATTTTAAACGGTCTACTAGATTCTCAACATCCTTTTCATAAAAATCAGCAACTTTTCCCAACATTTCATCCAATGTCCCTGTTTCTTCACCTATTGTAATCATCTGGGTGACTAATGAAGGGAATACCCATGATTTTTTTAACGGATCTGACAAAGATAACCCTTTCCTCAATGACTCCCTAGATTCATGCAATACTCTCCCTATCACTTTGTTATCTATAACCTTCTCCACGATAGTTAAAGATTGCAAAACAGGTACTGAACTAGCATAAAGTGAGGATAAAGTTCTGGACATTTGTGCTATCACTTTCTTCTGATTCAGTCTACCAAACACAGGCATTTTTAATTTGACAACATCCAAAATGTAGCTTCCAAATTGAGATCTCTTAAACCAAAGAAACACCATTAATAGAAGAATGACTCCTAAAATCCAAAAATACCATTGTGTCTGCATGCTATTACTTGTTGAGATGATAATTTCAGTAATGAGCGGCAAATCTGTACCTAATTCTTCAAATATATTGACAAACTTTGGCACTACAAAATTCATTAAGCAAATAATGATTATTACTGAGATTACACCGACGAACATGGGATATACCGTGGCGGATTTCACTTTTTCTTTCGTATAATACGCCTTTTCAAAATAGATTGCTAATCGATCTAACGTATCCTCCATGATCCCCGCTTCTTCCCCTACTCGAACCATATTAATAAAGATTGATGGAAAGATGTGTTTAAATTCAGATACTGAATGAGAAAAAGAGTTTCCTTTTAACATTGAAGCTGAAACAGATGTTAATGCTTTCTTTAACGGTTTACTTTCGGTCTGTTCAGCCAAAACCCTTACGGATTCCACTATAGATACTCCAGCTCGAGTTAATGCAGATAGTTGTCTACAAAAAATAATAAAATGTTCATTTTTCACTGGGTTTCCAATATAGATTTCCTTTGACCATAAAGTAGGGTTGTATTCCTTTAAGGAATACACAATCCACTTTTGTTTTTTCAATTCAGAAATAGCAGTAGTTTTGTCTAAAGAATTTAAAACTCCCTTATGCCTTATTCCTTGTAGATCTTTACATCTATATTCGTATTGAGGCATCCGAACCAATTCCCTCCGAGAGGTATGTTTTAGCGGTTTTTTCATCAATTAAATTTTTCCTAAGTAGTTCTTTCAAACTCATTTCCATCGTATGCATACCTATCATGCTGTTGGTTTGCATAATGCTTTTCAACTGATGCACTTTTTCATTTCGAATAAGATTAGCAACAGCATGTGTATTAATTAATACTTCTGTTGCACAAACTCTGCCTTGACCTGATTTATTAGATAATAACCTTTGTGAGACAACACCTTCTAAAACTAGAGAAAGTTGAATTCGAATTTGAGCTTGTTGTGAGCTAGGGAAAGAATCAACAATTCGATCAATAGTTTGCATTGCATCAATGGTATGTAGTGTTGCTAAAACAAGATGCCCAGTTTCTGCAGCTGTTATAGCTGTACTGATCGTTTCAGAATCTCTCATTTCCCCTACTAACAGAACATCAGGATCTTGCCTTAATGCTGCTCGCAGTCCTGAAGTAAAGTTCTTGGTATCTGAGCCAATTTCTCGCTGGTCAATCATACTTTTCCCATGTGAGTGGAGATATTCTATCGGATCCTCTAATGTAATGATATGTTTACGTTCGTTTTGATTGATATAATCAATCATAGCTGCTAAAGTCGATGATTTCCCACTCCCAGTTGGACCGGTAACTAATACTAGACCATGGTTTTTTTTTGATAGTTCGGATAAGACAAGAGGTAACTTCAATTCTACAAGTGTAGGAATATTCGTAGGAACAATTCTTGCAGCAATACTAACTAAATTCCTTTGTCGATAAACATTTACCCGAAAGCGAGAAATACTAGGTACACTAATTGAGAAATCAACTTCACCATTCTGTTCAAAAGATTCGTATAATGCTTCTGTTAAGATGGATTTTGCATAATCCTCTGTTTGTGATGGCTTAAGAACAGCTGTGTCGAGTGGTTTTAGCACCCCATTTATACGTATTATCGGTGGTGACCTTACCGTAAAATGCAAATCAGATGCACCTGCTTCAAAAGCTTTCTTTAATAGAACTTCAAATTCTTTTTTTATTTCCTCACACATTCAATCTCTCCTTTCTTGTTATTAAAATTGTTTAATCTATAGATATTTCCTTTATCACTTCTTGCAAAGTTGTTAAACCTTGATTCACTTTTTGCAAACCATCTTCAAAAATAGAAATAAAGCCATTTTTCGTCGCACATTGTCTAAATTCTTCACTGTTTGCATTTTCTAATATTAATGTTCTCATTTGATGATCAATCCACAATATTTCGTGAATCCCAATTCTGCCTCGATAACCTGTACGATTACATACACCACAACCTTTTCCTTTATATAGAACTTTCACAAATACACCATGTTCTGATAAAAAAATATTTTCCTGTTCACTTGGAACATATGAAACCTTGCATTGCTGACAGATTTGTCTGACCAAACGCTGTGAAACGATACCTATAAGAGAAGATGATATTAAATAAGGCTCAACACCCATTTCTCTTAATCTAGCAATTGTACTAATTGCGCTATTTGTATGTATCGTTGAAAAAACCAAATGACCTGTAAGAGAGGCTCGAATAGCAATATCAATCGTTTCAATATCTCTAATCTCACCAACCATCACAATATTTGGATCTTGTCTTAGAATAGAACGTAAACCTTTACTAAAAGATAAGCCAGTTTGTGAATTCACCTGAACTTGGTTTATTCCTTCTAATTGGTATTCAACTGGATCTTCAATTGTAATAATGTTAGATTCTTCATGATTTAAATGCTGTAGTGCAGAGTACAACGTTGTCGTTTTTCCACTTCCAGTTGGACCTGTGACCAGAATCATACCATGAGGTCGATCTAACATCTCTCTAAAAATTTGAAGATTGCTTTCATTCAAATACAAATTATTAATTTCTTTAACACTATGGCTAAAATTCAAGATTCGAAGCACTATTTTTTCACCATGTATTGTAGGTAATGTAGCCACTCTAATATCTACCTTTTTAAATGCTATATTTACCATGATTCGCCCATCTTGGGGATGTCTACGTTCAGCAATATTTAAATTCGCCATTATTTTTAATCTTGCTATCATAATAGCTTGTACGTTTTTAGGTAAAACTCTCTCCGTACGTAAAACACCGTCAATACGATAACGAATCAAAATGCGATTTTCCATAGAATCAACATGTATATCACTAACACGAAGTTGTACAGCTTGTTCTATCATTTCATTCACTAATCGAACAACAGGTGAATCTTTATCTGTGATTTCGCTTTCATTAATTTCTTCGAAATCATTTTTCACATCTTTGATGACTTGATTCATAGATTCATGTAAGCCGTATAAACTTGCTATAGCACTTTGTAATTCATCCTTTGTAATTAATGCAGGTTCAATCATAAACCCTGTTAACAAACGTAAATCTTCGATTGCGAAAAAATCTAGGGGATCAACCATAGCTAATAAAAGTTTATTACCATTTTTTCGAATAGGAATAACTTGGTATTTTTTTGCAATTTGTTCAGATATGAGATTTATTAAATTCATGTCTATCTCATATGTAGCTAGAGTAATATGAGGAATGCCTAGTTGAAATTCCAATGCTTGAATCAATTGTAGCTCTGTTATAATTCCTTTATGTATTAATAAATCACCAAGTTTAAGGTTAGAATCTTTTTGTTCAGTTAGAGATTGCTTAAGTTGTTCATCCGTGATCAAACCTGAATCTACCAGCAAGTCTCCAAGCCTCTTTTTGGTAAGTGCCATTAAATGTTCCAGCCCCCCATTACAAAATAAAATTATTAAGTAAATAAAAAACTAGAAGGGAATAAATTACTATGTTTATAGGTATTTTCAACTAAACATTGTGAAAAACAGGGAATAAAGTCCTATTTGAATCAGTATATCACAAAATAGCATATTTGTAGCCTGAAAGTTTACATTTACTGTTAAAAACTTTTAAATTTATCAATTTGTTAAATTTTTTAATGGATTCCTATCATTTTTTTTATTAAGATAGTAATAAAATGTTCTATATATTCATCTACTCCACTTGATTAGGAAAAAGCCCTATAGAGGTGGGTGTCTTAACTCTAAAAATCATAGGATGAAATGGGATGAGACTAATGAATTTAATAAAGTGGAAAAAGATAATAACTAGTCAAAATGGCCTAAGCATGGTGGAAGTCATTGGATGTATTGCAATTATTTCCATAGTTTTCATTTCCTTTACAACCTTGTCTCAAACCTACCTCAAAGTAGATCTCAAACAAGACCATAAAACAGACGCACTACAAGTGGCAGAAAAAGTTTTAAATGAATTAAGATATGACTCTAGCTATCCTAGGAACGGCGAAGAAGAGATAAATGAAACTGTCTTTTCTTATGAAATTGTTACTGATTCGATTGATTTTAGGGATAAGAATGAGCAATATGAATTGGATTTAGGCGAAAACGATTTAACGGAAGTTACGATGTATACTTTTCTTTACGATAATGATACCCAGATTGCAACTGTTTATGTTTCTTGGGAGGTGAGATATGATTAAATGGGTTAAAAGAGAAGAAGGTTTTACATTAGTAGAATTGCTAGCCGCAGTTGTTCTGATCTCTGTTATTGCCACATTAGGCTTTATGTTATTTTCTTCTACTCATTTATTCTGGGAAAATTCTGTTGAAAAATATTCAAATGATGCAAATGCTGAATTAACGATGACTATCATTTCTAAATATGTCACAGACTCCATTGATGTATTTACTTTAAACAATAATCTATATACAGAAGAAGTAAGGATACAAACAGCTGGGGGATCAGGTAATTCTCCCTATAAATCGATTAAGTTTGAGGATGAATCATTAGCTCTTTACGAGTTAAATATTAGTGATGATGAATTTAGATCATATGATTTAGCAGAAAGTGCTTATGAAACGAAAATGCTCTTAGCAGATAACGTAGAGGATTTCCAAGTGTCTATGTCAGGACAGAATTTAGTTCATTTTTCAATTGAATTTGACCATATTAAAAAAAATGCATCTATAAAAATATTTGATTTTTAAAATATAGATAAACAAAAAAGCCTCAAATGGCTTTTTATTTATATCAGTTCATTCTTTCGAAATAGATTGCTTCTCGATTTACGATATCAGGATCCCAAAATGTATTCCAATAACTTCGTTCAATTTTATTCTCATTATTATTATTTTTATTTTTATCTATTAAGATATAGTATTGAATTAACGATATTGATTGTTTTACAGTAGTACCGTTTTCACTTATTGGTGGTAGAGAATAGGTAGCTTCAAATCTTTCCGTATCTTCTTCATACTGCATTTCTAATGGTGGTGTTTGCCTAGGTAAAATAGTCTCAACTTGAACTTTTTTATACTTATTTATTTTATCGTCAGGAATATACCATATAATAGCTTCCTTTTTATCTTCACTGAGTTCAATACCATGAACAGGTACATCTATGGATTGAGTATTGTAGGTTTTATCAATTTCAAATTCAAATTGATAATCTAATCTATTAATTGTGTTATTTAACGTTATAGTAGTATCATATTTACCTGTATCTTTATTGTATTCTAAAGTAATTTCATTATTATCACCTGATATACTATATTTAAATTTGACATATTCAAAGTTAGGGTCACCTGCGATAGTAAATTCATCTGGTGTAAACCAAACATACATTTCACTACTACTATTAAACGAGACGCCAAAAGGTGTGATCCAGGGCGACTCCAGCTGTTTACCGTCATGAAATTGTTCTATAGTTTGTGTAACGATCTTATATTGAATGATCGCTAAGTTACCTGCGTTTGTAGTAATGGTATGATCAACATTTACATCATTACATTCAATACTTGTATTTATATAACAATAAACCGAATTATTCGTATTAATTGGAGATTCCACTGTGCGATTGTCGTGATCATCAGTAATATAATGATATTCAACAAATCGATAATTCTCATCTTCAACATCAAACCAGAACTCCGTTTGTTTGAGGAACTTTGCGTTGCTATTCTCTCCAAGAATGTATTTCAATCCTATATTCACATTTTCTTCAACATCATCATTAACGTCTTCTGGAATATTTGGCTCCCCATCCCCACCTCCGGAACCTCCCCCACTATCATTCATTTTATATGTAATGGTTTTGTCTTGTTTTGCTGCTCCACTTCCTATACTTGTTGAAACGATAACCTCGTAATATATTTCGTTAGAATCATTTGACTCAGATTTTTTTTCAATATCCATTATATATTTTGCTTTTTTTCCATTAGGAAGTAAGATATCAATTCCTTGATGATCTGTATACCCAGGATATCTAAGATCTTCTTGACCACTACTTTCATCAAATTCATATAAATCTTCTATACTAACTAAATCATCTTTTACATCTTCAACGTATTCAAGAAACGTCTCCATTCCACTAACTGTTGACAAAGTAATGAGTTTTAAGTCCTCATTTCTACCATCCATTTTCATGGTTGAAATCATCATATCAAATAAGATAGGAGTAATGAGCATTAAAAAAGCAGAAATAATTAAAATATAAATAATAACTGCACCCTTCTCATTTTTAAAGAAACTCATCATTGTCTCTCCATTTCAATTTAGTGATCTCGTTTAAGCAAAGCTTAAACTTCGTAAAATCAGATGGAGACTCTACTCCACCTGATTAAGGAGAAGCCATCTATAGAGGTGGACTATAAGTCAAATTCTACCGTACAATCTGCCATTTAACAATATATTAAGTGTTTTATAACAAGTTAGGACAAAACAATCTGTTGTATAGCTTAGCTCGGCTCCCTTGTGATATCCTTATCATTAGGGAGTTTTTTTGTATTTCTATTGAAGAAGAGGTGGAAGTTTTGAAAGCAAAACAAGCAATAGTAACTGGAGCCTCCAGTGGTTTTGGATTAATGACTGTATTAGAATTAGCACAATCAGATTATCATGTCATCGCAACGATGCGTAACATAGAGAAGGTTAAATTATTAGAGAACGAATTAATCAAACTAAATTCAATCCAAAACGTGGATATTATAAAATTAGATGTAACCTCCTCTGAGGATTTAAATAATTTTAAGCATAAATTAAATGGCTACAATAACATTCAAGTTCTAGTGAACAATGCAGGTTTCGCTCAAGGTGGTTTTACTGAAGACGTAACCGTTGAAAAATATAGAAAACAATTTGATACGAATGTTTTAGGAGTTATAGCCGTTTCCCAAGCTGTCATTCCTATAATGAGAAGGCAAAAATCTGGACGGATTATTAATATGAGCAGTATTTCGGGTTTAATAGGATTTCCTTCTCTATCTGCATACGCAGCATCAAAACATGCCTTAGAAGGGTTTAGTGAATCACTTCGATTAGAATTAAAACCTTTTGGCATTGATGTTATTTTAATAGAGCCTGGATCTTATGATACGAATATTTGGAGCAGTAGTATATCAGAGGTTGAATCATTAAAAAACAATTCAATCTACAACGAATTTATGAAAAAAATCCAAACAAGATTAAAAAATGAAGAAAAAAACTTAGGAAATCCAAAAGACGTTGCTAAACTTATCGCATTTGCAGCTAAGACACCTAATCCAAAACTGCGTTATGCTGTAGGTAAAGGAGTTAAACTAAATCATCTCGTAAAAAGAATACTTCCTTGGCACATCTGGGAAAAAATAGTTTTAAAGTTGTTATACAAATAATGAAATATACTACATAACGCTAGCAATTGAAAATCTAGTACAAGATTTGCACACCCTCATTTCATAAATATCTAAGTCTATTAGTCCATTATTGTTTTACTTACATGTTTTATTGGTTCAATCTACTAAAGCATCAGTGTATAACGATTTAATTTTGTAGTTCATATGGACTTTTTGAATATTAATTATTCACATTACTGTTAATATAAGGTAATATTTAATTTGTAGTGGATGACTTTTATAGCAAAAACACTAAATGGAGGGTGAGTAATGAATTTAAAACGATTTTTTTCTGTGTTTATGGCAATTGCACTAATTCTATCTTTTTCAATTACTAGTTCAGCCGAGACTACTTTGGAAGAAAGTACAATCATCGTAAAATTCAAAGATAAAACTTCCAAAAGCATGATGCAACAAATACATCAAGAAGAAAAAGCAGAAGTCTTAAAGAAAAATAAACAAATTGGTTTTGAAGTTGTAAAAGTGAAAGGGAAATCGGTAGAAAAAGCCTTAAAACAATATAAAAACAGAGCAGATGTTGAATATGTTGAACCTATTGTTGAATATCACGCTCTATTCACTCCAAACGATCCACTTTATTCAACAGACCAATATGGTCCTCAA
Source organism: Chengkuizengella sp. SCS-71B (assembly GCF_040100845.1). NCBI lineage: Bacteria > Bacillati > Bacillota > Bacilli > Caryophanales > Paenibacillaceae > Chengkuizengella > Chengkuizengella sp. SCS-71B. The sequence continues at coordinate 2,028,001 of NZ_JAZHSH010000001.1, read as the reverse complement.
ATTATGGATCTTGAGCAGGCTTGGGAAATTACACAAGGTAGTTCATCAGTTGTCGTTGCTGTACTTGACACTGGAGTTCAAGCAAACCATGAAGACTTACAAGGACAAGTAATTCCAGGATATGACTTCATAGATAACGACAGTGATGCTTCTGACGAACAAGGACATGGCACTCATGTAGCTGGAACAGTCGGAGCACTTACAAATAATGGAGTAGGCGTTGCTGGTGTAGCTCCAAATGTTAAGATCATGGCTATTCGCGTATTAAATGAATTTGGTAGAGGAACGAATGCTGGAGTTGCAGATGGGATTACTTTTGCTGCTGATAATGGAGCAGATGTGATTAATTTAAGTCTAGGAAGTACTGCTTTTTCTGCAGCAGTTGAAGATGCTGTTAACTATGCTTGGGAAAAAGGTGCAGTTATTATTTCTGCTGCTGGTAATGATGGAGTGAATGTACAAAATTACCCAGCCGCCTATCAAAATTCAATGGCCGTTGCTGCTACTGATTCCAACGATAATAAATGGTCCAGTTCCAATTATGGTACATGGGTTGATGTGGCTGGACCTGGTGTAGGTATTATTTCTACTCGACTAGGTGGAGGTTACGTTTCATCTAATGGAACATCGATGGCTACACCACATGTAGCAGGTTTAGCAGCTCTACTTGCAACCCAAGGAAAAACAAATGTTGAGATTCGCAATATAATCGAGAGTACAGCAGAACCTATATCAGGTACAGGCACTTATTGGAAACATGGAAGAGTGAATGCATTTCTTGCATTAAATGGGGGGGACATCCCTGATCCCGACCCAACCGTAGTATTTGAAGATGATTTCGAAACGAATAAAGGATGGACTTCAGATCCTAACGGAAGTGATACTGCTACAACAGGTTTGTGGGAGCGTGCTATTCCTGAATCTACAAATTATAGTGGAACTAAACAACTTGGAACAACACCAAGTGGAAGTTATGATCTTGTAACAGAAGGAAGTGCAGGAAGTTCTGCAGGTGTCAATGATATTGATAGTGGAGTGACATCTATTCAATCACCAGCTATTTCATTACCAGCTAATGGCTCACTTACACTATCTTTCTCCTATTACTTAAGTCATTATTCTAATGCGAATAGTGATGATTTCTTTCGTATGAATCTCGTTCGCTCAAATGGAAGTGTTGTCACTTTATTTGAGGAATTAGGAACTTCCAGTGATCAGGATGCAGCATGGTCCAATCAATCTCTTGATCTATCAGCTTATGCTGGAGAGAATGTTTATCTTCAAATTGAAGCGGCAGATAATGGCAGCCCTAGCCTTGTAGAGGCTGGAGTAGATGATGTCAAAATTGCACAAAGTACAACATCCACTTTGATAGAACAAACGATAGATTAAAGACGGTTTTTAAATAAACTAACTAGTTTAACTCAAATTATTGATTATAAAAGTCATCCATAAACACCCTAAGCCCAGATTGGGCTTAGGACTTTTTTTATGAATCATCTAATGCATACACGAAAAACCTCACTTAATCTAATACTACTCCAATACCCTTATTTTTTGCTAAATTGACATAATAAGCCGCTGTACTAATATCAAAAACACCCATGCCCATCGGGTTAAACATAATTGTTTTATGATGATCTATTTTAGTTAGAGCTTGATCACATACGACCTCAACTAGAGACATTGTATCTTTCTTCTCTAATCCTTTTTCAAGATGCATATTTTCTATATCTGTATTTTCTCTACATACCTCTTCCCAATCATCTACAACAATAGTTTCAATTTGTTCCATGACATTCACCTGATAATCTCGTAGTGAAACATTCAATAACACTGCTCCCTGCTTCGGTTTAAGATTGATATATCTGTGATCAGAAACTGTGCAAGTGATAAACACATCAGAATGTAAATACGCCTCTTCCCACGTATCTACAATTTTCACTTTATTAACATCTTTTCCATCTAACTTGCTTTCGTTTATACCTTTTATATCATATAAATAAATATTTTTTATTAAATCACCAAAAACGGCTGTACACATTTTATAATGATAATACCCAATGGGCCCCCATCCAATCAATCCTACATTCATTTTTTTAGATTTACGTATTTTTAAAACCTGCTGTAACATTAAACCGCTGACTGAAGCTGTGCGGAGAATACTAATTAACGGAGTGTGAATCATGGCAATGGGTATGCCCGTATCCACTTCATTTAAAATGACCACACTGTGTGCTCTTGGGATATCTTTTGTAATATTTTCTGGAAAACTGGCAATCCATTTAATTCCTGCCATTTGGATTTCCCCACCGACGAAAGCTGGCATAGCAATAATCCTATTTTTTAAATTTTTATATCTCAAATAAGGTTTGATTGGTTGTGAAAAATCATTTGAATGAATGCACTGTACTGTTTTTTCTATATTTTTAATTAATGTCTCCCAATGTATTCCTAACAAGTTAATATCTTTTTCATTTAAAACGATCATTTCATCACCTCTCTACCAAAAATAGTTCACTTCATCATATTGCTTTTTTACCCATTCATCTGAGTAGATCGTTTCTAAATATCGGTCACCACGATCTGGAAAAACCACAACACATGTTGAATCCTTAGGAATGATTGGCTTTAACTTGTTTACAGCTGCAATTACAGCTCCAGAAGATCCACCCGCTAATATGGATTCCTTTTGAATTAAATGACGACAACCCGTTATACAATCTAAATCAGATACATGAACTATATGATGGATGGATTCCTTCGGGCACAATGCCGGAACCAAACCTGCACCTAATCCTGGAATTAACCTTTGACCCGTACTTTCCTTAAAAATAACACTACCAATTGAATCTACAGCTACAACTTTTGTTTTTAACTGGTGATCTCTTATAAAATCTACACAACCACGAATCGTCCCACAAGAACTAACCGCACAAAATATATAGTCGACATGTTTTAAATCCTCAAAAATTTCATTCATCGTCATAACATAGTGTGATTTTGAATTATTGGGGTTTGCATACTGATTTGGCCAAAAATGATTTTTTAACTTTTTTCGCAACTCATTAACTTTATGAATTCTAGCTGGTAAAAACTCTCCTGTACTCGGCTCTGGGTTTTTGACTAATTCAACGGTTGCATTAAAAGCCTTTAAAATATTTAAATTTAGTTCCGTTGTTTTTGGATCTACTACACATATGAATTTCAAACCTAGATAATTACAAATTTTAGCAAGACTTATCCCTAAGTTGCCTGAGCTAGATTCTATAATGGTTGTATCCTTTTGAATTTTTCCTGATTTAATGCCTTCTCGTATCATAAACAAAGCAGGTCGATCCTTGGAGCTCCCACCTGGGTTTAAAAATTCTAGTTTTGCAAATAGTTTCATAGATTGATTTTCAAATATTTTATTTAATTGAACCAGAGGTGTGTGGCCAATGGCTGTTAATATTCCTTCATCTATGTTCACTTTAATGAGCACCACCTAGTTTTATTTTTCATAGTAAATTTTTTTGTTTTTGACTTTTCCTGTGTTTAACTCCTCATTTGACACCGCTAATACCTGTATTTCATCCAATATTTTATTGTTGATCATACGCCCTATTTCAGGGATCTTTTCTTGAATATCCTTTTTAATGGTTGTAAGGATTGAACGATTCAGTAGCTTGCTGTGAATATAAATTGTAAGTGCATTATTTTGTAGCTTGACTCGCACACTTGCTTCTTTCAAATGTTGATATACAATCTCCTCAATGTCATAAATACTAATTTTTTCTCCATGTTTAAATTCAGGACCAACTCTTTTTACAATGTTTTGGAACGTTTGTTTTTCAACGCCATCGATGACCATAGTTCTTAAATCTCTAACAACATCATAGGTAACAAATCGAATAGCAGGAAACATAGAACGAACAAAGGAAGTTAATACAAGAATGGACTCCTTATTTTCCAACTTCTCCATGTCTAAACCAATTTCATCTGATTGAATTCCCTCTGCATACAAATGATCTAAAAATACATATCTCCTAATGTCATGTGAATAATACGCAATGGTGCCAATTTCAATGGAACCTAATGTGTCCATCATATCTTCTCTTTGTATTTGAAAAATGTTAGCTATTTTTTGCTGCCACTCCTCTGTTGCGATTTCACCAACTAAAATGATCTTCTTGATTCCAAATTCTGCCGGGTTTTCAGTTGCATAAATTAAATGATCTAATATAGAGGGCATCGTATATAAAACGTCAGGTTTAAAGGTTTTGAGCTGTTGGATATGCTCCTCTATGGGGCGCTCAAAGGAAATAGACTTACTTTCCATTTGTAATTTTTTAAAAATTACATCGGCAGTACTAGCAGCATGACCTGTACCTACATCCGAAAATGCCTTTTTACAGGCACTATTATTTAGAAATTGTTTATAAACCTCCATTTTAAACGATACATACCGCTGTTCATCCGCTTCGGAATAAGCGATTTTTTTTCTAATATTAGAGCTAGTTCCTGAGGTTTGATACATATGGATAGAATCATCATATTCCTGATGATAATAATGTTTTTCCAATATATCTGTAGTCATGTAAGGAAGATCATTGAAATCCTTAATGTGCTGATTTATATAAAACTGTTCATACCACGGATAAATGATTTTAACCTCTTTTAACTTTTCTTTTAATTTTTCAAGCAAGTCCATCGCTGCCTCCTATACTCTGATTCAGATATCAATTTCTGTCGAACTACTAAAATTATATGATGTGGAATATAGAAGGTTCTTTTCTTAAATAAAATTGTAAGAAATAGGCAATGAAACAAGCAATGATGTCCTCTTGAACGTACATTAAAATATAAACACTTTCACTTTGGCTAAACAAAAAATAAAATCCAAGGAGTTGTCAATCAATAGATGAATAAAAAAGAAAGTAAGAGAAAATACGTTTCCAGTAAGTGGATCAAAACATTAGCTCTGATAAAAAATCCGGACTTAAAAACCTATATCCCTGAAACTAGAAAGGCGAACTTTGAAAGTGTAGATGAAATGTTAAATAAACACCACGTTGTATATGTAAAGCCGAGTCGAGGTTCATTAGGTAAAGGTGTGATGAGAATAAAAAAAATGAACGAAACTGAGGAAGGAATTTACGAATTGCAGCAAGATTTAGATGTCAACCATTACAGTTCATATAATGTGTTATATAATGACTTAAACCATCAATTTCAAAAAACTAAACGACTTCATATCGTGCAAAGAGGAATCGATATGGTGAAATATAAAGACCGTTCTGCAGATATTAGAGTAATGGTTCAACAAAATACAAATTCAGAATGGGAAGTCACAGGCATCATAGCAAGATTGTCTCATCCTAAAAAGGTTGTTACTAACATCAGCAGGGGGGGGATTATCTGCAATATTGAAACGCTAATGAACCATTTATGTCAATATGATAATAATTTAATAGAAAAACTGAAGTGGATTGGTCTTGAAACAGCAAAACAAATGAATAAAACATTTCCCAATATGAAAGAAAGTGGATTGGATATCGCGCTTGATCAAAACCTGCATCCATGGATTCTAGAAGTGAATACAAAACCGAGTGTCATTCCGTTTACTCGGCTAGAAGACAAAAGCATTATCGATAAAATAGTTCGATATGGGATGGCTTATGGAAGACATTATAATTTAAGACCAAAGTTTGATTTAAAGGGGAACAGAATAATTAATCCTAAAAAAAGACAACAAGAAGCAAAACCTTTCCCTCGAAAATATATGCGCTACAGAAAAACATTTCCCTAAAAGGGTGGTTTCATTTCCCAAAAAGTCTTGAAGGAGGTTACTCCCCCCTTCAAGGCAGTCAAATCGCTTAAAATGCTTGTTCACCACCTCCTATCTCCTCTATCAAAAATTTCTTGAACTTTTTTTGAACATTTTTAGTTATACTACTATACTAAATTAGCCAAATAGTATAAAATTATGGTATATATTAATAGGACATGAAATTATTTCAATTTTTGTTTAATAGAAATTGAAATAATAATTATTTTTTGTCCATACATTTTATACTTTACATAATTTTTTCTTATTCTTAAAAATTTTTAAGGAGGATAAAATGATGACATTAAAGTATTTAAAGCAAGGTTTTATCGTTTTTCTTGCGCTTTTTGTTCTGTTATCTTACTTACCTACGAGCAATAATGTAAGCGTTTACGCGGAAAGTGATTTTGATTATTACGTAGGTGCAGGTATTTATGACATTACGGGTCCCCCAGCAGAAGTGGTGATGATGGGATATGCAAATCCATCCATGACTACAAAAGGTATCCATTTCCGTTTAAAATCAAGGGCATTTATTATGAAGGAAAAAGAAACGGACAACAGTGTAGTTTTTGTAAGTGCAGATCTTGGTCAAATTTTCCACTCTGTCACACAAGGTGTTATTCAAAAATTAAAAGATAATGGATATGGAGATTTGTATGGCTATAATAATGTATTGTTAAGTGCCACACATAACCACAGTGGCCCAGGAGGGTACGCTCACGAAGGATTGTACAATGCAAGTACTTTTGGTTTCCATGAAGAGAATTATAACGTCATCGTCAATGGAATTTATGAATCCATTGTTAGAGCCCATCAAAATTTAGAACCTGGTTATATTGAAATCAATGAAGGACTTGTGGATGGAACAAGTTCTAATCGTTCTGAGGCAGCCTATAACAACAATCCTATAGAAGAACGAAATCAATATGATGATAATGTTGATAAAACTATGACACTTTTAAACTTTAGAAATGTACAAGGAGAACTTCTAGGCATCATCAATTGGTTTGCAGTTCACGGAGTTTCCATGGGACAAGATAATCATTATATTTCAGGTGAAAACAAAGGTTACGCCTCCTACTTATATGAAAAAGAAATGCAAGCTAACTATGGTGATAATAAAACATTCGTAGCTGCATTTGCTCAAGCTAATTTAGGTGATGTAACACCAAACATTTTTGGAGACGGAGTAGGTTACGGGGATAACGACTTTGAAAGCACTAAAAAATCAGGAGAAATCCAGTTTGAAGCTGCAAAATCCTTAAGTAATACTGCACACATTAGAATATCTGGACCTATTGTCACCAAACATGAATTTAAAGACTTTTCAAATTTAGAAATAGATGGAACATATACAGATGGAGAAGCTAAAAGAACGTACCCTTCTGCATTAGGTTATTCTTTTGCAGCAGGAACTGAGGATGGCAGACCTGATATAGGCATGTTTGAAGAAGGAATGACTCAACCTGAGTATACAATAGATGGGTACGATAATATCATCACTTATGCACGTGACCTTTTGGTCTTAGTTCCACAAGTCGGTGAGATGAGTGGTTCCTTATACCCTGAATTATGGGAACAACATTACCCTAAGCCAGTTTTATTAGCCCCTTCCCAAGTAAAACCAGACCCTTGGACACCTCAAATTATTCCTTTACAGATGGTTCAAATAGGTCAGCTGTCTATTCTAGCTGTACCTTCTGAAATTACAACCATGTCTGGTAGAAGATTAGTAAGTCTTGTTCAAGAAAACATGGCAAAACAATTTAACAACAACTACATTGTAATTGCAGGTTTATCTAACTCTTACTCTAGTTATGTAACAACACCTGAAGAATATGAAAAACAACAATATGAGGGGGCATCTACACTATTTGGAAAATGGACATTGGCTGGATATTTACAAGAATTTGATAAACTTTCAAAAGCCATCATTAAAGATGAAAATATTGAAGCAGGACCTATTCCAAAAGATTTAACAGATGAACAGGTTTATCTCAAACCAGGGATCATATTTGATGCTCCTCCAGCTTTTAGACACTTCGGTGATATCAAAAATGATGTAAACAACAGTTACAACGCTGGAGATAATGTCAAAGTTAGTTTTTGGTCTGGTCACCCTAACAATAACTTTAGAACTGAATCTACCTATCTAGAGGTACAGCAGCTAATAAATGGTGAATGGGAAGTAATTGCTGATGATGGGGATTGGGAAACAAAGTTCCTATGGAACCGTGAATCTACATTGTTTGGTACTTCATCATCTACAATTGAATGGGACATCCCGACTAATGCAGATGACGGTACGTATCGCATTGTTCATTATGGAGCTTATCAAACGATAACGGGTAAAGTATATGAGTATACTGGAATATCCTCAGAGTTTACCATAGAGTAAAATTGTTTCAAAACAATAATATTTAATGGAACAGTAAAAAGAGGCTGGGACATAAGTTGAAAACTAACTGATTTTTGCATAATACGCATAAATAAAATCGCATGAAATCAAGGATTATTAAATTGATTTCATGCGATTTATTCATTTTAATTGGGTTTTGTCCCAGCCTCTTTTTATAATATTAGATTATAAGGTTAAAACCCAGTGTTTAACAAATACACTAAGATTCTTTATGTGAGGTTTTTTCTCTTAACCACTTCTCACCAAAATCTACACATTCTTTTTGCTTAAATAATTTCGCTTTGGTCATGCCAATGTAACCTATAAATACACTATGATCTTTCTCAAAATCTTGACCTATTTCATTAAAACAATCAGAATTCATATTTATGTGACTAAATGTTTTCCATACTCTTTTACCTTTTTCTATAATTGGAGCACCTTGAGTCTCTTTGGTATATATGGGTACTCTATTTTCTGATAAATGAAATGAAGTATTATTTTCATAATCTACTCCAAGTAATAAAACAAAACTATCCAAATCATATATTTTTGAAAGAGGTGATTTCTCACCTAACCCATCTTCTAATGAATGTCCTTTCGTCACTTGTTCAGCATGTTTTCCCCATGCTGCAAATGAAAATAAAGGATGGTAACTCCTTTTAACGTTTGGGAACGTACGAAATGTTTCAACTATTTTCCCCATATACCATGTAGGTGTAATTTGAGGATCAAATGCTGGCATTGTATCTCTAATTACTTGCCACCAGTTTTCAGGAACAGGAGGGTTTTCCCAATAAGAAGGTTCTGAAAGGTTTGATGAATGTGTTGGCATAATCAATGTCCCTTCTTCTGTAAGAACATCCATCAAAACTTGTACCACTGCAGCTGACCCTCCACTCACCCATCCTAATGAGCTTAATGATGAGTGGACGATTAGGGTCATGCCTTCTTTTAGTCCTAATTTTTTAAAATCTGCTTTTAAGGTGTGTATTGAATTTATTTTATCTGATTTTTTTATAACATTTGCTTCACTCAAAAAATTAAACCTCCACATTTGTTTCATAAATAATAATAATATTTTTTTACAACTTCATTAATTACGAGTAATGTTCTAAATAAACCATTCATTTTCATCATAATGTGATTTTTAATTTTTGATAACAACTTCACCAAAAACAATGACACAATCAACGACTAATGTAGGAGATTCTGGATTACTAGATCTGTTGTTAGTTCTATTTCTCCAATCACCAAAAACTGGAACTCCTTTAATTTCCACATTCCATCCCTCAGGGATAATGATATCAACTTCACCAAACGCAACGACAATATCAATCGTAATTTCATCCTGTGAAATGTTTGCTTCTCTTAAATCCAAGTTTACTTCACCAAACGCTACAACGATACTACCACCTTTAAAGTCTTGTGAAACATTTTTCAAATCTGAGCCAGAAAAGGCTCCAATCGTTTTAATCTTATCTTTCGTATCCAGATTTAATTTACCCTTTTTAAAATTATATTCTTTATTTGGATTAGTCCTGTTTGAGAACATAATCCATACGCCTACAATGATAAGAAGTACAGGCCAATAGGAAGCATACTCAAAAATATTAAAAACATCTAAAATGCGTAGTTGCAATAATACACCTATGGTTAAAAGAATAAGACCACCAGATTTTGAATTTGAATGATTGAACATGCTTACTATACCTAAAAAAACTAATATTAAAGGCCAAAAGTTTCGAAATAAATAACCTAAATTCAAATCTATAATTTCCGTACTATTTAGTAAAAGAAATACGCCTATGGCAATCACGATGATTCCAAATATGTATTTACTTTTCATTTATTTCCCACCCTTTACTTTAGTTTCATCTAACATATGAATATGAAATAAATTTATTACAGAAGGAGAAAATTAATCCCCTCCTCCACCGCTATCTACACCGCCTGAGTCACCACTTCCACTATCTCCGTACCCGATTCCTGATGGCATAATACTCCCCCTTCATTTGCCATTTATCTCTATTTTATTCGAAATGAAAACCAATGTATACATAGTTTTTCATCACACTCACTGTTTTCTGAAACAAAAAACGATCGTAGCTAAATATAATCATTTCATAATGATATTAAAACAAGTATAATCTAAATAAAAGAGTATCAGATTATGAACAAATGAATAAACTGATAAAGACCGCAGATGTGCCAGCATCTACGGTCTTACAATGATTGCCTCTCAGGGTGATCGGTATAAAGATGAATAGTCCCCCAACATAACTGGGTTATTGGGGGATTATTTTTTTTTGAGGTATGAAAGTAAAGTTAGAATAAGCATACTGAACATGATCATCAATATTAATGCATCATTAATTTCCATGGCGTCACCTCCTTTCTCAGGAGATGGGCCAATCACCAGTGAGTGCTATATCCCATTGCTTACATATTATACCACATTTTGTCGAATCAAACGCTTGTTCTATTCATTAAATTTAGTGTATTACACTTTATTTTTTGTTTTGTCTTGATTAGGAATTACGGATATTAACGCTCCTTGTGTTGCAGGTTGTGATTTAAGCTGCTGAATGTTACATTTTATAATTTGTGTCTGAACCACAATAAATGTTCAATAATATTGTTTGCACCACACATTGTTCAATAAATTCCACTACACATATAATAAATATATTAACTTCAATCCAACAGACTAAAATATCAACTGACTGTGCGATTGTCCAACTATTAGGAATAGGAGGTATACTGTGGAAGCGTTATCTAGAAACTTTTTCTTATACTTATCTAAAAATAAATCTTTAAACAAAATGGCAAAACGTTACGGTTTAAAATTCGGTGCTTCAAAAGTGGTTGGAGGAATAGACTTTGATCGTACAGTGCCAGTCATAAAAAAATTAAATGAAATGGGTTTGTGCACAACGGTAGATCATCTTGGTGAATTTGTAAATTCCATTGATGAAACACATGAACGTACAGCTCAAGAGATCCATACAATTCAAACCATTGCAAAAGAAAACCTTGATTCACAAACATCCGTAAAACTTACATCCCTAGGGCTGGATATTGATTATAACTTGGTATTTGAAAATATGCGGTCTATTTTAAATGAAGCTCAAAAATATGGCATTTTTGTAACGATTGATATGGAAGATGAAACAAGATGCCAAGCAACGCTAGATATATTTAAAGGGTTAAAAGCAGAATTTGATAATGTAGGTACCGTCATTCAATCTTATTTGTATCGATCTAGAGAAGATATCGATGATTTGAAAACACTTTTACCTAATTTACGTCTGGTAAAGGGCGCATATAAGGAATCTGCTGATGTAGCACATCAAGAAAAGAAAGATGTTGACGAAAACCTCAAACAAATGATAAAGGACCATCTAAACAATGGTAATTATACTGCGGTAGCAACTCATGATGATCAAATCATTAACTTTACGAAGCAATTTGCTGAAGAAAATAATATTAGTCGTGATTTGTTTGAATTTCAAATGTTATATGGCATGAGAGCACAAACACAACGAGAGCTAGTTAAACAAGGTTATAAAATGAGAGTTTATGTCCCTTATGGAAACGATTGGTATGGTTATTTTATGAGAAGACTTGCTGAAAGACCTGCCAATGTTGCCTTTGTAGCAAAAGGACTATTTAAAAGCTAATTTTATTAGAAAATTAAAATGTCTATATAAGTACTCCAATTTGTTAGAATATTTTCTAGGATTCAAGAACAAAATATTCCTATTAACATTTTATGGGAAACATTGATTCATTAAAAACATTAATTAGTATTTATTAAAGGAGAAAAATAATATGAGACCTTATAAACACGAACCATTTTTAGATTTTTCAAAGGAAAGTAACCAACAAGAAATGAAAGCAGCTTTACAACAAGTTGAGGAAGAATTCGGTAACGATTATGAACTTATCATAAATGGTGAACGAATTAAAACAGAAAGTAAAATTGTTTCCTACAATCCAGCTAATAAAAATGAAGTAATTGGTACGGTTTCAAAAGCAAATCAGGAACTTGCTGGAGAAGCGATCAATGCAGCAGAAACTGCCTTTAAAACTTGGAAAAAGTGGAATCCAGAAGCTCGCGCTGATATCTTATTCCGTGCAGCTGCAATTATCCGCAGAAGAAAAGCTGAATTTTCTGCATTATTAATCAAAGAATCCGGTAAACCTTGGAATGAAGCTGATGCTGATACAGCCGAAGCAATTGATTTCTTAGAATATTATGCTAGAGAAATGATTAGATTAAAAGATGGAACTCCTGTATCTAGTCGCGATGGTGAGTACAATAAATATATTTATACTCCAATGGGAGTAACAGTAGTTATTTCACCATGGAACTTCCCATTTGCTATTATGGCTGGAACTACAGTAGCTCCTATCGTTACTGGAAATACAGTTGTACTAAAACCTGCAAGTACCACACCTGTTGTTGCTTATAAATTTGTTGAAGTACTTGAAGAAGCAGGTCTCCCTAAAGGGGTAGTTAATTTTTGCCCAGGAAGTGGTGCTGAAGTTGGAGACTTCTTAGTAGATCATCCTAAAACAAGTTTAATTACTTTTACTGGTTCCCGCGAAGTCGGTACTCGAATTTTTGAACGTGCTTCAAAAGTAAACCCTGGTCAGATTTGGTTAAAGAGAACAATTATTGAAATGGGTGGGAAAGATACTGTTGTTGTTGATAAAAATGCCGACTTAGAAGTCGCAGCTGAATCCATTTTCAGATCAGCATTTGGATTCTCAGGACAAAAATGTTCTGCAGGTTCTCGAGCAGTTATCCACCAAGATGTTTATGATGAAGTGTTAAATAGAGTCATTGAAATAGCAAAAGATAAAATTGTTGGAGATCCAACAGATTATAATACTTATATGGGACCTGTCATTGATCAAGCTTCCTTTGATAAAATTATGTCTTATATTCAAGTTGGTAAAGAAGAAGGTCGTTTAGTTTTAGGTGGAAATGGAGATGATTCAAAAGGATTCTTCATCGAACCAACTATTATTGCTGATGTAGATCCTAAAGCACGAATCATGCAAGAAGAAATATTCGGACCTGTTGTTGCATTTGCAAAAGCAAAAGACTTTGAAGAAGCCATTGAAATTGCAAACAATACAGAATATGGTCTAACAGGTGCACTAATTTCTAATGATCGTGAGCATATCGAATATGCAAAAGAAAACTTCTATGTTGGTAACCTATACTTTAATCGTACCTGTACAGGTGCTATCGTTGGATATCAACCGTTTGGCGGATTCAACATGTCAGGTACAGATTCCAAAGCAGGCGGTCCTGACTACCTAATCCAACATATGCTGCCTAAAACAATCAGCGAAACACTCTAATTCACCCCAAAAAGTGAAGATATAAAATTTTAAATACAACTACCTTGAAGAATATGAATTACTCTCTCAAGGTAGTTTTTGTTCTTTTTTTCATCTATCATAAGGGTAAGAATAACATTCATACAATTAAATGAGAGCGTTTCTCAAAATCCTATTGTCATCGGAGGTGAGTTAAATGGATTATGGACTAACGACCGCAACTTGGTTTTGGTTACTGCTGCCTATGCCGTTATTGGTGATAATTAGTTTAATCTCTTATTTGAAAGAAAGGAGAAATTAATATGATTAGTGGAGCGACTTTAACTACATTTATTATTTATTTAATTGGTATGCTTATCATAGGTTGGGTTGCCTATAAAAAAACGAATAACTTATCTGATTATGTCTTGGGCGGTAGACGTTTAGGTGGTTCAGTTGCTGCTTTAAGTGCGGGTGCCTCTGATATGAGTGGTTGGTTATTGTTAGGATTACCGGGTTATGCGTATGCAGCTGGTATGCAGGCGACCTGGATATGTGTTGGGCTAGCTCTTGGAGCCTATTTAAATTGGCAATTTGTTGCTAAAAGACTTCGTGTATATACAGAAATCGCAAACGATTCGATTACTATCCCAGATTTTTTCGAAAACCGATTTCAAGATTCTTCTAAACTCCTTCGCGTGATCTCCGCATTTGTTGTTTTATTATTTTTTACTTTTTATACATCATCTGGTTTAGTAGGAGGAGCCCTTCTTTTTGAGAATACATTTGGATTAGAATATCAGATTGCCCTCTGGGTTGGTGCTCTAGTCATCATTTCTTACACGCTGTTAGGTGGGTTTCTAGCAGTAAGCTGGACTGATTTTTTCCAAGGTATATTAATGTTTCTAGCTCTAGTTGTCGTACCTATTGTCATGATTGGAAATATGGGAGGCTGGAATGAAACGGCTCATCGTATTGGTGAAATCGATCCGAGCAGATTGGATGTTTTTAGTGGTGCTGGTTTCTTAGGAATTATTTCATTAATGGCATGGGGATTAGGATATTTTGGACAACCTCATATTTTGACAAGATTTATGGCTATAAAACATCAAAGAGAAATACCTAAAGCAAGATTTATAGGTATGACTTGGATGGTCATTTCATTATTTGGCGCGATCTTCACTGGTTTTGTAGGAATTGCTTATTTTGCTGGTACTCCATTAACAGATGCCGAGACTGTTTTTATAGAAGCAGCAAATGTATTATTCCACCCTGTTGTTTCAGGATTTTTGCTTGCTGCTATTTTATCAGCTATTATGAGTACAATTGATTCACAGTTGCTTGTATCATCCAGTGCCATTGCCGAAGACTTTTACAAAGTATTAATTCGTCCCTCTGCATCCTCTAAAGAATTAATTTGGGTAGGAAGAATCTCCGTACTCGTTATAGCACTGATAGCCATTTTCCTCGCCTTTAACCCTGAAAGTTCTGTTCTTGATTTAGTTAGTTATGCTTGGGCAGGTTTTGGAGCAGCATTTGGTCCTATTATAATTCTCTCATTATTTTGGAAAAGAATGACTCGGAATGGGGCTTTAGGTGGAATGATTGTTGGTGCTGCTACAGTTGTTATCTGGAAGCTCCTTTCTACACCTGAATTAAATGAAGCTGGTGTTGTAATCAAGGAAGCAATGATACCATTTGATTTATATGAAATCGTGCCTGGGTTTATATTGGGCTTCATTACGATAGTGATCATTAGTTTAATAGGAAAAAATCCTGAAAGCAGCATCGTAACTAATTTCGAAAAGATGGAAAGCATGTTAAAATCAAACTCTTAATTTGAAACAATATCTTGACAATTGTGATACTTTTCAAGATGATAAACATAGAAGCAAAACATTTTTTATTAGAGGAGCGGAGTTATGGAGCCGAATCAATTGAGCGAAGCATTTAAGATTAATGATCTTGATCTATTAACAGAATATATCAGTTCTGTTTTAAAAAAACCGCTCATTATAGAAAATAAAAGTTTTGAATTGATTTCTTATAGTTCTAAATTTGCTTATCGCTTTGATACATCACAGCAGAAAACCATTTTATCAAAAAAATGCCCCTTGTTTATCATAGATCGCTTAAAAAAGGACGGTATCTTTCGGCAACTGGAAAAATTCCCCGACCCAATTCGAATTAACAAAATTGAAGAGCTTGGACTATATCAACGAATCGTTGTCAGTGCTAAACATAAAGGACAGATTCTTGGTTATATTTGGGTACAAGAAGCCGATGTCGTTTTAAACGAAGAAGAGTTACACTTTTTAAAAGAAGTTTCAAATCATGTTGGGACTCTATTATTCAAACGTTTAAAAGATAAAAGCTCTAGTCAAAACACAAAAGAACAAATGATGTTTGAGTTGTTAAACCAAGATGAGAACGAGCAGCAAATATTAATTCAAGCAAATTCATCAAATATAACCTTACCTGTAAGATTTACTGTTGTTGTATTTTCAGCTCATAATAATGATGAATTAAATCTAATGAAACCTGTATTAAATAAGGAGTTTCAAAATGCTAAGCCTGATGCAATCGTTTTAAATGAAAATAATCAAACGATTGTCATTATAGGAAGTGAATCTAACAAAGAATATTTCACATATGATAAAGCGAGAATGTTAATTCGTAATATACGTGATTTATTAAATGAAGAACAGCATAAGAAACTGTTGATAGGCATGGGAAATGAATACGATAAGTTAGGAAAGTTAAGAAAAAGTTATGTTGAAGCACTAGAAGTCATACAATCAACAGAATTTGTAGATCGCAATGATTATGAAGTGCCTATTGAAAATAAAGATTTAGGAATATACCGATATATCTCAACAATTCAAGAGCGAAATATGCAAGAGCGTTATGAAAATGAAATGATCTTAACATTACAAAATTACGACAACAAAAATAATACTAACCTTATTCGAACATTGGAAATTTATTTAAAAAACAACTGTAAATTAAAACGGACAGCTGAAGAACTATTCATTCACCCTAATACGATGAATTACAGATTAAAACAAATCATGGAACTAACATCCATAGACTTTGATAATTTTTATATCAAATGTCAGCTATATATAGACTTATTGCTGTTAAAGAAAAATAAACCTAAAATATAAAATAATTTAAATAAGTAGCTTCAGAAACCTGTTTGGGGAAAATATTCCTAAATAGGTTTTTAATTTATAAAATTAATTTTTTCCATTTGCCCACATGATTCGATGATCAATTTTTCTTGTTAATCGGTATGCTATAGGATAAAACCCTCGCTTAGGCCAAAATCTAGATGATTGTAAGTTAGTCATTCTCCAGTCTGACATACAATACTGATAACCATTTTCCTTTGCATCTCTAAACCCTTTTTGTGTTAATAATTTACCGATCCCACTTCCTCTCTCTCCTTTCTTTGTTCCAGCTATACTTAATTCAATACATCGATCAGGTGTCATCATATCAGAGTTACTTGTTGTAGTTTCCCAATATCCTTGGAAAGCAATTAATTGATTCGCCTTAAATGCTATCCATAATTTAGCATTTGGGTCTTCTACTATACCGCCATACCCTTTTCGTATTTCTGTTAAGTCTTCTGGTAAAGCTGCAGCCCACACAGGTGCTCCGGCTTGATGGGATATAATTAAATCTCCAATATCAGTAATTATACTTTGATCTGATCCTTTAGCTAAACGAATTTCAATTTGGAGTTGATTCTCTATTTCCATAGCATGATTTGTGATATCACATAAAGCATGAACCTGCTCAAATGCAAACCCTAATTTTAACCAAGCATCCAATATTGAACGATTTCCAGCTGGAACAAGTACATAGTGGTCAAAGCAGCCGTATTGTAACCATTGCTCAGCAATTTTAGTATAAAGGTCTCTATATAACTCCTCATCCTCATTTTCAGCAATCGCTAAACCTGCATAATCAATCCAAATATGACGACCACGTAAATCACTGGAGTTAACCGTTCCAATCAGATAACCTATCATTTGTTTGTTATTAAAAATAGCTATCCCTTCAGAATTTTCTTTTTCCCAAACTGCTTGAATTGCCTTTAGTGCGTGATCTTCATGTTCAAATTGTAATGGAAGTGCGAGAAATTTCTCTCTTTCACGTTTGTGTCGGATTGCTAATAACTTTGCTGCATCTAATAAGAATTCATCTTTAAATTGTAAAAACTCCATACAAAATTCTCCTTTTTTAAACCACAAATATGTTCACATATTTCATTAGTTCTACAATTCATTATGTATGATGATTGAACAATTAGTCTATGTAGAAATTGTTTTTAAAGGAACTTTACATTCTTTTAGTCTGATCCTTCTCTTTCATTTTTTTTAAACCATTTTTTTATGTTAAAAAAGTTTCTATACTTCTTTACAACTTCTCTACCTAGTATCAATCCACCAACCCAAAACGAAATTTCACCAACAATAATTAAAATCCCTGTAACAGCTGTTTTATATCCTGTGCTCACATTTAAAAAAGGGACGATTAATATCAACCCATAGAAGATAAAAGAAAAAATGATTAAAATGAATCCTAACTTTTTCATCAAAAGTAATATCCTCCTATTTTCATTATTTATGTAAATACTAGTTTTTTCTACAGAGTTCATTTCGGTTACTTAATCCATTAATTCTCTTAGGTACACCTTTCTATTTTCCAAAAATCTCCTGGAAATTTGATAATGATTCGTATCTTCATACTTGATTTGTTTGATTGGTGTATCATCAAAATTAAAAATATCTGCGTTTGGATATCCCATTAATATTGGAGAATGTGTAGCGATAATTAATTGAGCATGTTTCTGTAATTCATGAATAATACTTAAAAATGCTAATTGTCTTGCTGGTGAAAGAGCAGCTTCTGGTTCATCTAATAGATATATACCAGATTGTCCAAACCGACTTTTAAACAAAGACAAAAAAGACTCTCCATGCGATTGTTCATGAAGGGACTTCCCACCGTAATAACTATAAATACCAGGGTCTTCTTCAGCCAGTTCATCAATATGAGAAGCAAAGTGATAAAATGATTCTGCTCGCAGGAAAAATCCTCTATTCATTTTAGGCATCCATGAAAGCCGAACATAATCCCCTAGCCTTGCCTCTGAAGAGTCTACTTCATAAGTATTATTTCTGCTACCACCCGCAGTATTAAATTCACACTGATAAGCAATTGCCTCAAGTAGTGTCGACTTTCCTGAACCGTTTTCTCCTACAAAAAAAGTTACATTTTTGGTTAAAGATATAGTATCTAACGTTTTAATCGCTGGTATGTTAAATGGATATTGATTGTGATTTTTTATTTTTTCTTTTAGTTTTATAATTTCACGTAAGTACATTTGCATGCCCTTTTCTATTAAAATTAGTATTTTCAATCATGCACCCTACCAGAATTTTATTCTAGTTTTTATCTCCGTCTTCATCATTATCCTGTTCAATTTCTTCTTTTTCATCACGAAATTCAACATCTGACTGACCAGTTATATAGTCAAATGGAGTATATGGATTATCAGGAATTTCTTTTTTTAGAAATGTCCTTACAACAATATATCCAATTAATAATGTAATGAATCCAGATACAAATAAAAAGAAGTAAAAGCTAAAACTCATAACATCAATTCCTTTTTATTTAAATTACTATTTACTTTTTAATTCTTTTCTTCCTTGGTTGTTACTAAAATCTCCTTATTCAGCACAATCTTCAATTCTTTTGATTTTTACTTTTCCCCTTTCCTGCCACCCTACTTTGGGTCTTGTTTCTGGATAGCCATGTTGCATTCTAAATTTATTTCGTTCTTCAGTAAAATCAAACCATTTCCTGTCACATGGGTCAACCCAATAATTTATATTTCTTTCAAGTTCATCAAGTAATTGCGCACCATCATATTTTTTTAGTTCATCAATGTATAAATACCAAGATTATCTATAATATCCTTTGCTAATTTAACTCCAATAGAAGGAATTTGTTGGAAAGAAGCTAAAGCTACTAAATATTGTGCACGATCTGATGATATTTCTATACTTTAATATGTTTCATTATAACATCTAAGTTCTTCTAATATTAAACTTGCTACATTTATATAAAGTTTTAATAATTCATTGAATTCTCGTCTTTTCCTGCCCACAAATTTTAATAGAAAAAAATATAAAAACTAATTTATAATTAGTGACAAACAAGGTGTCACTAATACCATGTTATGATATTTGTAGGATAAGGAGGTGACCATGATCTTGAAAAGGACCGATAGAATCATGGCTATTCTCATCGCATTACAGCATCGACCTGAAACGGCTCAGTCATTAGCTGATAAGTTTGAGGTATCAAAAAGAACCATTTTACGAGATATGCAGTCACTTTCTGAGATGGGAATTCCATTATATTCAATAACTGGTCCAAATGGTGGTTTTCGTCTGATGGAGGGGTATCAATTATCCCCTTTACAATTTGATTCCAGAGAAGCATTAACGATTCTCTTTGCACTTCAAGCCATGACGAGAATACCTGACACACCATTTAACCAAGAAAGGTGGACAGTAATTGATAAAATTAAAGCTATATTACCTGAGGAGACATTACAACAAATAGATCCAATACTTAATCATGTAGAAGTAGAAATTCCAAATAGAAACTATAAAACCCCCTTTCTAATGCCTTTATTGGAATACACTACAAACGCTAAATGGCTCAACATTCTATATCGTTCAAAAAAACATAATCGATGGTTGCAAATCTTTCCTCTAAGAATTTATACAGCTCATGGATTTTGGTACTGCGAAGCCTATTCTAATAATCATCAAGAAAAACGATCCTTTAGAGTAGATCGAATAGACCAAATTGAAGTGCTTCAATCTAAGGATCTAAAACTACCTAATCTACCTAATAAAAATGTAAAAGATACAAAACTAAAGGAATCGATACATGTTATCGTGAAGTTAACTTATCAAGGTGCATTAATGACAGAGCAAGACACTCATATCGGACATTTAGTAAAAAATATTACTGAAGATGAATGGGAAGTTGATTATATGTGTCCTGTTACAGAGTGGAATTATTCAGTGCAATTCTTCTTCTCCCTTGGTTTAAACGCTGAGGTGATAGAACCAGAATCAATGAGAGAAGAAATCTATAAACTTGCAAGTGAAATGTGTTCCCGATATAAAAATAAATAATGCTTTAAAAGGAGAGGTTTAATGATGAAATTAAAAAAATTTACGACAAACTTTATTAGTAAGGATTTGGAAACTTCCATATCATATTACCGTGACATATTAGGATTCAAACTTGAAATGGTTGTAGATGATAACCATATTATAACTAAAGAAATGGATCAGGATAAAAACTATGTTTATGCCCTTATGAGTAAAGATGATTTGGAAATCATGTTCCAGACACCAGATAGTATTGCAGAAGATATACCTGCTTGTAAAGACATACCAAAAGGTATATCAGCTTGTTTTTATTTAGAGGTAGAAGGATTAACAGATTTTTATCAAGAAATCCATAAAAAAGTTGAGATTGTAAGAGATTTATATACGACGTGGTATGGAATGCAAGAGTTTCATATCAAAGATTGTAACGGGAATATTTTAGGATTTGCAAAAAAAGCTGAATAGCTTCTGTAACATTTAGTTAACTAAATCTATATACTTTTAGAATTTTTCCAGTGATTAAGGTAGTTAGGGGCATTTGCCCCTAACCTCATAAATATCATAATTACTTAAAGTAAATAAAACCCCCGCCAACTGATAAGAAAGAAGTTATTGCATCTAAATGTTTATAAAAATTAATGCTTCTCCTTTGACCCCATGTAGAAACAACAATCCATCTATCGTCATTTTTGTTCCAATACTTTGTGATCGTCATCCAATGCCACTGATATGGATAACCTGTTATTTTTGGTATAGATAGATTTAGAGTAGCAACTGGTGAGTTCATATTAAGCCCTTCTTTTATATACTCCGCAATACTTTCAATTGTAAAAGAAGTATCTTTCCAGACAGCATCCAATGAAACTCCTTGACCTATAGCATATTCCTCCAAATTTGCCACGAATTCTGAAACACTCACTGCTCCATATGCTTTTGGAGCAATGTAATCATAAAGAATGTCCATATGTTTCATGAAATCATGATAATTTGACGTTTCACCGGAATAAAGTTTCCCATATTTCATTGGGTTTGTTATTTTTGCTAAATAATTTGTAATGTTTGCAGCAGCAACAGGTCCACAACCAAGTATACTTTTTATAGACTTCCCTCCATCTTTCCACCATACTTGATTTCCACCGTAACTATATGTTTTGTTATTGTAGACTGGTACAAAAGTTGATGAACTTCTTTCAGTTGATAACATAACCTCATCAATTGGATTTAAAGAAACTTCTATACTTTCTCTATTTAAAATATTTTTGATTCTTTTCTTATTCTCATCTTTTCTAATATGTTTATATAAATGTTCAAGTTCTATAAGATAATTATTGATATCTTCCGTTATTTCATCATATTGCTCTACATTATATGAAATGTGAAAATATTGTTGAGGAATTCCGTTCTCATCATTTAATTGAATTACATATCCTGTTGGTGGTAAATATACCAACTGAGCTGTCAAATTTGAAGAGCAACTTAGGTGTTTCATAATTAATTTGATATCTTTAACTATATTTTTTTTGATAAAAATCTCATAAGCATCAAAACCATCTTCAATCGCTCCAATAATAATGTAACCAATCTCTCCCTGTGACATTAAAGGAACCATATAAGCTAAAAGGTTGTTTTCAAAATCATATAGATGAATGAAATGAGATGAAGCTTTTACCTGTTTACCTTTTGTTTGAATATCTTCTTTTAAGTAATGATGAATATGATGATTTGCAAGAATCAAAACATCTTCTTTACTCAACAAAATACCTTCCTTTATTAATTTAGATTTTTCATGTCCACCTGTTGTCTTTTTATATTTTAGAAGAGAAGTAGATAAGAACAAAAACAGTAAACGATCTGATGCAGCCTTATTCAGTTCCATTTTAACTTCACCTCATTTATTATATTTATTTATAACCATTATTGCTTAATTTCTACATAAATGCATTAATATTTTTAACGAAGTTTTAATTACAAATGAAAGAGATGTAACATTAAATAGGAAGGTTTTCCCCTTGATAATATAGAAATATATTCTTAAAAATTCAATAAGGAGATTATAATGGATAATATTAAAATAATTCTAAATGATTATTTTCGTGCATGGAATGATGCGTTTGTAAGCAAAAGTGAAGAAGAGATACGAGCTTTTATGTCTAAAAATTTTATTGGGCATTGGGCACACTCAGATATTGATGTTCCTATGCAATATAAATATGATTATGACATTAAAAATGTTTTGGAACAGTATGGAAATGCAAATAAAAGCTTTGAACCTACTGCCATCACTGAACGACAAGATGGGAAACAGATCATTGTTCTGGGGAGAGAAACTAATATCATTAATGATATACCGTATAGAGCACAATGTATGTTGATATGGGAAAAAGAAGATGCAAAGTGGAAATTACTCAGAGAATATATTGAACTGGAAAGGTAATTCTGCCATGAAATTTTGATTGTTTAGATGAATATTTCCTTTTAAAATTTCCTACCTCATTGTATTATATGTTAAGAATGCATCATCATAATTTGTTTATTCGTCAATATCATTCATATCAAAATGAGCTATAGAGAAATATTTTGTAAACTCATCACGATTCTCATCGATTCCCGCGCTCGCCCGGGAAATATTTAGAGGAAATACAATGACATAACATAGAGAGGACAGATAATATGGATACGAGAGAAGCCTTAACTGAACATACAAATAAATTGCATAAACATCTGGTACAATTCCAAGAGCTTGATTCACTACGAGAAAAGGCCATAGATGAGGCCCTTCAATTATGCAAAGAAGGCAAACCTTTTTCTACAGATAAAATCAATCATTGGACTGATAAAATCAACGATCATGCTAAACAAGGAATATCACCTACTCGAGTTTTTGTGAGTGATGAAATGGTAAGAGAGTTTGTGAACAGAAAATAGTAATCAAAATCTATCAAATGATCTTGTTAGGTGTTTAGTACACCCAAGGTCATTTGTTTTTAGTTTTTCTCTTTCTATAACCAATTTTTCGTCTGATTTAGCAAGATAAGAAAAGCAATCCCATATTGGTTAATGATAAAATGATAACAAGAACAATTACAGTAATGGAGGTTTTATTTATGGATAGCACAAAAAGTCCTTTATTACATCAAGAATATGTTTCACGAATTAATTTAGTTCAAGACTATATTGAAAGAAATATAAATAATGTCTTTACATTGGAAGAGCTCTCAGCAATTTCAGGGTTTTCCAAATATCATTTCCATAGGATATTTGGAAGCATCATGAACGAAACACTTTATAACTACATCAATAGACAGAAACTAGAAAAAGCAGCAAGTTTTTTGCTTCATGCCCCTCATAAAACAATTACTGAAATTGCTTTAGATTTATGTTTTGCGAATTCAGCCATGTTTGCCCGATCTTTTAAAAAATATTACGGCATGAGTGCAACAGAATATAGATTAACTTATAGCAAGAAAAGCCAAATGAATAGCAAGATTAGAAAAGTCAATAATGCGCCTCCAAGATACAATGAAATTGATAAAACAAATGATTGGAGGCAAAAAAAAATGAAATTGGAATGTAAGGTGGATATTGTTGATGTTGAAGAACTGACTGTGATTTATCTGCGTCATGTAGGTCCTTATTCAGAATTTGGAAAAGTATTTCAGAGTATGCTTGGTAGATTATTAACTTGGGCTTCAGCAAAAGGGATTGTGAATGATAAAGGAATAAAACTATTAACTATCTATCATGACAACCATGAAATTACAAATGAGGATAAACTGAGAACAAGCGTATGTATGGCCGTTCCAAAAGATACGATAGTAGATGGTGAATTAGGCAAAATGGCTATCCCAGCAGGGAAATATGCAATTGGACATTTTGCCATTGATAATGGTGAGCAACATGGGGATGCGTGGAAGTATTTATACGGTGAGTGGTTGCCTAATAGTGGATATCAGCCTGATGATGGAGCAAGTTTTGAAATGTATTTAAATGATCCTAACACACATCCCGAAAAGAAGCATTTTATAGATATTTATCTACCAGTTAAACCGCTATAACAACTTAATCCTAGGATATTTAACAAAAAGTAGATAGCCTAATTGCACCTTTGTCTTTGGTAAAATGAAGTGCCCATTAGTTATTACTAATTTAAAATGAAAATCTAACTAAGATCTTAATAGATAAAAAGGAGCCTTGCCTTTGATATAGTTAAAATAATCAAAACAATAACTCCAAAGAACAGGCTCCTTAATAAAATTTGAAACTATTTTTAAACTCAATGTCTATTTTATTTTTTGTAAAGCATCCACTAAAGTTCTATTAAGAAATTTTACATCTTCTATTTCAATCGTAAGAGGTGGAGACAAAATAATAACATTATTATATCCAGCAACAGTTGCACCATTTTTCCCTATTATTAAACCGTTTTCCTTACAAATACTGATGACTTGATTAACCAGCCTAGATTCTAAAGGTTCCTTTGTCACTTTGTCTGACACTAGTTCCAATCCTATTAATAGCCCTTTTCCTCGAACATCCCCTACATAAGGATGGTCCTGCAATATGGTTTGAAGATCATTTAATAAATGATTGCCAACTTCCTTTGATCGATCAAATAGCTTTTCTTTCTCCATAATTTCAAGATTTTTAAGGGCAAGTGCACAAGCAGTTGGGTTTCCACCAAACGTATTTACATGACGAAAATAATCGTATTCTTCTGAACCTTTAAAAGATTCGTATATTTCTCTTTTTACTGCAGTTGCTGATAACGGTAAATAAGCACTTGTTATCCCCTTTGCCATTGTAATGATATCTGGCTTCACACCATAATTCATAAATCCAAATGCCTCTCCTGTTCTACCAAATCCACATATAACTTCATCAACAATGAATAGTGCACCATGTTTTTCACATACCTCTTTAACACCTTTCATGTAATTTTCAGGAGGCATTAGCACTCCACCACCAGTAATGATCGGTTCCATGATCACTCCAGCTATTGTTTCACTTAATTCCCATGTCATAGCTTGGTCTATAGCTTTAACTGATTCTAATTCTCTTGGATTTATAGCTTTGTCATTCATACGATAAGTATCAGGTGGTGCAACATGGATAAATCCTGGCGCTAATGGTTCATATTTGTACTTTCGCTGAGCTTGGCCTGTAGCAGCAAGTGAACCTGCTGTATTCCCATGGTACGCCCGATATCTTGAAATAAATTTGTAACGAGAATGTTCTCCTTTTTGTTGATGATATTGTCTAGCGATTTTAAAAGCAGTTTCGTTTGCTTCTGAACCACTATTGGAGAAAAATACAACATATTCATCATCTAACATTTCATTAAGCTTTTGAGCTAGTTTTATCGCAGGTTCGTGACTTTGTGTAAGCGGATAATATGCTAGATTGTTTAGTTGTTCATAAGCAGCTTCGGCTAATTCATGTCTACCATATCCTACATTTACACAATAGAGACCTGCCATTGCATCTAAATATGTTTTTCCTCTTTTATCCGTAATCCAAGATCCTTTTGCTTTTTTGACCACCAATGTGGCTTCAGGATTATAAGGTTTCATAGAATGCCAGACATACTGCTCATCTTTTTTAAACATATCAGACTGATTCTGAAACAAAGTAAATCCCCCCTTATATAGTTAGTCTATTATAAGTATGGGGGATTTACTACAATGATGTTTTAATTCTCTATAAGAGTCATTAGATGATCTGGATAATTATTAACGGGTGTAGTACCCTCAATGCCTGCATTCTCTCCGATTATAAATATCCGATCCCTGTTTAAACCAACGCTAAAATATGCTTCTATATCCGTTAGAGCGTTTCCATAAGCAAAATCTATCATACCTCCACTATTTAATACATCTGATAAATAGTTTTCTTTATATCCTGCTGCATCTTCAGTAAAAGATGCCCCCGGATAGGTATGTAGAGTCCCATGTGGAAAACTATTGTCTATTAGCCATCTTTGTGAAACTTCAGATAACCAATATGGTCTTGCTGTCAAATAGATTATACTGTATCCTTGTTCAACATAATAATCTACTACTTCATTAGCACTCGTATACATTTCTGCACGATATGTCTCTGAAAAAAATTCATCAGCATATTCTTTTACAGATTCAAAATCATCAGTTGTTAATGTACCATCAATATCAAAAACAACAAACTTTTCACCTTGATCAATTACGTTTATAAACATATTTGCAAAAGTTGCATCACCTTCAACATGCAATTTAATTAGGTGTAATCCATTTCCAAGTCTCAGATCTTCTGAAATAGTATATGATATTCGACCATCTGAGTCTGTTTTTTCTCTACCAATCTGTGTCCATGTAGGTTCTTCATCTGAAAACGACCACAAGTATATTGAAACCCATTCACCTTCAAGGTCTTTCCTAATATCCCCATATTGAAATTTTCCTTCAATAATCTGAGAATCAGTAGAATTATAGATTCTGTCATACCCATTATGATGTGGAGTATGAGTGGATATAAAGTATTTATTAAAAAAACCGTTAAAACCCTCCGGTTGTAGGTCAAATGAATCTACTGACAGATCATAATACAACTCGCTTGAATTCTCTGAGGCATCAGCTAAATTATACGTTGGGAGAATGAGTATAACTGTCAGGATCAATAAAAATAAATATTTTTTCATTTCATCATTTCCTTTTAATATATTTCACTTTATTTCCTCAGATGGTATAAATGATACTGTACGGGTAAATAATTATAAAAATTATTTAACAGCATAAACTTTAACCGTGAATGAGTTTCCACCGGTGTTTGATGGATCTGCAATATATAATTTGTCATTCCTTATGATACCAGTGTATGAACCACTGCTTAATGAATTAAATATTATTGGATCAGTCCATATGGAAACATCCTCTTTCACTCTAAATCTAATTGCATCTGCATTGGAGTTATTAACAACTTCCCAATATAACTTTTCAGTACCCGAGGGAATGTTTACGGTAGAAAAGTTATGACTTGAACGGTGTTTCTGACCTGGTTGAGGTCCTCCATTTGATGTTACTGAAGCAATAAGAGTATGTTGTTCTACAGGTCCTTGATACTCACTTCCTTCGTTCATACTTCTAATGATATTAACGATATCAGTTTCATGAATCCAATCTAACATAATAATATTTAATGGTTCATTCGCCCAATCATTCAGTACCCATCTTGGAACTTCATTATTAGCGGATCTTGCTAATTCGTGTAATGAATGTACACCTATCGCTGAAAACGGATCTAAACCTCCTAACACAGCATCGATAATTAAATCATCACTAGGTGTTAGTACCCCTTGCAGTACAAAGAGCTTATTAGAGTTTGCTGATGCTATGCTCTGATCAAGCCTTTGTTTCAATACATTTACATCAGTAGTATTAGCCCAATCAGATTGAACATTTGATCTACGATCCCAAAGCCAACTACTAAAGTCATTAGCATAAATGCTTCTTATATCTATTGAATTAGTATAACGCTGATTATCACTACCATATAAAACGATGACTCTCTTATTTTCACTCCAAAGCTGATTAAGTGTAACATTCACTCCATATGAAGAAGGAATTAATAAGTCTCCAAAAGTATTTTGAAGTAATTGATTGAGATGATTGTAGCTAGTTTGCGTCATTTCATAAAAATGTTGAAAATCTAGAATTACTATTTCCTTTTCATTTTCATCCAAAAACCTTTTTGTATCAGCGATAATTTCACTCACTGACTCCCCATATAAACCGTGAAGAGTACGTAAATTAGTTTCTTGAATTTGATAGCTGTCAAAAACTGGCTGCCAAACATTGGGTGCAACACGCAAATCAAAATATCGAATCCCTTCATTTAACTGTTGTTCAATCGTTAAACCTTGAGTCTGTGACCAATCTGCAACAATTGATTTTCCTGCATGTGCAGCTGCATTTTGAAATAAATCTTTAAGATTCCAATAATCTGGCCCAGGGTCTCTAGGGTCATTTGCATCATCCATTGTAGATGTGCCTGCATCATGAGTACCTGGTAATATGACTTCTCTTAATGTGCGATTACCAAAATCAGGATTGTTAGAATTAACTTGTTCCATCCAATTCTCGTTACTAGCAGACATTACAAAACTACTGTTTGTCAAAACTAAAGGGAGTAATAGTGTAAAAATAATGATGAAATTCATTGATTTCTTGATCATTTTCATTTAAAATTTCCTCCTAAATAGTGTAGTTTATAAAACCACGTTAATCATAAATCAAACTCAGAAGTAATCATGCTAATAAACTTGCACCTCATAGTTTTTCAATAGGTTAAGCGCTTACATTGTTTTCGTTAAAAATG
Organism: Chengkuizengella sp. SCS-71B; assembly: GCF_040100845.1. Taxonomy (NCBI): domain Bacteria; kingdom Bacillati; phylum Bacillota; class Bacilli; order Caryophanales; family Paenibacillaceae; genus Chengkuizengella; species Chengkuizengella sp. SCS-71B. Next base: position 1,998,900 of record NZ_JAZHSH010000001.1, on the reverse strand, counting down.
AATTGAGTTTTTGTGAAGGAACTTTCGCTATCATTTTCCAGTTGCATGATTTCTATATTTTTAGTTAGATACCACCCCATTTTCCATTCTATATTATATAATTTTCTACACTTTCATATCTAAAACCTCCTTAAACTATAAAAATTTAACTATATTATAATATTTTTACAATTTATTTCAATAGATACTGTATTTAATTGCAAATTTCAAATTGTTTAACGCAACAAAACTCAAATATATCAAAATAATTGAAAGAGATTAATCTTAAAAATAAATAATTTATCATAAAATTTTATATTTATGAAAAATAATCCCATTTTTTAGTAATATTACATGTAATTAATTAATTGGAAATCTATTGAAATATTTGGACTTATAAGTTAATATGATGTTAGTTTTGGTAATTATTTTAAATTATTGTAAAATTAAAACCATTTTTGGAGAGGAGTTGTATGAATATAGAGATGAATAGAGCATTCATTTTAATGACAGAATCTAGCTTTCACCCTTCATACTTGATTAATGAATGGATACAAACATTTCAAGATAAACCCGGTTATGAGGGGGTAATTATTAGAGGAGAAAGAAACGAACAACAACAAATTTTTCATGATTCATATTTAGGAATGAAGCATTTATCTGATGCTGCTAAAGAACAACTAATTAATGCTTATGGGGAAATTAGTGAATCTGAAATGGAAATGATACAACTTTATGGAATTCCTAATTACAATTCACGAAATAAATTTGTAAAAAATGTAGGTTTAGATATTAATGATATTCAAATAAAAGATTGGTTAATAAACCTTAGTAAAATTTATGATGAAATAAGAATTTTTATTTTTTTGGATACAATTCTTCATCCTTGGTGGATTGAATTAACTGATGGATTAATAATAAATGCTCATTCTGCTGTATTGCCTGTGGCTCGAGGAATGAATGCGATAGAAAATATGGCTTATTTGGGAGATTTAGAAAAATTTAAATCATCAGTCGGTGCCACTGTACACTACATTGATAACGGTATAGATACTGGTCCAATTATTAATGCAGTGAGAATTGAAAATTCTTTATCATATGATTCCTTACCTCAACTAAAAGCAATGTGTTACAGATTGGCTTTTGACTTATTAATAGAACAGGCAAGCAAAGCCCTTTTGTACCCTGGTAAAAAACAAATGGGTGTCAGTACAAGTAAAGATTATTTAGGTCCTGTTTTTATCCGAAAGGACTATTCTATTAAAAAATATGAACAAGCAAAAAGAAACTATCTTGATATGAAGAATAGTTTGGAGGTCTGCAATGATTTACAATAATGTATTAGATTTGATCGGAAATACGCCTATAGTAAAATTAAATAAAATTCTACCATCTTACATAAATAAAAATATTTTTGTGAAATTGGAAGGATATAATCCTGGTGGTAGTTCTAAAGATCGCGTAGCTAAAAATATAATAGAGATGGCGGAAAAGGAAGGTAAGTTAAAAGAAGGAGGTACTATCGTAGAATCTTCTTCAGGAAATTTAGCAATAGGTTTGTCTTTAGTCGCTAAACAAAAAGGATACAATATGATCTGTGTAATTGATCCTAAAATCAGTGACGTAAACCTAAGTTTAATAAAGGCATTAGGTGCTGAAACGATTATGGTTGAACAACCAGATGAAAGTGGTAATTATTTAAAGGCTCGTATTAAAATGGCACAACAGTTAGCAAGCTCCGTTCAAAGTGGATTTTGGCCAAACCAATATAACACCCCTTATAATCCTGGAGCATATTCCGAAACTTTAGCAAGAGAAGTATTTCAAGATTTTAAAGGGAAATTAGACTGGATTATTTGTTCTGTTGGAACAGCAGGACTTGTTACTGGATTATCAAGAGGACTCAAGAAATTAATTCCCACTATAAAAACACTTGCTGTAGATGCAAAAGGATCTGTCATTTTCGGCACCCCTCCTAAGGTTCGACATATTATTGGTATGGGAAATGCCATTGTTCCAGGCAATCTGGATCTTTCTCTCTATGATAAAATTACACATGTTGGGGATGCAGAGGCTTTTCGAACAACCAGAGATTTGGCTGTAAAAGAAGGATTAGTAGTAGGAGGTTCATCAGGAGCTACTGTATATGCTGCATTAGAGTTAGCTAAAGAAATTTCTGAAGAAAGTAATATTTTAGCTGTCTTGCCTGATCGTGGGGATAGATATTACAACACTTTATTTTCAAATGAATGGTTAGATGATAGAAAAATTGATATTCAAGTTGATAGAAAAAATGATGGAATAGTATTTTATACCTAAATTAGGGGGAGAGCTAAATGTTAACTAATGTTTTAAATCCAGAAATTTTATATTTAAACAAAAGCAATATTATTGAAGCAGGTGGAGATAGCTCCGAGATGTATGTTAACTCCATTCGACAAGCTTTGATTTTACATGCTAACAATAAAATAGTGCAACCACTTAAACCTTATTTAAGAGCCAATCAGGAAAAAGGACATATAGCAGATAGAATTATTGCTATGCCCGGACATCTATCAGGTGAAGAAGTACAAATTTCAGGCATTAAATGGGTAGGAAGCAAAAATGATAATCCAATTAAAAGAGGACTGGAAAGAGCAAGTGCTGTTATCATCCTTAATGATCCAGATACCAATTATCCAATTGCAGTAATGGAAGGAAGCTTAATAAGTGGAATGAGAACGGCAGCAGTATCTGTTATAGGTGCAATACATTTAGCAAAACCTGAATTTAACCAAATAAGTTGTATCGGTTGTGGAATTATAGCTGATTTCCATTTGAAATCTTTTATTGAACAGTTCTCACACATACAGGTCATTAATTTGTATGATGTTAATCAAGAAAATGCAAATGCCCTAAAAGATAAATTGATGAAATATAACAGCAAAATCAAAGTTAATGTGCTTAGTGACTTAGAAGATACCATTCGGGCAGGAGAAGTCATATTAACATGTACGGTTTCAGATAAACCCTATATTCCATTTGAATGGATATCACCAGGTACATTCATATGCAACGTATCCATCATGGATTTTGAAAAAGATGTTTTTCTCAAAGCAAATAAAGTGATTGTTGATGACTGGGATCAAGCAAATAGAGAGAAAAAAGTGATTAATCAACTTGTCCTAGAAGGAAAATTCTCAAGGGAAATGCTGCATGCAGAATTAGGAGAAATCGTAGCAGGAAAAGTTTCAGGCAGAGAAAATGATGAAGAAATTATCATATTAAATCCAATGGGAATGGCAATTGAAGATGTGTATTGTGCCTATACTATTTATGATAGAGCCCTAAAATTGGAAATAGGTAGAAAACTGAGTTTATATTAAACACAACATAGATTATTACCTTAAGTGAATAAAGAGAAGATCCGACGTTCTTGGTATAGGAGGTAGTATTTTGACAAATGGAAACAGAATAAAAGGACTTATCATGGTAACATGTGGAGCATCTCTATGGGGATTATCAGGTACAGTAGCTCAACACCTCTTTCAAAATGATAATATATCTATGCCTTGGTTAGTCACTACTAGATTACTTATTTCAGGAATTTTACTCATACTAATTGCAAGCCTAGGCAGCAATAGACGTAATGTTTGGTCAGTTTGGAAAGATTCAAAACTAGTCTTTAAATTAATTCTATTTGGTTTATTTGGTATGTTAGGTGTTCAATTTACTTATTTTGCTTCTATAAACGAAGGAAATGCCGCAGTAGCAACATTATTACAATACTTAGCTCCAGTTTTTATCATCCTATTTTTTGTTTTTTATAAAAAAGTGCTTCCAAGGTGGTTAGACTGGATTGGTGTATCCCTTGCTTTAATCGGTACATTTTTATTATTAACCAACGGTAATATTGAAGAACTTACGGTTTCAACACCAGCAATTGTATGGGGGATTTTATCTGGAGTAACTCTTGCTTTTTATACTCTATACTCTGGTTCATTAATTAAAGAACTTGGATCAACCATCGTTGTAGGCTGGGGAATGATTATCGGAGGAATCTGCATGAACTTCTTCGTCCATCCCATATGGGATACAAATGTAACGAGTTGGATCAGTCTCACAACAGTCTACATTGCATTTGTAGTTATATTTGGAACACTTATTGCATTTTATATGTATTTAGAAAGTCTAAAATATATTTCACCAACAGAGACAAGTCTATTAGGTTGTTCAGAACCTATTGCTGCCGTTATATCTTCCGTTGTCTGGCTTAATATTGCATTCGAAACCTTTCAAATTATAGGGGCATTATCAATTCTACTAATGATCGTGCTCATTTCACTGAAAAAGGAAAATAATAATCAAACTCAAAGCTTCAGTATCTAGTTAAATTAATAAAAAGGAGTTCTTTTGATGTCAAAAATAGAATCCTCTTTAAAACTCATTCATCCAACTGATATACTTTTTCATGAAAAACATGAAGGTGCACGACTGTCTTCTACAAAACAACGAATTTTAGAAGATGGATTTCTACGCAATCCAATCTCAGTCATGGAATTAGATGAGAAAAAGTATCTATTATTAGATGGATTGCACAGAGTACTTACTTTGAAGGAATTAGGCTGTAATTGGATTCCTGCTCAAATCGTAAGTGAAAGTGAAATATCACTGCAAAGTTGGAATCATTTGCTTCAAAAAGATGAATGGTTAGATCAAATTAAGGAAAATAGTGAACTAATTTTCACTAAAAATAGTAAAAACAAAACTATTTTAGGCAAAATAAATTATCCAAACAACACTAATGAAGAAATATGTATTCATGAAAGTCCAGGTAATGACTTCAAACTAATTTCTTCATGGAACGATCTAGTGAATGCTTATAATAAAGATTATAACGTAAAGAGAATTCACAATGATCAACATATTACGCCAAATCATAACGAAGTATTTTTACAATACCCAACTGTTAATATGTGTTTAATTAAAAAAGTTGTTTTAAAAGGTTTAACATTACCGTCAGGCGTAACAAGATTCATAATCCAAGGAAGAATATTGAATTTGAAAGTACCTTTAACTCTGCTTAAAAGTATAAACTATGATCATAATAAATGGTTTGAATCAATAAATGCTTGGAAAGACTCACTTAGGCATTATAAAGAAGAGGTTTACTTAGTAGAGCATTAATCATTAATAGAATATAACCCTCACCTATATAGGTGGGGGTTATTGGTATATTAACTTAAAAATAACCTTTTCATCTATTAAAATGAAAAATTTCCTGTATGAACCATTTATTTTTTGTTATATTTATATTGTAAGAAAATCACATTTAAGGAGGAATTATGTTGAAAAAGAACAAAATTATTTCTATCGCTATTGCTCTATCACTTGGTGCTAGTATTTTCAGCACCCCTTTCAGCACCCCAAATAAGACAGAAGCTAAGAATTCATCATTAACTCATTCACAAGGAGCTCCATTTGATTTGGCTGTTGCAAATGATGATAGGTTAGTAGAAATGCTAAAGAATAATGGCTCTATATCACCCAATGCATCTGTTCAAGAAGCCCAGTCAGCTTTAAAATCTTATTTGCAAAAGAAATCGTCAAGCTTTACAAATGAAAAAGGTGAATTGCACGACCATGAAGTTAAAAGGAATACTACTTTGAAGGACAAGCTTAATAATAATGGATTATATAATGGTAATGGAAACAAACTTGGACAAGCTGAGGGTTTAGAAGCTCTTGAACTTGAAGATTACAGCGGAAATCAACGTAAAGATAATATCCTTGTTTTATTAATAGAGTATCCTGATTTCCCTCATAACTCTATTGTACCTGAAAACACAGATATGTATTATGAGGACTATACAAAAGAGCATTATGATGAGATGATTTTTGGAGATAATGGATACATTGGACCAAATGGAGAAACTCTGCTTTCAGTTAAGCAATTTTATGAACAACAATCAGGTGGAAGCTATACAATTGATGGTGAAGTAGCTGGCTGGTATATGGCTGCTAATCCTGCTGCGTACTATGGTAGAGCTAGTGCAGATGCACGGAAATTAGTGAAGGAAGCACTTATGGCTGTAGCTATGGATCCTACTGTAGACTTATCTGCATTTGACCAAGAGGATCGATATGATTTAGATAGCGACGGAAATTATCGTGAGCCAGATGGGTTGATTGACCACTTAATGGTAGTTCACTCTAGTGTAGGTGAAGAAGCTGGTGGTGGAGCATTAGGAGAAGATGCGATTTGGTCACATCGCTGGAATTTAGGTAATGTAACCACTCTTCCTGGTACAGTTTCAGATGTTCCTTATTGGAATGGACAGCTAGCCGCATACGACTACACAATTGAGCCAGCCGATGGAGCAGCAGGTGTTTTTGCTCATGAATACGGACACGATTTAGGACTTCCAGATGAGTACGACACTCAATACACTGGTGAAGGTGAACCAGTCAGCTATTGGTCCGTCATGTCAAGTGGAAGCTGGGCTGGACAAATTCCGGGTACTGAGCCAACAGGTTTTAGTCCATGGGCGAAAGAATTTTTACATGCTTCTATGGGTGGAAATTGGTTAACTGGATCGACTGTTCATATTGAGGACATAGATAGTAATGGTTTGGAAGGATTGTTAGATCAAGCGAATTCAAAAGGAACAAATAACGATGCTATACGTATTGAGCTACCAGCGAAAGAGGTATTTATTAATAAGCCTTATAGTGGAGAATATGAATATTATAGTGGAAAAGGTGATGAGTTAGATCACTCTATGTCTCTTTCACTTGACTTAGTAAACGCAACTAATTCAACCTTACAGTTTAAAACATGGTATGAAATTGAGGAAAATTGGGATTATGCCTCTGTTCAAGTGAGTATAGAAGGCTCAGATCATTGGGTTGCAATACCTGGTAATATCACAACTGATTATGATCCTTATGATCAGAACCCTGGCCACGGAATTACAGGTCATAGTGAGGGATGGATTGACGCTTCCTTCGATTTATCAACTTTTGTAGGCCAAAACATTGATGTTAGATTCAACTATTGGACAGATGTTGCGGCTATTGAAACAGGTATTTTCATAGACGACATAGAAATTACAGTCGATGGTGTGTCGAGACTATTTGACGATGTTGAAGGTAACCCGTTATTAACTTTAGATGGATTTACAAAACATGAAGGGATACTTTATGCAGATCATTATTATTTACTTGAGTGGAGAAATCATGAAGGTGTAGATGAAGGCTTAGCACATATTCGTCGTGGAAACAGCTTAATGGCATTTGATCCAGGTCTTGTTATCTGGTATGTAGACAGTACACAGGATAATAACTGGACAGGCTTGCATCCTGGAGAAGGCTTTTTAGGTGTTGTAGATGCAAACCAGCATACTGTTAAATGGAGTGATCAATCCGTTGCATCTACTCGCTATCAAATACATGATGCAGCATTTAGTTTAAATAAATCAGAAAAACTATTCCTAGATTATGAAGATCTTCTAGGAATTACTTTACAAGATAATTTTACACAACAATTTCCATTATTTGATGATAGCCAATCATATCTAAATCCTGGACTTGTAGACGCAGGGCGTAACATCCCTACTTATGGATTAAAAATACGTGTAATTGGTGAAAGTCCTGATGGTACAGTTGGTAAAATATTAATTTATCGCTAATAAACGAAAAAATCCTCTTCCACTTTTTGTGTAAGAGGATTTTTCTTGTTTTTTAACAAATCACCTTAAACAGAATAATTATCTCGTTATATAAAGCTTACAGGATAACGGCAAAAGCACAAATTTTGCAATATAGTCCACACGTCCAGTCAAATCATCGTCTTAACCCATACAATATCCCATCCTATAAATTAATAAGGAGTTGTTTAAGATGGGAAATTTTATTAAATCGATTTGTGACTGTTGCGTATGTCCAATGCAGTGTGTTTTGGAACAATTGACAGGACAACAAATAAGTAGAGTGGATACGCCTGTGAGTACTCAAAATAATGTTTTATTAAATAATGTAGAAGATTTTATTGCATTTACGGATGAAGGAAATTATGCAATATGTAATATTAGTGGTCTTGTATTAACTAGTGGTAATCCAGCTGATTTAAATCTAAAACCTAAAGTGAAGAATGTTGGTGAATGTGCCTGCTGTGAAGATCCAATTACAGCACTTTTCAAAGTAGGGCAAGTCGTTGATATTGAATATAACAGTCCTTTAGGATCTACAGGTTTTGGTACAGTTGATAATGTTGGTGAAGGAATTGTTATAATGACGATTCCAGAGGGAACTTTTATTATATCTACTTGTAAAATAACGAATGTACTTTTTCAATGATAATCTCTTACCGAGATGGAAAAACTTTAAGCAGAGAGTGAACTCGTTTAAGCAAAGCTTAAACATCGTCAGATGGAGACTGAAAGTGTAAAGATTTTTGTGTATAAATCTTCTCAGTATCTTCTTATTGTACTTTAAATCTCAAAACTGTTTTCAAATTTTCTGCTTTCGTTTTTCTAAAATCAGAGAGATATATTTCTCGATGTTTCATTGACATTCTTTAATTTGAAATAATCTGTCCGATTGCATAATCATCACCACCTTTTAATATTATATCTCATTAATATGACACCTAAATGTCTAGTTCTAATTTGTATTAGAATTATATTCTTATATTTTATTTTTCAATAGAAATAGGACAGATATAAGCTAGCTTTAATAACAGCTTTTTATCTATCCTTTTTATGGAATTTAAATACTTCAATTTGACTTATGATTCTATTTCTTTTATTTATGTTTTTTTACTGCATTTAATCTTTCTTCTCCTGAATAATTAACGTTGAAAAATACTTCCTTGCATCTGCATTTGTAACAAGCAATGTTTTTTTATTTTGGAACTTGTTGATTTCACAGCTATCTTCTAATTCAAACTCAACAAATGAACCACTCAAATTCTCACGAACATTTTTTATTTTGTATCCTCTTTGAAGTAACGTGTCTATTTTTTCTTTTTCAACTTGATACTGTTTATAAGAAGACATCAGTTATACATCCCCCTTAATTTTCCAATCCCTTCCAACTGTAATGCCTAAATACTTCGCATCACTAGGGTCCTCAATTTCACTTTGTTTGTATTTATCAAACCACCAATATTTTGCTAGGAAGTAATAACAAGCCCCACCTACTATAAAACCTACGACAAAGGAATAGGTAGATAATAAGTACGCCATTCCTCCCCCGATAATCCAAGAAATGAAACCAGCCAAATTAAAACCGTTCAAATATTTAAATTGCCCATCATCTTTATATAATTCATGTACATTCACTCTTCTTTTCCGAAGAACATAATAATCTACAAATAAGATGCCTACGATAGCAGATAAGATACCTCCTACAATCAGTAATGCTGGAATTATGATTTGGAATAAATACCAAGGTTGAACGATAGAACCGATAATTCCTGCTGCAACTACCCCAGCCCAAAAAGGAATCTTTGGCCCCCCCATATTAGAAAAAATGGTTGCGGCAGGTATTAAGTTTGCTGAAACATTGGTTGACCATTGTGCAAGCACGATCATAAGTAAAAGGACGCCTAATATAATACCACTTGCAGCTTCTTGAAGTGCGACAACTGGATCATAATTTTTTACAGCAATATAGGAAACCCCACCGATGATGATCATAAAGGTTTGGGTTGCAGTGAGTGCAAAGATATTTCCAACTAATGAGGATTTGTTACGTTTGAACCAATTCCGTTCATTTTTTGGTGCTTTAATAAAACGTGAAATAGATGGCATATCAGCAGCTAAAGTCGCCCAGAATCCCATATTACTCATAATAACAACAATAAATGCCGTAAAAGCTGCACCACCAGTCACAGGATTTTCAATCCATACCCATACCTCTCTTCCTTCTGCTAGTGCTTTATCAGATAATGTAGAGTACATCCATGCAGAAATAATAATGATGATAGGAGCTGCTAAGTCAGCAAATCTCTCAACAGCTTTTATACCAAGTGAGGTGTTAATGACCTGAACCGTTCCAAATATGAGAAAACATACAAACCAATTATCAAACCCAAATAATACGAATAATATGCCGTTCATTGCTGTAGAACCAAAATAAGTATTAATCCCAAACCAACAAGAAGCAGCAAATCCACGTATAAGTGATGGAATGTGCGTACCAACTGTTCCAAAAGGAGCTCTCATATATACTGGGAAAGATAGTCCATGTTCAATTCCGATATCGCCTATAATGGTCATAAATGCTCCAATCGCTACTGTTCCAATGGCAGTTGCAAGTACAACCCATCCAAGTGATAAACTCTGGACACCCGTACCTCCAATAGCAAAAGCGGCTAAAACTACTGCCATGCCTACCCAAATGAAAGCAAATCCAGCACTTCCTATTGTTTTTTTATGATGAGGAATGGGAAGTAGATCTTTAGACTTTAAGTGACTTTCTTTATTTTCCATTCACCAACACTCCCTTTCTAATCGTGAGCAAACACCACTATTAAGTGTAATACATGTTCAAAAAGTTCAGCTTTCAGTAACCACATTTTTTAATTCACCATACTTTGCACGTTTCAAGTATTTTCCTGAACCAAGTTTACCGACAAATTGTTTGTTTTTAATGACAAACTCTCCCCTCGACATAACAGTTATAGGTTCTCCGGTAATCTCCATCCCCTCAAAAGCATTATAATCCACAGCCATATGATGCGTTTCTGCTGAGATAACCCGTTCTACATGAGGGTCAAAAATAACTATATCTGCATCTGAACCTACAGCTATTGTTCCTTTTAGTGGGAATAAACCAAATAACTTTGCATTTCTAGTAGACATAATATCAACGAACTGATTCAATGTGATTCTGTCTTTATTCACACCTTCTGAAAATAAAATACTTACTCTATCTTCAATCGTGGGTCCTCCGTTTGGAATCTTTGTAAAATTCCCTTTTCCTAGATCCTTTTGACCTTTAAAATCAAAAGAACACTGATCTGACCCTAACGTTTGCAGTTGACCATTTTTCAAAGCACTCCATAATGCTTCTTGATGATGTTTCTCTCTTAAAGGAGGCGACCAAACATATTTTGCTCCTTCAAAATCCGGTTTTTCTAGATCCGAGATATCCAATGCCAAATATTGAGGACACGTTTCACCCCAAACATCAATCCCCTTATTGCGAGCTTCTGTAATCTTCTCTACTGCTTCTGCGCAAGAAACGTGAACGACATATAACTGAGAGTTTGCCAAACCAGTTAATTGAGCAGCTCTACCTGTCGCTTCACCCTCAACTTCTGGAGGTCGAGTTAATGCATGATAAACTGGATCTGTATGACCTTCTGCAAGTGCCTTCTTCGTTAAATAATCAATGACATCCCCGTTTTCTGCATGAACCATGACAAGAGCACCTAATTCTTTTGCAGTAACCAAAGTGCGAAACAAAGTCTCATCATCCGCTTGCAGAACATTCTTATAGGCCATAAATACTTTAAAAGAAGTAATTCCTTCCTCTTCTATCACTGTAGGTAACTCATTTAAAACATTTTCATTGATCTCACCAATCATTAAATGGAAACTATAGTCAATCACTGCTTTATCTTTTGATTTATCATGCCATGTTTGGATTGCATTTGCGATGGGTTCACCTTTATTCGTCAAACAAAAATCTATCACCGTAGTAGTACCACCGAAAGCTGCGGCAATCGTTCCTGTCTCAAAATCATCTCGACTAACTGTTCCTCCAAATGGCATTTCTAAATGTGTATGAGGATCTATCCCTCCAGGAAATACATAGTTGCCTGTAGCATCTATTTCCTCTGCCCCGTCTACTTCAATTTGGCTACCTATCATACATATTTTCCCGTTCTCTATTAAAATATCTGCTTGATAAGTATCTGTGGCTGTAACAATCGTTCCATTTTTTATTACTTTTTTCATTGATGTTCCTCCTCACTTATTTTCATATTTAATATAAAGAAAATTCTGTTGAAATCTGCTAATATCAATGTTGCAATCATAATATTTACTTTCCTAATGTCCCGATCACTGCTTGACGTTCATTCCAAGTCATCGATTTATGTTCATTTTCAAGCTCTACCATACTGATTGCACCTTCCTCAGGGCATACTATCGAACAAAGGTTACAACCTACACAATCCTCTTCACGCACTTCCAAATATTTGTCCCCTCCAGAACTCTCTAACATTTCAATACATTGATGAGATGTATCTTCACAAGCAATATAGCATTTATTACAATTGATACATACATCCTTGTTAATTCTAGCTACAACTTTATAATTTAGATCAAGATTACCCCAATCCGAGTAATTAGGAACTGATTTTCCTATGATATCAGTTACAGAAGTAATTCCCTTACGATCTAAATAGTTTGAGAGTCCATCAATCATGTCTTCAACAATGCTAAAACCGTGATGCATAACTGCTGTGCATACTTGTACTCCAGTGGCTCCCATTAACATAAATTCAGTCGCATCTTTCCAATTGGAAATTCCTCCTATACCAGAAATCGGAATACCTACCCTTTCATCTCTAGCACATTCAGCAACCATATTTAAGGCAATAGGTTTTACTGCAGGTCCACAGTAGCCTCCATGAGCACCTTTTCCACCTACATGTGGGATCGTATTCCATGTATCTAAATCAACACCAATTAGACTGTTAATAGTATTGATTAAGCTTATTGCATCAGCCCCACCTTGGGCAGCAGCCTCTGCAATTGCTTTAATATCTGTAATGTTTGGTGTTAGTTTTACAATCACGGGTGTCTGTGCAACTTCCTTTACCCAGTATGTTTGTTTTTCCAGGAGCTCGGGAACTTGACCAGATGCCGATCCCATTCCACGTTCCGCCATACCATGAGGACAGCCAAAATTCAGCTCCAATCCGTCCACACCTATGTCTTCAACTCGTTTCACAATTTCATGCCACTTTTCCTGTTTTGGTTCCACCATAATGGACACAACAATAGCATGATCTGGATAAAGTTTCTTTGTTTCATAAATCTCTTTCAAATTTTCTTCTAACGGTCTATCTGTGATTAGTTCAATGTTATTGAATCCTGCCACTCTTTGACTATTAAAATGAACCGCCGCAAACCTAGAAGAGACATTAAGAATTGGATCACCCAACGTTTTCCACACCGCACCACCCCAACCTGCTTCAAATGCTCTCTGTACTTGATAACCAGAGTTTGTAGGAGGAGCAGATGCCAACCAAAAAGGATTCGGTGACTTAATACCTGCTAAATTCATTTTTAAATCAGCCACGTTTCATAACCTCCTCTTCATTTGTTTGATTCTACTTCTACTGTTTCTCTAGTAAATTGTTGATGAATGGCATATGCTACTTCTTTACCCTGTTGAGCAGCTGTCACTACCATCGCTTCGCCTTGACCTTTTGCAAAAATAACATCACCACACGCAAATACTTTAGGATTAGAAGTAAGAAATGAATCTGTATTTATTTTTACAACACCATCATGATGACCAAGCCCAAAATCATCTATTAATTCTGTATACCTTAATTGACCAATGGCCTTAATGACTGCATCTACTTCTAAAATGAATGTTGAATCTTGGATTGGTTTTGGTTTTCTTCTACCATCATGTTCTGGTTCACCTAGTTCCATTTTTATACACTCAATGCCTCTGACGTTGCCATTCTCATCTCCAATAATCCTTTGTGGTGCTGTTAACCATCTGAATTCAACCCCATCTTGTTTAGCAAATTCATATTCAAAATCATAGGCCGTCATTTCATCCATAGTTCTTCTATATAAAATTTTTACGTTTTCTGCACCAAGCCGAACAGAACAAGTCGCTCCATCAATAGCCGTATTCCCTGCACCAATCACAACTACTTTTTTACCTATCATCGTTTTAGGAACTGAACCTGATTTAGTACCTTTGACCAACTCAATTGCATCATAGACTCCGTTTAAGCCTTCTCCTTCAATTCCCAGTTCAGGAACATGTGACATTCCAATAGATAATAAAATTCGATCAAAGCTTTCTAATAATTCATTCACTTGAATATCTTTGCCAACTCTAGTGTTTGTTCTAATTTCAACACCTAATTTTTTCACTTGTTCAACTTCCCAGTCGGAAATACGCTGTGGTAGTCGAAAAGAAACAATACCATACTTATTCAGACCTCCCGCATGCTCTTCCGCTTCAAACATCGTCACTCTATAACCCATTCGTGCCAATTCTCGTGCTGCTGAAAGTCCTGCTGGACCAGCCCCTACTATTGCTATTTTTTTATCCTTATGTTTGTCTGTCTCAAACAATATTTGTTCGTTTTTCATAGCCCAATCGGTTGCAAATCGCTGCAATAATCCAATCATAATTGGCTTTGTTGAATGATTTAATACACAGGCTCCCTCACAAAGCTCTGATGTTGGACAAACTCTAGCACAACTAGCTCCAATTGGATTTGCATCCATAATTGTTTTTGCAGATCCTCGCAGATTCTCACTTGCAATTTTTTTAATAAACTTAGGAATATCAATACTTGTAGGACAGGCTGTAATACAAGGGGCATCATAACAGTATAGACATCGATTTGCTTCTTCCAAAGCTTCTCGATTCGTTAATCCTAATTGCACTTCTTGAAAGTTTTGATCTAAATCATCAAGAGATATATTCGTAGATTTTGAATAACCCAATAACGAAACCTCCTCTGCATTTTATTTAATTTAAGGTAATAAAGATGCCATTTCTCCATAAGTTTCAGGTCTACGATCTCTATAAAACTGCCACGTATCTCTAACTTCTCGAATCATCTTTTTATCCATTTCACCTATAATGATCTCATCAGAATCTCGCGTCCCAATTGCCACAAATTCTCCCCTAGGATTGGCTAAATAAGATTGACCATAAAATTCCCCCATATTCCAAGGAGCTTCATATCCAACACGATTTATCGCTCCAACATAATATCCGTTTGCAACAGCATGTGCTGGCTGCTCAAGTTTCCAAAGATATTCTGACAATCCAGCAACTGTTGCTGATGGATTAAATATAATTTCAGCTCCATTTAACCCTAACAATCTAGCACCTTCTGGAAAATGTCGATCATAACAAATGTAAACCCCAATTTTTGCAAAAGCCGTGTCAAATACCGGATAACCTAAATTCCCTGGTTTAAAATAAAATTTCTCCCAGAAACCGCAACCTTCATTTCCAACACCAACATGAGGAATATGCTGCTTACGATATTTACCTAAATAAGATCCATCTGCATCAATGACTGCTGCAGTGTTGTAATAAGTTGCAATACCTTCTCTTTCATAAATAGGTAACACAATGACAACTTCTAATTCTTGGGCTAACTCTTGAAATAATCTAGTAGTTGGACCATTTGGAATTTCTTCAGCAGAATCATACCATTTCGAGTTTTGCTCAGCACAGAAATAGGGCCCATAAAAAATTTCTTGTAAGCAAATGATTTGTGCTCCTTTTTCTTTGGCTTCTCTGACTAATTTGAGATGTTTTTCGATTGACTTTTCCTTATGTAATTCAATCTTTTCATTTCCATGAATTTCATGTTTAGATTGAATTAAACCGATCTGAACCTTATCACTCATTTAAAAACCCTCCTTATTCTTGCTTGGACTAGCTTATTACTATTAGTTTATGTTTTATATTAAAAATAGAACTTTTAAATTATAAAGAAAGCGGTTATAAAATAAGTTTTCCTCTATTTTTCTTGTATCACTACAGTAGATGAATGAAAAAATTGTTAGTAGTTCAAACTTATGGATATTTTATTTTAATAACATAGATTGTTCATAATACTAACTGTCATATGTTCTAGACTAATCTTTACTCAGAGTGTAAAATAACACGGTTACATCTTTTTGCTGGATTCGAGTATAAAATAATTGTTGAGTAGCAATACAAGTTAATAACAAATGATAATTATTTAGATAAACATCTATGAATGAGGTTGAAAACAATGCAAAGTTTTAAGAACAAACAAAAAAATGAACAAAAAATTTCAATGAAATTGAATGAAGAAATTTGGAATAAGGAAACTTACAACGCTTGGGTACAGCGATTTGGAGAACCTAGAGAAGCAGTTAAGAAGATCAGAAAAGCTCCATCAAAGAACCTCTCCGTTCTTTACGATAAATTTGGTGATGTAAAAGGGAAAAAGATCATGAATCTGATGGGCTCCAATGGAAGTAAAGCAATAGCGTTAGCATTATTAGGGGCAGATGTGACGGTAGTTGATTTTTCTGAAGGGAATCAACGTTATGCTAAGGAATTAGCACACGAAGCAGAAGTAAAACTAGAATATATTTTGAGTGATGTCCTTTCCTTATCTCAAGAGCATCTAACTGCTGATTATGACATCGTTTTTGCAGAAATGGGGATCTTACATTATTTTATTGATTTAAATCCTTTTTTTGCTATCGCCTACAAGCTACTAGGGAATCAAGGACGATTTATCATTAGAGATTTTCATCCAGTTACAACGAAACTAATCACTTCTAGAGGTTCTACATCCAAAATCCGTAAACATAAAGTTACGGGAGATTACTTTAATACTTCAATAGAGGAAAAAGAAGTATCCTTTATCAAATTTCTAGATCAAGAAAAAGAACCTAGGAAAGTATTACATCGTAATTGGAATCTTGGAGAAATTGTTACTGCAATTGCCAAAGCAGGATTAGTCATTCAAAGCTTAGACGAAGAACCAAACCTATCTAGTGAGGTTTTTGACAAAGGAATTCCCAAAACTTTTACTTTAGTTGCAGAAAAAACGTAAAGATAATAAGTATGGACATATTAATTTTTTCATAAAAGCTTGGAGATTTTTATCTGAAAAAATCTCCTTTTTTTAAATGATACTCCCCTCTTCAAATTGCTTTTTTGTATTTCTCATCCCTCAATTGAACTACAATCGCTTCATCCGCACTGACATCTTGGATGGAAGATATTGTACTCAATTTACAAAAAGGATTACATATATTATTCTAGACATTAGGTGATGAAATGAAAAGAATACTAGCCATAAGTGACATCCATGGATGTTATGATGAATTCAATAAACTACTAACTCTTGCGAAATTTGAGCCTCAAAAGGATAAATTAATTCTATTAGGTGATTATTGCGATCGAGGGGAACATTCAAAAGAAGTAATTGAAATGGTTATGCAGCTAAATAAAGAAAACAGTGTGATTTGTCTTAAAGGAAATCATGATCAAATGTTTTTAGATTGGTTATTGTTAGATGATCCAAAAAAATTCGCACATTATTTCCGCAATGGAGGCGAATATACTGTATACAGTTATTGTGGTTTAGAATGGTTCGAATTAGGTCACACACATGAAGAGGCAAAGCAATTTATACTAGAAAATTATTCTGAACATATAAAATTTCTATCCTCTTTACCTCTTCATTATGAAACAGAATCTCATATTTTTGTGCATGCAGGGATAAGTCCTGAAAGTGAGAATCATAACTGGAAAGATCATCCGATGGAAACTTTCATATGGATAAGAGATGAGTTTATTAAGAGTCCATTAAAACTAGATAAAACAGTCGTTTTTGGACATACTCCATTAGCAGACATCCATGAATGTGATGAAATCTGGTTTGGGGATGGTAAGATCGGGATTGATGGTAGCTGTTGTTATGGTTCACAACTGAATTGTTTGGAGATAAATGATGACGGCTATAAGACGTATTCCGTGTTGAAACAAACGTTAAATTTCTAAATAACATGCGAAAAATATGATTTAGGTGGAAAAAATGCTGATTTGGTTCGTTCTATTAAGTTATGAAAATAAACTTCGATACAACCTCTTACTTACTGGACATACTCATGGAGGTCAAATTCGTTTTTTCCATAAAACGTTTGGAGCATATAAGCATTTTCATGTAGGAATGAAAAAAATAACTCCCCAATCATTTTTTTATATAAATCGAGGTTTAGGCACTGTAAAACTTCCGATTAGAGTAAATTGTTCTCCTGAAATCTCTGTCATGCGTTTGGAGTGATGTGAGACATATATTTCCATTTTATGACATTGATTTAACAAAATTTTATTTTTACTATTTATTTATATAACATATGCAAGTTATTTTGCTACTGCTAATTATTCTGTATGGAATTGAAATACAACCTATCGAGATAACTTATAATTTCCAACATACACTTAAAAAATAAACATACAAGGAAAGTTATGATCCAAGCACTAATAGCTACTGACCAATAGAAAGTCTTTTCATCAATGATTTAGAATATCATCTACCCATGAATAACATCTTTCTAGATCCTCTTCACTAATTAAATCTGATCTATGTTCAAAGAGAATTTTTACATTTTTATTTTCTTGTTTAATAATACGTAAATAAACTTCTATGGGTGCCCAACCATCTTCAGGCTTTAGTTCAGGCAATACTGGAAAATGTGAGTGTTCAACCTGTTCGTTTACTTGTACATTCCATAAATGAATCAATTTTGCATATTTAGCATATTTTTTGATAGTAGATGTAGCATCAAAATTTGGATCTAATTTATCCTGTAAATGTAATCTACCCGTATCCAAACATAGTTTAATATTTTTATATTTTTCTAATAAATCTACTAAAAAATCATTATGATACACATATTGATTTATCCCGTCGAACTCCAACACAGGAGTGAAATTAAACTGCTCACTCTTCTGTGATAACCACTCAAATAAATATTCACTATATTCTTTTAACTCTTCAAAAGAATAATTACTTTCATAAACGAACTCACTTGGGTTTGTAAAACGCCACTTACTCCAATCTACTCTATCATCTAAAATGACAGGTTTAGGATAATGAAATAAAACATAGGCAGGATTTACCGAAGTCAAATACTCTAATTCATTTTCTATCCAATTGTAGGCATCTTCTCTTGTTTTTTTATTTTGATCTAAAAAAAGAGCATCTCTTACTTTTACATTTTCTGATCGAAATGGAAAATGAATCCCAATTTGAAACCCTTTTTCTTGTGATTCTTTTATTAAGTTTAATGTGTCTTTTTCTTGTGCAAATAAACAAGCTTCTATTCCAAAAAATACATCCTTAAAATCTCTATTAAATTTGTAATAATCAAAACTTCCATATTGTCCTATCATAAAGTTGTTCATAGTTTCTCCTAACCAAACCCTTACAATAACTAAAGCTAACAAGTATTTAATATTTTTTAGCTCTCATAAATAAACTCCTTTTCTAACTCACAAAACTAAAGCAACTCTTTCATCACAAATACTTTAATTCTTACTCTTTACCGACCAATGAAAAAGAATGTGTAGTTTCTTTTTCAGTCCTTCATAACATTGATCAAACGTTTTATCGTCATTATAAAAGAAACTTAAATACTCAAATACAATTGCACTTGTTGCAGTTTCTGCACCTTCTTTAGTATCATAATCCGCTGGTAATACCCCCGCTTGCTTGTATTGGAGCAACAGATTCTCTATTTGAGCAATCGCTTGATAATCATTTTTAACAATCATGTTTAGAAAACCGGGATTTGTTTTATATTGATTGAGTGAACCCACGATAATTTCTCGCATAAAAGATTTATCAAATAAATGGAAACCATCAGAATATTGATCAATAAATGCTAATATCGATTCTTCGACGGTTAGATTCAGATTTACAACAATATCCTTCTCTCCACTCTCAATTAGATTAAATTCATCCATCATGGACGCATATAAAATTTCCAGCTTGGAATCAAAATAATTGAAAATGGTACCTTCTCCAATTTCAGCTTTTTGAGCAATCTTCTTTGTTGTTGTCCCATCATAACCTTCTGTTAAAAATAACTCTTTGGATACTTGAATGATTTTTTCTCTAGTTCGTTGTTTCTTATTTTCTCGAATCCCAGATATAGTAAAAACTCCTTTCTCAATTATGAGGCACTCATTAATGAGTATACTCTGGTTATTTATATTAAACTTTTCCATTGTCAGCTTTTTTATCCAGTTTCCACGAACATGGTATTGAGGCTACCTAATGTTACATCTTCTTTATATAATAACTGATTTAGCAAATTTTTTCTTGCGATTTGTCTTACACCAAAATAATAATATCTCTATAGTTACTAGTACAATTAACTCAGATTGTTCGAAAGAAGTTTTCGAATCACATACTAATCAATTGAGTTTATGTTAGAAACATACAAAAACCTCTCCATTGGAGAAGCATTTGTAGATATTTCTCTTTTATACTTTAATGTATTAATTATAAAAGATTAACATTGTTATATTAACCATTGTGCGTTTTAGAATTGTTTTCACCATCGTTATCTAATTTCAAATAAACCATCTCCCTATCTTTTAAGAAAATAGGTAGGACAATGATAGATAGTAAAAACGCAAACCCAACTCCGATAAATAACGCAGTTCCTAAAGAAGATAAGCCCCTATAGCTTGCAAGCATTAAAGATCCAAACGCAAACATTGTTGTCAAAGTGGTGATCAATATCGCTCTCCCCACACTAGAAAAAACTTCAATTATAGATTGATTTGTAGATTTATAACGGTGCAGCAAATGCACTCCATCATCAACACCAATACCAATAATAAGAGGTAAAGCCAAAACATTAAGGATATTCCATTTTAATCCTAGCCACCCCATCATACCTGAAGTTAATACAAGTGCCAAGATTAAGGGTAAAAACGCCAACAATGCATATTTAAAGGATCTGAAGTGAAGTAACAAAATCGTAAATAAAACAAGTAAAACTAGTATCCCCGTTCTCACAATTTCATCCTTAACGGAATCATACAATGTCTTCATAAAAATCGGTGTGCCTGTAAATCCAGAATCTAATTCTTGTAACATATAAATGAAGTTTTCGCCTTTTTTATTTTTTAACTCTTCCCAAATGTCAAAGTTAGGGTAAGCAGTCAGTAAAAAGTGTTTTCCATCTTTACTAACTAATTGTGATTTCAAATCATTTGGTAAATCATCAAGACCAAGTATTTTAGGATCTAACATTTGCTTACTTTTACTTTGAAGTAGTGTATAAAATTCTAATTGCATCCATTCGAACTGTTGTGTAGACATATTATTTATTCGATCTATAAACAGATTTAAATTCGATGGCTGACCACCGTCTTCGAAAAACAGTTTACTTGCGTGCTTTAAACGATCTGTCTCTGCATGCTCATACAATGTTTGGATTGTATCCTCTATATCTTCTAATCCTTGTAAAAATTCTTCTTTTGTAACTGATCGATAAGGCATTTGTTTCGAAAGTACATTTTCTATTTTTTCAATCGTTTGCATCCGCTGCTCTTGAACTTCAACATCAGGTAATATATCAGCAATACTCATTGTGTCTGAAACAGATTCTTCATTTTTTAATTGTTGGGACAACTTATAAATATCTTCTAGACTTCCCTGTTCAACTAGAAGTCCTTCAGAACTCATTCCGAAATCCTCACTCATTTTCTCCATTAATTCAACAGATTCTAATCCTTTTGGTTCCAAATTAAGCATGTTTAGATCAAATTCATTGTCTGTGGATTTAAAACCAATTATTCCTATAAAAACGATTACAACACATAACACTACATAACGATAGCGATGGCTAAAAGATGCTGTTTTTCCAAGAGATTTATATTCGCCCTTTACTTTGGATAGATTTTTTTGTTTACCTAAGATAAGAATTGAAGGTAAGATGAAAAATACAGCAAGAACAGTAGTCAATATTCCAGACCCCATTACAAAACCTAACTCTTTTAACATATCCAACGAGCTGGTCATCATGACAAAAAATGCAAAGGCTGTAGATAAAGCACCTATCAATATACTTGGTCCCACCTTTAGAAGTGTATACTCTAAGGACTCTTTCTTCCCAGCTCCTTTACTCCGTTTTTCCGTAAATCCACTTAGTAGATGTAGAGAGAAGTCAATGCCAAGTCCAATTAGAATTACGAAAGTAAAAACTGTAATTATATTTAATCTTCCAATGACTAGAGAAACGATTCCAAAATCCCATATCACCCCAATAAGAAGAGGGATAAAAGCCAAAATAGGGACAGAAATCATACGAAATGCCACATACAATACAATGAATATACCTATCATAGCGATTACCGTTGTTAGAATAGAATCAGATTCTGTACTTTCTAATTCATCTTTACCAACAACATGCATTCCAGTCAATCCATAGCTAATCCCAGAAATTTCTTTTTCTATTTGAACAAGTTCCGCTTCAATTGTATTCACTCCAGGAGCTACTTTTTCAAAATCAGTGATATCAAATGTAGGCTGAACCATCATCACTATTTGGGTACCGTCTATTGACCTGGTATAAGGGTCCCCGAATACAAGTCTACTCACACCCCTGTCAAGTTGTTCATTCTCTTCTACTAATACAGAGTGGAAAAACCAGTCCATACCTATCAAAGAAGATGCGATCTCCTGTTCTTCTTGGTTTGTCATGACGTTACCCTCTTTTATCTGATTAGAAACCACTGTTAAGTTCCTATTCATAAAAGATAAATAACGATCTAGATTAGGATCACTTAAGGCCATTCCTGTCATTTCAATCACATTTTCATCTAATAACATAAGACCATTTTTAATGAGAAAATCCTCATCCACCTGAGCAGAAACACTTTGCACATATTCATCTAATAAGAGCAGCCTCCCCTTAGCAGTTTCAACTGCTTGATCAAGTTTAGCGGGATTCTCCGCTTCTACAATCACGATGATATTGTTCATCGATGGAAAATGCTCCATAATTTTGTCATATTGCTTCACAGATGGATGATCCTTTGGTGTTAATCCAACCCAGCTAACCTCCATTTTTAAACCTACGGTCGCAAATCCCAATAAAATAGTTACCAAAAGTGAAACAGCTAATACTGTTTTTGGTTTTGTTGTAGTTGCACGGAATATAAATGTAAATAATCGCTTCATCATTTTAATTCCTCCTCTTTCTAATTCCAATATCATTCTCTCTTTTGTTGTTTTTTAATTACTCATGATATTAAAAAAGTATAAATAAAATATGAGCATGCTCAATAATGAGTATACTCATATTTTATTTATAAATTTTTCCATTGTCAACTTTTTTTCAAAGCTTATGGTCATTAAAGTGTTGACACTCTACCATTGTTTAACTATATTAAATTTAGAGCTAATCTATGTTTTTGTGAAAACCTCAATCTTACAGGAGCGATAATTTTGATAAATAAAATAAAAAAATATATTACTAATTTATCTGAAAAGCAACAATTCAATGGAGCATTCTTAATTTCAAAGGATGGGGAAGTTATCGAAAGTGGGGGAGTTGGCATGGCTAACTTCGAAGACAACATACCGAATCAGAGTAATACTCAGTTCTATGTAGGGTCCATCACAAAAACTTTTACTGCGATTGCTATTATGCAGCTTTATGAAAAAGATTTACTAGATTTACACGAAACCTGTGAACGCTTTTTTCCTGAATATGAAGAAAGTAATAAAATCTCCATTCACCATCTACTAGCTCATGGCTCTGGAGTTCCTAACTTTTTTGATACGGAACATTTTTTAGATTGTTTTACAGAAAAAATGAGCGTTGAGCAGACTTTTGATATTTTCAAAAATAAACCACTAAATTTTAATCCAGGTCTACAAAGTGAATATTCAAATTCAAACTATATTTTATTAGGTCTAATTATAGAAAAAATTTCAGGACAATCCTATGAAGAATATATTAACGATCATATTTTGAAACCTCTAAATTTGAAACTAACAGGATTTCCAGATAATCTAACTAAAGGAAACAACTTAGCTGAGGGTTATGAATGGGTTGATTCTGACTTAAAAAGAATACCAACAATTTATTCTTCTAATTTGTATGCAGCCGGAGAAATGTTTTCAAATGTTCATGATTTAGCTTTACTTGATAAAGCATTATATACCGATACGTTACTTAAAAGAATCTCAATTGATAAAATGTACCAATCCTATTTTGAACCATTTGGCTATGGTTGTACGACTGGAGACAATCTAAATAAAAAATACGTCCTATTTTCTGGCGGTACTATTGGATATACATCTCTTGTTCTTCGATATATTGAAGATAAGGTAACAATTATTGTTATTAATAATATCAGTCATAATTTGAATGCTGTTGCAGAAGAATTATCTAGCATTGTTTTTAGTGAATGATAGCTGAATACAACAGGTTTAGATTTGCTATAGTTTTTCAGCATTGTTTAAACATAAAAGTAAATATTTTATTCGAATATGATGACCTTCAATAAAATAATTAATAGCCTAATCTAATCTTCTAAGACATGTACTTTCCAATTACTTCTGAATAACCAAGATAGAAGTATCAATATACTCTTGATTACAATCATTTAATAGGTAATGCTTATACTGATTCAGCTCTTCTATTTCTTCTACTTTGATTGTTTTACATATAAAAGTACTTACCTGTCCTTTGCCAAAACGGTCTCTTGTAGTATCAATTGTTGTAATAATATTTTCCCCATCGAACTCAATGTCTCGCAAGATTGGATCTCCTTCTTCAGTATATCTTACTATTTTAATTTCATCCTTAATTCCTTGGCCAAGATTTTCAATAAATCGCATAAATATATCAATATTAGTTATTTCACCAAGTCTATATTTGGAACAAAATAATACACTAACTTTGAATGTACTTTTTAGGTAAAGATTAAAAGAAATAAAATCAATCCAAATATTATAAATACAGCCATTTGACCATCCATTTTTTTTGATAGGAAGTTGAAGTGTGATTCGAGTATTTTTGAAAGATAACCATGTAAAGCCGAAAATATACCAAGTACTAAAAGCGATAACACCTTATTTCCTTCAAAAATTGGTTCAAGGAAATAAAAATAAATCATTAAAATAACCAAATACATAGTAAGACTAACTAAATATATGATTTTCATTCCAGTCTATCTATCCTCCATCAATATAACGTTATAACGTTGTACGACTAAATTTTGCACAGTTGTTTTGATTCGTGCATATCCGAAAATCATGAATTACATTCCTTTGTGATATAACAACCTTATTATACCACACCTGAAAATTCCATAACCGCCCAGTGATACGATACATACATTCAATCAAGAACTCATACAATGATTTAACCTCAAAATATTCCCTAAATTATCAGGAGCACAAGGCTCTAAAATCAAAAGATAACGATGCAAAAACCTGTCACAAAAAAATTAAATTTATAAGACTTGACTTTTTGGGGCTAATATAAATTAGGAAGTGATGCTAATGAGTTATACAGAGCTAAGTCATCCTCTAGATCTAGAAGAGAGGATTTCAGTCATGATCGTCATGCAGCGCCCACTGCCTTTAAAGGAAGCTATAACAAAGAGAATGAACGAAATAGAGTGTTCAGACTCCCTTGTTGAGAACCATATGAGTCATGAACAATTTTTTACACTATGCAGGACTCCTCCTGAACATTTTGAAGAGGTAGAGAAGTTTGCTGAACGTTATGATCTTAAAGTAGAAAACAGAGACGCTTTGGCAGGGACAATGGAATTATCTGGGAAGGTCAAACATTTTAATGAAGTCTTCAAAATTAAGCTGATGGCATATAACCCTCCTAATGAAAAATACCGGGGTTATAAGGGGGAATTACACATCCCCGAACCACTTCATCACCTCATTGAAACCGTTCTTGATTTAGATAACAGTGCCATTGTAAGACCCGATTCCCATACTCTGAAAGGAACCCAGAAGTGTAGCAAAGATAACAAAGGGATCACGGTTTTCACTGCTCCTGAAGTAGCTGAAATCTATAATTTCCCCAATATTTTATTTAATCAACAGACCATTGCTATCATTGAACTTGCAGGGGGGTTTTTAGAGCAGGATATTATAGATTATTTTAACATTGTTAATCTTCCTGTACCCGAAATTACAGTTGTCAGTGTAGATGGCGCTCAAAATAACCCTGGTGTTTGTCCAGAGGCTGATATGGAAGTTACTTTAGATATTGATACAGCTGGTGCTGCCTCTCCTGGAGCAAAAATTATTGTGTACTTTGCACCTAATACACCAAGAGGTTTTTTAAATGCGCTAACTACGGTTATTAATGATAACATTAATAACCCGTCTGTACTTTCAATGAGTATTGCCACTGTTGAACTGCTTGAGCCACCTGGTTTCATAAGAGCATTTAACCAAAGACTGCAGGAGGCTGGTTCATTAGGTATTACGGCTTGTGCTTCATCAGGCGATATTGGTTCTCAAGGTGTACTTGATGGAAGCACCGGGCAAGTCTTTAATGTTGATTTCCCAGCATCCAGTCCTTTTGCTCTGGGTGTTGGGGGAACCTCTCTCAGAGTGCAGAGATGTCAAAAAAGTTGTAAGGAAGTTGTATGGAATAACATAAATAGAGGAATACCTGCCGCAACAGGTGGAGGCGTTAGTGACGTATTTATGTTACCAGCCTATCAATTTAATGCAGGGGTTCCCCGGTCAGCCAATCCCGACAGAAATCAGGGGCGAGGTGTTCCTGATGTGGCTGCAAATGCGGATCCTTCTACAGGTTATTTAATTATTGTAGATGATCAATTCATAATCGGAGGAGGAACTAGTGCATCAGCCCCTTTGTGGGCAGGTTTAATCGCCAACTTGAATCAAGCATTAGGTCGTCGATTAGGATTTGTAAATCCCATTTTTTATCAATTATGTCCTGAGGACCTTGCTTTTAATGATATTACAATCGGAAACAATAATGTCATTATTGAAGGAGGACCATATGTTGCCAAAGAAGGTTGGGATCCATGTACAGGATTAGGAAGTCCCGATGGCACCAAGCTACTGGAAGCTCTTCAGAGGAGATGTGAATGAAACGTCAGCTTCAAGTACAATAATTGACCATTTGTTTTCTTGAGAGTTATTCAAAAAAATCGCGTTTTTTATTGAAAAAACATAAAAGGATCATACCTATTAGAAAAGTTATGACTAATAGTATGATCCTTTATTTGATACTTGCGCAAAATAAAACAAAATTCACACTATAAAATCTGAATTTTATTGGATATCTCATAACTAGTTAATAGAAATACCCCAAAGATCTAATATAATTACATTTTATATTCTGGTATTTGACTAATATATGTTTCTAAAGTACCATCAAACGGAAAATAATTATTTTTTAAGTTAAACTGCAAATTGTCCAATGTCTCCCATACTTTGTTCACTACTTCTACTGGGTAATTATATTTCTTTTGATGGGTTTCAAATTCATCTTCATCAAGCACCTTCCACTTCCCATCTCTTTTTGCAAAATCTATATCTAAGTCAATAAATGTGAGCAGTCCGTTTTTATAACTAGATGGTTTGGCAATGTTACAATAGATATCTCTTGGTTTTCTATTTTTCACTTCCATAGAAATGGTAAACCATTTTTTAAATGGATAAAGTTCAATCCACCAATTGTTAACAGTAAACACTTCATTTTTAGAAAAATGCTTTATTTCAGTTTCTGGATATGAAAGTACAATTAAATATTCATCGTTTAAATCCAACAATTTAGCCTGCCATGTATAGTGTGGCATACCATCGTATTTCTGGGCTTGTATTGTGATCACGAGTTTAACCTCCAAACATAAACTTTCGATTTATCATCCATTTAACTCATCCAAACTCACATGAATAATATTATACCGTTAAACTTAACTTGAGCGATGTTAAGGAAGAATTTTCTGTAACCTACTTATTTCTTTATACCTTTGCTTTTACATTTAAAATGAATATAATAGTATTTAGGTTAAAGTGAGGTGAAATCATTGTCAATCGACGGTTCTATTATATATCAACTAATCTCATTCCTTATTTTATTTATGGTTCCAATCTTGATTGTATATTTCATTCGCTCATCAAAAAGAAAAAAACAGCAGTTGGATACAATCGAAAACAAATTAAATGAAGTACTAAATAATACAAATAAAAATAAATAAACTAAAAAACCACTAAATATGATCATGAGTAGAATTCAAATCTATTCATACATTAGTGGCTTTTTTAAAATAAGTTTAGATATTTCCTAATTCTGTTTAAATAAACTTGTTACTTTATTATGCAAAATCAACATCGATTTGAGCTCTTTGCAAATCCCCACTATAATCGATATAAATTGTTTTCCACTCACTGAACGTATCTAACGCTGCTTGACCCGCTTCACGTTTACCATTCCCAGTGTGTTTAGTACCACCAAATGGCATTTGGATCTCAGCACCGGAAGTACTATGGTTAATATATACAATTCCTGTATCCACTTTGCGAACAGCTTTCATAGCTTTATTCAAATCTTTAGTAAAGATAGCTGAGGATAAACCAAAATCAACGGAATTGTTCACTTCAATAGCCTCATCAAATGTTTCTACAGTTATGATCGATAAAATAGGACCAAAAATTTCTTCAGTTGCAAATGCACTTGAAGGTGATACCGGTCCAATGACAGTAGGTTCAAAATAGTACCCTTCGTCACCAATCTTATTTCCACCATAATGAATTGGAACGCCATCCTTTTTAGCTAACTCTACATATTGCTCAACTCTCAATAATGCTTCTTTATTTATTAATGGACCAACGTTCACATCATGATCTATCCCGTTTCCGATTTTTAATTGCGCTACTTCCTCCAATAGTAATGGAGTCAATTCTTCTAAAACAGATTTTTGAACAATAACACGACTAGTAGAAGTACATCTTTGTCCTGTAGTTCCAAAAGCACCCCAAGCAATTGCACGAGCAGCTAAAGGTAAATCAGCATCTTCCAAAACAATAATCGCATTTTTCCCTCCTAATTCTAGGGAAACTTGTTTATGGTTTGCAGCACATGCTTGATAAACCTTTTGTCCAACATGTGTTGATCCTGTAAAAGAAATTAAAGATACATCAGGATGAGAAACCAATGTCTCTCCAACTTTGTCTTCTCCACCAACAACTAAATTAATAACCCCTTTAGGTAACCCAGCATCTACCATGCATTTTACAAATTCTGCTGCAATTCCTGAAGTATTTGGAGAAGGTTTCCAAACGACAGTATTTCCCACAATTAGGGATGGGAATATTTTCCAAGAAGGTACCGCAACAGGAAAATTAAACGCTGAAATTGCACCAATAACTCCTAATGGCTCTCTAATCGCCATTGCCATTTTATTAGGAAGCTCTGAAGGTACAACTTCTCCACTTAACCTTCTTCCTTCTCCTCCCATATAATAAGCCATGTCAATCGCTTCTTGTATCTCACCCTCAGATTCCGTGATCACTTTTCCCATTTCTAAAGTCATCAATTCACTAAGTTCTTGTTTTCTTTTCTTTAGCTCCTCGGCAATTTTATATAAAATGTCTCCTCTTTTAGGGGCTGGGAAACTTGACCATTCTTTGAAAGCTCTTTTAGAAGATTCAACAGCTCTATTCACATCTTCTTCAGTTGAAATGTTAATAGTTGAGACAGGCTCCAACGTTGCAGGATTAACATTTGTGATCGTATTGTTACTAAATTCATCCCATTTTCCATCAATAAAATTACTTGCTTTTATTATATTTTTCATTATCATAACCACCCTTTTTAGCTTTTAATAAAATTTCTCTTACGATTGAATAGTTTCCACTGATTCAATAACTTCAGTAATAATCGTTAGTGCCTCATCTAGTTGTTCATTGGTAATAACTAAAGGGCATAAAAACCTTAAAACATTTCCATATATTCCAGCTTTAAATAATATCACACCTCTTTGAACACATTCATGAATGATTCTAGTGGTTTGTTCGGTTGCAGGTTCTCTAGTTGATTGATCATTCACTAGCTCGATTGCGACCATGGCTCCAACTCCTCTGATCTCACCCACTAATGAAGATCTCTCTGAAAGAGCTTCAAACGCAGCTCTTATTTTTTCACCAATTTTGTTTGCCCTATTTCCTAAATCCAACTCATCGTATGATTCTACCACACCAAGTCCTGCAGAACAAGCGACAGGATTTCCTACAAACGTTCCTCCAATTGCACCATCACCAGCTGAATCCATAATTTCTGCCTTTCCTATTACACCTGAGAGAGGTAAACCTGCTGCAATTGACTTACCTACTGTAATTAAGTCAGGCTCTAGTCCAAAGTGTTCAGATGCAAAAAACTTCCCAGTTCTTCCAAAACCAGTTTGTACTTCATCAACGATAAAAAGAATGCCTAAATCTTTACATAATTGCTGTACTCGATTTAAATAACTTTTAGGAGGTACGATAAATCCAGCTTCACCTTGAATGGGTTCAATTATTACAGCGGCTGTTTCTTCTGCAGCAACCCTATATTCAAATACATTTTTTAATTGCTCTATGGCAATATCACATACTTCTTCTTCACTTGGATGACCCGGCCAACGATAAGTATAAGGATAAGGAATTCGATAAACATCTGAAGCAAACGGACCCATCTCAGCTTTATATGGTCTCACTTTACTAGTTAGGGTAAGAGCCATATAGGTCCTACCATGAAAAGCACCTTCAAAACAAATGATTGCTTTCTTTCCCGTATATTTTCTAGCAATTTTTACTGCGCTTTCAACTGCTTCTGCACCAGAATTTAAAAAACATGCTTTTTTATGAAATGTCCCTGGCGCTCTCATACATAGTTTTTCAGCTAAGTCTATATAAGGTTCATAAGGGATAACTGTAAAGTCAGTATGTGTATATTTTTTACTAGTCTCTAAAACCTGATCAACAACTAATGGGTTACTGTGACCCACATTTAGCGAACCTACACCACCAGCCAAGTCTATAAAAGTATTATCATCTATGTCTCTAATAACAGCACCATTGGCTTCTTTAATAATAGAGGGGACTAGGCTTTTTTTCACTTTTGCTTCAGCTACAAATCTTTCCATTTTATCCATAATTACTTTTGATTTTGGTCCTGGTAAAGCAGTTTTTATGTTAGCATATGTCAAAATAAATCACCTCATATATTTTTTGCTTAGTACTATTTGTTAAAGCCTTTCTTCCAGTAATACGTAAGATACACCCCCAAATAAACCACTATTCCTTAAAGGCAAGAGGTTACAAACAATTCCACTAAACTCTAGTATTTTCATATTCAATTTGTAAATCTAATCTTTTTGCTTTATGGATCATGTATATTTAATAAATACGTTTTTTACAGAAAAAAAGAACATGTATAGAGTACATTTTCTTTCATAACAAATGACTATAATTTAAAAAAGAACCTTGATCTTACCGATAATTTTGTAAGCCCTTTCATAACTACACCTACGATTAGAAAGTACAAAATGAACGACAAACAAGTATACATCCTTACCTTTAATTACTTATATTGTAATTTAAGACAAGCTAATGGTCAATCATTATTTTCCATATCATTGGATCAATTTACAATATATTACTTTAACGCATTGTAGCTTCATTACATTATATAAATGCATTATTAACCTGCTAAAAATACCATTCTAGCATTTATGATCTTAATCATATAATTTTAATGCTTTTGGATGGCATCCTAAAATTTATTGCTCTTTTGTAATTATATCTTCTCTTATTTGTGTGTTAATATTTCACCTTACTTTATGTCCATCCCAATTTACATATGTACAATTATTACTCATTGTTCTCATACCTCAAAACTTCAGATAGAGATGGACACTCTTCCCTAAGAAGTGATAACAGATCTACATCCTGGTATGTTCCTCTTAGAAACACGGCTTTTCTTTTTACTCCTTCAAACTTATATCCACACTTTTCAGCTACTTTGCGACTCCCAACGTTATTGATATTAACAATTATTTCCAGACGTTGAATTGGTTTTATATCAAATAAATAAGCAGAAAAAATACGGAGTGCTTCAGAAATTATACCTTTTCCCATATTTTCTTTTTTATATATTTGATACCCAATTTCATATCCTTGCATATATTTATCATTTTTAAAATATATAATATCTCCTAATATACTGTCAGATTTATCAGTAATCAGCATTCTACCATACTCTTCATCCCAATAGCCTGTTTCTTTAAACTTTTTTTGGAAATCTTGCTCAGATCGTAAATGAAGAGGTAAGTACTCCCCTCGCTCGGATAAATCATTGGTAAGTTTATATATCTGCTGAAGATCTTCCTCTTTAATTGTTCTAAGTATAATATTTTTACTTTCTAGCATAATATAATGTCCTCCTAATCTATTACTCAAGACTCCATTTGGTTCTGCGATAAGTAATGAATCTTTTTTCTTTCTATCATTTCTTGGATTTCATTTAACATATATTCAGCGAATTCAATTAATATTTGATGACTACAGTAAAATTCCGATAAGTCATCCATATATACCTTCACTGCATCTTCTACTAATATTCTATATTTTTGTGGCAAATTTTCTTTGCCCCACTCTCCTCCTTCAAGTTTTGAACAAATCACATTTTCTTTCAAATAATTTAAAACCCTACATAAATTTAAAATAATATAAACAGGATCTTCTAGGATTTGACTCTTTGCATTACGAACATCGTAATGTATAGAGTTAATATAGACTTCTCTCGGTACTTCATTAAATACCTCGTCTATTTCTTTCCCATATAAACAAACCCCTCTATGGACAACTATATTTAACTGAGCTGCTAGATCTGGATCTTCAGAATCACCGCATACATAATTATGATCAGATAAATATCTGTCTCTATGAAAATTAGAATAATGAAGTTCAAATGGTGTAGGATAAACTATTTTCTGGGCATATTTTTCTAAAATAATGCTCATTTCAATTCCCTTTGGAGGTACATCTTCTAAATGTAATATGACATTAATCAATTCTTTTTTTACATTTAGCTGGATAGGTTTATTTACTACAACTAAAAAATCTATATCACTTGAAGGATTGTAACAACCCATCGCTAAAGAACCATGTAAATATATTCCTACAAGATTTTCATCTAATATATTTTTATATTTATCTATTATCTTATTTAATATTTTAAAAGGATCCATGATCACACCTCATTTTACAATTAAATTATTAACCACTAATTTAAGGCTATAAACATAGCGAACTCGTTTAAGCTTTGCTTAAACATCGAGGAATCAGATGGAGACTCTACTCCACCTGATTTGAAGATCCCACCTATAGAGATGGGCTTCTGTACACAAAATATTTTAGGATCAAACTTGAATATAAAAGGCTTGATACTTAAAGTTAAAATCTAATCATAAAACCCGTTTAAATTCATATGTGAGGTGAAGGAAATTAAACAATTTTCTTTGCGTCTTTGGGAAGATTTTTTACTTTTTTTAGATATTCAGTTACTTTTTCATCATCTTCAAACGGATATTCATAACCAAGATGCTCTGCAGTAGGTAACCCTAGTTTTCTAAATAATTTTCCTGCTTCAAAAAGCGATTCCCAAATTTCTTCATAACTTGATCCAGAATATGTTTTTTCAAAAGAGTGCCACAACTCTATAGGTAAGTATTTTTTATAATATTTACCAAGTGAACCCGTATTTACTTTCCAATCATTTTTGCTGCCTATGTACCAAGAAATCAAATCAAGCATATGATCTTTCATGACGACATCATATATATATTTTGCATAGGATAATTCATCTCTCCAAATACTCTTAGCCACATAAGTTGAACACCACCAGAAGTTATTACAAGCTTTATCAAACTTTTGTTTCGTTGGTTTTTGTGTAAAATATTTCTCCTCATTTGCGGGTTCGAATTCAGGTAATATGTTGTCCTTATCCAAAAGCTTAACTTTAAGACTATCTTCCATACACTTATCTATTTTCTCTATTGAACGAAACAACAAGTCTATTCTTACTCCGTCTTCAAAAATCATTAAAAATATATAAGATTCTACACCATTATCTTCATCGATATCATTTTGTTGCATAATGATCGTCTCACCAAATTGTTGAATCCACTCTTGATGATCAACGAAATATTTAGGATCTTTTACTAGAAACACAACATCATAATCACTAAATATATCATTTGTTGTATTTGGATTAGCACGTGATCCATTTAAGATAACTGCTCTAACCATATCATTATTCTCAGCATACGTTATAATTTGACTCATTACTACATCTTCATTTCTCATTTGTCAGCACCTCATAGTTTTGAAATTTTAGAGATTCCTTAAAGTACAAATATATTGTTCCATATGATAACATTCAAAAACAAACACATCAATCCATTGCATTGAACTCCTCATAAAAATGAACCCATTAATTGGATTCTTTTTGAACAAGAAGATAGTATGGTGGCTTGGTTAGATTCTCCAAATAATAGTCAACATATAGATGATATTATCTCAAGTAAGCAATACAGACTTATTGTATATACTTAGGAAACTGATGAAGAATCAGTTCATTATGAAGTTATTGTTACTCAAAATAAAATCATATTGACTAAATCTTCTCTCATTTATTTGATCAATTTTGACAGAATAAAGATTCAGGAAGGGAAGATTCAATTCCCATCCTTTTTTAATCTATTAAACCTCAGCACTTTACTAAAAATAATGAAAAATGACCAATCCAATTAATTGAGAAACATATTTATCTATCACCCTAAACACACCTTTCATTTTATCAAAATATACTATTCATCACTGTTTGATTTTTTAACAAAATGTTCATATAAATGTAAACATAAAAGCGTATACAATTCAGAAAACATCATAATCTTAATAACCTCCATCAAGGTTGTTCAAACTATCCATTAGGAAAACGTACATTCTATTTTGAGCATTCACAATATTATCTATCATGTTGATCACCTCCTTTCAAAGCACAAAAAAAAGACCTGCTACGGTCTTTTCAATTTTATAAAAATTAGTCAGAACATAAAGATTCTATAGGAATCCAAATTCTTGTATAAAAAAACCATACAGTGTCGACTCCTACGGTTATATCTTAAAAATATTATACATCATATATTAAATCAAAGCATCCATGAAAGTCGGCTGTTCTAACCCTTATCAACGAATATCACCCACCTTAGTTAATAACCAAAGTAAAGCATCCATTTTTTTAGAAAAATGTAATATAGGTTTGTCAGAAGATAAATTTATTCCTAGTGGCGAGGTCATTGAATTCTCCACAATCTTAGCTTCTGCATGTTGAAGTTCCCATGGAAAATGATGAATATCTCCTCTGTACAAATAACTCTTATCATTACAAAATAAACAGTATCTTTCGGTTAACCAATAATCCAAGGAGCTTTTAATTGTTCTATAGGGCTTTGATTTAGGTTTATAGCTTCCAGTAAAACCAGCCATTACTTTATCCTTCTTCATCCTCTTACTTTCATAATAGTGGATACCAGACTTACAGTTATGCTCTATATGTGAATAATAATATTTTAAAGAAAAAAACTTCCTAGCCATGAAAACAGCCAAATGATTCATCGCATCTAAACTAAAGAAATACACACCTGACTTCCCTTTATACTTCACATATGTCCTCACGTTGATTTCTGGAAAAAAAGATGTAAAAGGAACTGGTGGTAGCAACCTCATTCTTATATTACTCATATGGAAAGGGACAATGCCAATCCAAGCAAACCCATCGAACTCATCAACAGTTAAACTAGAAGGAATATGATCTCTTATCTCGTTGACACGAACAGGCCAGTGAGCAAACAACAAGTCGTTCCAGGTTTGTTTCATAATCCATGGTGTTGAAGGTACAGGAAACTCTCGATGTTGTGTTATTTTTAAAATTTCATTACTCATTTTACATCACCCAAAATGTCAAATTCATCAACAAGAACTTCAGTAACAGTATTTTTAAGTATTTCCATAAATAAACATTCTATTGTAGAATGATTTTATTAGAACCATAAAAAAACCGCAGATGCTGCTAACACCATACGGTTTCATACCTTCTTTTATATTAACTACATTTCAAACACAAAATCATCATCCGTCAATTTCTCAACATTTAATGTCTTAATATAACCGTTCCCTTTTGTTGAAAAGAAATCATGGTTTTTAGTATTTGTATTTAAACCGTTTAAAACAATCGCATTAATTTCTTCATCAGGAAAACATGGTTCTAAACCTAAATTCATTAATGCTTTATTTGCATTATATCTACTAAATTGTTTCACATCTTCCTGTATTCCCAATGGTCTGTATAATTCATTTGCATAGTTTTCTTCATTTAAATATAGTTCTTGTAATAGTAGCTTTACTTTTAGATCCGCTTCTAGCTTTTCTTCATCATTTAACTCTTTGTAAATTTCTTGCGCTAACAATCCAATATAAACACCATGAATAGATTCATCTCTTATAATCAAATTAATGATTTCACCACTGTGTACTAGTTTTCCTTGTCCTGCCAAAAACAAAGGATAATAAAAACCGCTGTAGAATAAAAAAGATTCTAAAAAAACACTAGAAACCATCGCTAAATATTGATCTAATTTCGTATTAATATTTTGATAATTAGCAGAGATGATTTTTGCTTTCTTTTGAAGATACTCGTTCTCTTCTACCCATCCAAATATTTCATTGATCTCTTCAGTCGTACATAAAGTTGAAAAAATACTGCTATAGCTTTTTGCATGAATATGTTCCATAGCTCCCATAAATCCCAGCACACTTTTCTGCTGCAAACCATCAAGATTTTGACTAATCATTGGCATACCTATTCCACCTTGCTCAGTATCCAACAAAGTGAGTCCACCTAATACTTTCTTATAAACTTCCTTCTCTGTATCAGTTAATTCCATCCAGCTCATTTTGTCTTCAGATAAAGGAATTTCTGTATCTATCCAAAATTGCAACAAATTTTGATCCCAAAACATTTTTGTAAACTCATCATCTGGTTGATTCCAATTTACAGCTTTCATCATTCCACTCCTTCATTACACCGCACAAGATGTACATTCTTCAATATCTAATCTTTTATTTCTCGTATAATAAAGTGATTTCAATCCTTTTTTATTTGCATAAATGTAATACCTTGCTAACTCTCTAGTTGAAATATTGCTATCTACATACAATATTGTACTTATTCCTTGATCCACATGCTGTTGTATTTCTGCAATTAAATCAATTAATTTAAACTGATTCATATTAAACGCAGATTTATAATAAAACATATTTTCTCTAGACAAAAATGGCATTGGATAATACGTAGTTGAATTTCCATACGTTCTCGTTTCAATTCGATCTACAACTGGCATTACACTAGAGGTAGAATTTTGAATGTAACTGATAGATTGGGTAGGCGCAATCGCTAAACGATATGCATTATATAATCCATGCTGTTGAACTTGTTGTTGTAGGTTTTTCCAATCCTCATTCGTAGGAATTTCAATTCCTTCAAATAAATTCCTTACCTTTTCTGTTTTCGGAGCACAATTATTCTTTATGTATTTTGTAAAATAAGTACCTTTTGCATATTCTGATTTGCTAAAATCTTTAAATGCTTGTCCACGCTCCTGTGCAATCAGCATGCTCTTTTCAAGAGAATAGAAGTTAACCATCATAAAAAATGTATTTGCAAAATCCTTCGCCTCTTCACTCTCATAGGCAATTTTGTTTTTTGTTAAAAAACCATGTAAGTTCATTGCACCTAAACCGATAGAATGTAATTCATCATTCGCTTTTTTTACAGTTGGGGCGTTGTTAATATTCGTTAAATCTGACACTGTTGTGAGGGCGTCAATTCCCATGTGTACTGAATCTCTTACTTTTTTTGTTTTCATCACATTCACAATGTTAATCGAACCTAAATTACAATTGATATCTCGATTGATTTCATCAGGCTCTGAATAATCTCTTATGATGGATGTCTCCTGCAATTGGAATATCTCACTACATAAGTTTGACATTTTGATTTCACCAATGTCCTTCAAGGCATGCTGGTTGTTAGCATTCGATTTAAACATAATGTAAGGATATCCTGATTCTAACTGAGTAGAAGATATCTTGATCAACATATCTCTTGCATTCATTTCTTTTCTTTTTACATTGGGATTGGCCAACAATTCATCATACATTTTGTCGATGTTTATATCATCGAGATGAACACCGTATTCTTTTCGAACAGAATAAGGAGCAAACATACAGAAGGGCTCGTTTTTCTCTGCAAGTTCAAAAAATTTGTTCGGTATAATTAGTCCAATGGAAAGAGATTGAATCCTGCTTTTTTCGTCTGCATTTATTTTTTTTGTATCTAGGAACTCAATAACATCCCAGTGAAATATATTTAAGTAAACTGCACCAGAACCTCTACGTTGACCCATTTGATCGGCATAAGCAAAAGAGTCTTCTAGTAATTTCATGACAGGTAATACACCTTTAGCTGCCCCAGCCACTTCTTTGATAGATTCTCCGCGTGAGCGTAGTTTAGATAAATTTAATGCAACTCCTCCCCCAATTTTAGATAATTGCATGGAAGTATTTAAATTAAAATTAATAGAATTCAAACTATCATCTATGTCTAATAGAAAACAGGAAACCATCTCACCCCTACGGCTTTTACCAGCATTTAGAAATGTTGGCGTAGCAGGCTGATATCTTTGTTCCATCATTGCCTCTACTAACTTTCTAGCTTTGTTATAGTTCCCTTGACCTAAATATAAACCTACAATCGTTACTCGATCTTCGTAATGTTCTAAATATTTTTTCTTATCATTTGTTTTCATTGCATAATCTTTGTAAAACTTGGATGCAGCCATATAAGATTGAAATTGAAAATCATACGAGTGTGCACACTGATAGATTTCTTCAATTTGCACAATGGAATAGTCTTTATACACATCATAATAAAAATCATTCTCTACTAAATAATCTATCTTTTCTTTTAAGGAATTAAATTGAACGGTATTTTCATTTACTTCCTCCATAAACGCTCTAACAGCCTCTTGATCCTTCTCTAATTGAAAGAAATCATCTTGTTGTTTCATTACTTCATTATTAAGCTCAATATGCTTCAACGAGTAACACCCTTTCCTTAAATACCTTTAAATCCTTTGTCGTACCTGATAATTCAAACTTATGTAAAACAGGGACACCATATTGAGCAGAGATAATATCTGCACTTCTACCAAAGTTGTTTCCCCAGTTTCTATTCCCACTTGCTACTACTCCTACCATGTGATGATGATTAAATTGTAAAAACTGTTCAACCTCTTCAGGCACTTGACCAAAACCAGTTGTATATGTAATTAAAATAAATTCCTCATGCATCTTTAGCTTTGTATGCAAATGAATGGAGTCAACATTTAACTTCTCTATGAAACGTTTCACATTACCTGTTTTCGAAGCATAAACTATTTTCATATAATCTCCTTCAATATTGTAATAACCACAATATCTAGTGGTGAATATGATTATAACCCACTATATATTGAATTTCATAGTTTTAAAATAACTTATATTAAGAGATTATGGTTAGCTTAATTGCTTTTTTCTAATGTTTACTCAACAAATCTATCATTTACTTATTTTTTCTTAAATCTACCAAACACTTTTCTATCCAGTGCTTCACTAACGTAGGATTCGAAGCAAAATGAAAATGAGTATAACCAGCTACAAGATTGTGGTTTAAGTAGCCCTCTTGTTTTGATCCCCTCATCCCTTTGGTTTCATAGGCATACTCAAATGTTTTGTTTGCTTCAAAAGTAGAATAGTGGAATTCATGCCCTTTGGCTTCAATCTGATCCTTTAATAAAAAGTTGTCTGTATTTCCTTTGATTTCTCTATAACCTAAAGCTGCTAGTTTCTTTTGCATTTTAACTTTGCCCGGGATAAGACCAACCATAGGAAGCTCACATCCATCTGTCGTTTCAATCCCATCCGTTAAGTACATAAATCCACCGCATTCAGCCAAAGTTGGTATACCAGCTTCAATGGTATGTTTGATCGATTCTTTCACATCTAAATTTTCAGAAAGTTGTTCTGCAAATTCCTCTGGAAAACCCCCACCGATATATAAACCCTTTACTCCTTCTGGAACTGTTTCTCCAGCTAAAGGTGAGAAATATACTATATCAGCTCCGTAAGCTTCCAGCAACTCTAAATTTTCAGGATAGTAGAAATGAAATGCCGCATCCTTAGCTACTGCGATTGAAATGTTTTTTTCTAATGGTCTCTTCCCTTTTTCTTTAAATAATTCTGGAATAACTTCTAAGACCGGGGCTTCGGATAACTGTAACAATTGATTCAAATCTATCGTATTTTCTATTAAATCTGCTAATGATTCAAAAAATGAATCCAATTCTCCTCTTTCAATTGAAGGAATCAGCCCTAAATGTCTCTCTGGTATATGAATGTGCTTTTCCCTTTTCAAATATCCGATGACAGGTATACCGCATTCTTGCTCTATTGCAATTTTCACAAGCTTATAGTGACCTTCGCTTCCTACTTTATTGGCAATGACACCTACGATGTTCACCTTTTCTTCCAAAATCTGAAAACCTTTTACAATAGCTGCAGCACTGCGTGCCATGCTTTGACAATTCACTACCAAAATGACAGGACTTTCTGTTAATAAACTTATTTCTGCCGTACTTCCCGTATTTGTTTTAGGATTTTTGCCATCATAAAAACCCATTACACCTTCAATAATAGAGATATCCGCACCTTTGCTGCCACGCTCATAAATTTCTTTAACTGTATTTGCAGAAGTCATCCAGCTATCTAAATTACGAGAGACTCTGCCTGTTACTGCTGTATGATACGTTGGATCAATATAATCAGGACCACATTTAAAACCTTGTACAGTTAATCCTCTACGTTTGAGAGCAGCCATCAAACCAATGGTAGTGGTTGTTTTACCGACACCACTCCCTGTTCCTGCGATCACAATACGTCGTTGTTTGTTCATTACCTCACCCTTTACGCTTATTAGAGCATCTTTTAAAAAGATTATTGTATTCAAAAAAAGATTTCTTCTATCTCATCTGAATCATCTACATTTCCTATTATCAATTGAACATGCTGTATTCGTTACTGAAATCAAAATTCCCAATCTTACTTCAACTGATCGTTTTCATTCATTTAAATTGATTGCCTTATTCGTTTTTAATTTATGAATTATTTTTAATTATCGATTGAGATTCAATTTATGGTGCAACCAATTCTACCTTGATGCGATCAGGATCTTCAAAAAAAACCGCATAATAGTCTTCTCCACCTGCATAAGGATGTTTGTCTGTATATAGGATCTGAATTCCTTTTTCCTTCAATTTCAAAGTGATTTCATCCACATGTTCCTTTGATTTTGCATGAAAAGCGAGGTGATTTAAACCAGTTCGACAGCGATGGTATGGAACATCTAAGAACCTCTGTTCAGTTTGAACAAAAACAATATACGTCTCTTGATATTTTAAACTTATGCCAGCATCCCATTTTTGAAAAACTTCATACCCTAATTCTTTCAGAAACCAATCCCAAAAAGATATAGTTTCCTTTAAATTAGAAACATAGATTTCTACATGGTGAAGCATATTTATCCCTCCGTTTTTAATTTATCCTATAATTTTTAGCATAAGACGCCCACCTCTATAGGTGGGGTCTTTTAATCATGTGGAGTAGAATCCCCATCTGATTTCTCGATGTTTAAGCTTTGCTTAAACGAGTTCACTGTTTATAAAGTGAAGCATTCTTTCAGTGGGGTTTAATTGAGAATAATACTGCTTGGTCTTATTTCAGAAAATTCATTCCATCATCATAAATTAAGGGAAATTCGTGGTCTTATTCTATTTCATTCGCCTCTTCATCATAAATTAGAGGGAATTCGTGGTCTTATTCACCATATTTTCATGAAATTTAAGGTTAAACCTTTATAATTGGGCGAATTAAGACCATCATATACCGTTATTTATAAAAATTGCGCAAAAAAAGTGATATAAGACCATAAATTACCGCTAATTCTATCAAATTTGAAATAATGACGTTTAAATTTTTATCCATCTAAATTTGTTACAATTTATCCATTTAAATTCTTTACATTTATCCATTATAAAATTTTATTGTGCTGATTAAAAATTTGCTTTCATTATATCTTATCCAATTTTCTGTAGGACTGAATGGTAGCTTTTTTTACTTAACAATTTAAATGTTCAAACATGAAATTGTTTTCATCAAATTTTGATTTATAAAAATATCTCACATCATGATCTATTCATCAAAATCTATCATCAAATTTCATCACTGCTACGGAAATCGTTACGTTACCAGACTTCTTCTTTATTAGAGTTAATTTGTCAACGCCACTATACCGTATTGCTGCAGGTTCACTTACCCCAAAAGCCCCCGTGTACTTATAAACGGTATCTGATGGCTGATCTATTTCAATCTCATTTAACTCTGAAGGAGTATAAATTTGAAAATCCCAATTGTATTTATCAACCACTTCCAATAAACCTATTTCATCTTTTTTCAAATCAATCGTACATATGGCTTTAACACTTTTTATAGAAAAGTTTAGTTCTTCTAAAGTTTCTTTGATTACTTGTTCA
The DNA here is from genome assembly GCF_040100845.1 of Chengkuizengella sp. SCS-71B. Taxonomy (NCBI): domain Bacteria; kingdom Bacillati; phylum Bacillota; class Bacilli; order Caryophanales; family Paenibacillaceae; genus Chengkuizengella; species Chengkuizengella sp. SCS-71B. The sequence continues at coordinate 1,956,396 of NZ_JAZHSH010000001.1, read as the reverse complement.
ATTTCATCAGAGGATGTACCTCGATTACAACCCATTCCCAATACGATCACTTTAGGTCGATACATCACACCATTATCCAATATAACCTCTTCCTCATCATTGAGTAATCGATGAGTGACAACCAAGGCTGCTTGAGGTTGCTGCGCTAATGCTTCTTTTATAGTAGAAAAAAGATGAATGTTATTTGGGAGTGGCGTATCATACATCCACCAGTTTCGTTCACCCGATTCTTGTACAACCGCTATCTTTTCTTCATTAACTACTGAAGCACTTACTGGCGTTAATTTATCTGCTGATTCCCATTGCCATCCAAAACGTTGGCCAAATAAATCAACAGGAATTGTACCTTGCACATCGGAGGCAGTTGTAATTATAGGCTTTGCATCAATTAATGCAGCAACTTCCTTAGTTAGTTCATTTGCTCCACCTAAATGTCCTGAAAGTACACTAATGACATGCTCACCTTTGTCATCAATGACAACAATGCCCGGATCTGTTTTTTTATCCTTTAATAGTGGGGCGATCATTCGTACAACAGCCCCGAGGGAAATAATAATAATGATACCTTTATACACAGGGAAAAGAGCTGGAAATAACATTCTAACGGAACCTTGGAACATTTGAATCCCTTTACTGGATTCATCTCCAACTTCAAACTTATTCATATAGTATAAATCTGAATTAGAAAAATTTTTATGTAAAGATCTAGCGAGAGCTACTCCATGTTTAGTGATGGCGACGATAGCGTAATCGGCACTCTGCTCAATAACAGGAAATTCTTCTTCTTTTAATGAGATAAAAGACATTTCAACACCTTCTTTCTTCATAAAATTATTCAATTGTTAAAAAACCACAAAAATCACAATGATGAGCTAGAGGATATAATTCCAACAGAGTGAACTCGTTCAAGCAAAGCTTAAACATCGTGAAATCAGCTGGAGACTCTACTCCACCTGATTAGGGAAATATAATAGTATTATTACTTCACACCTTTTCTATATCCATGTGTAAATTCTTTATCATATAACTTCGAACGATATTCTTTTTCATGAATATTTGGATCCAACGCCCATCCAGCTAAAATCATAGCATGTGCACGAATCCCATGTTCCCGCATATCCTTATCTAAATTTTCAATTGTTGTTCTTACAATCTTTTGATCAGGCCAAGTTGCTCGTTGAACGACAGCAACAGGAGTTTGTTCACTCCATCCTGCTTCAATAAATTCCTTTGTTACCTTTTTGGTTAAAGTCGCACTCAGGAATAAAGCAATTGTACTATGGTGTGAAGCGAGATTCTTTAGTTGTTCTAGTTCAGGTACAGGCGTTCTACCCTCTGCTCTTGTTAATATCAACGTCTGGGTTAATTCAGGGATCGTTAGCTCAGCACCCACGGCAGCTGCGGATGCAAACACAGAACTTACACCTGGAATAATTTCGCACTCAATGCCTTCTTTTTTGAGCAATGCCATTTGTTCCATTGTTGCTCCAAACATAGCTGGATCACCTGTGTGTAAACGTACGAGCATTTTTCCCTGTTTTACCTTATCCACCATCAAATCTACCATTTCATCTAAAGCCATCCCAGAGCTTTTGATCACTTCTGCTTCAGAGTTTGCTTTTGAAGTTAATTCTTCACTTACTAAGGAATCTGTATATAACACAACATCTGCTTGCTGTAATAACTTCAACCCTTTCACGGTAATCAAATCTGGGTCTCCAGGACCCGCTCCAACAATATATATTTTCACTATTTTCTCACCACCATTAACGTTAAATATTCCAATTCTGCTCCTTCAAGTTCCTCAACATTTGTCCATACTCTTTCTTCTTCAGAAGTCACTTTTGTTACAACTGCCGCTTTATCTATTAATTCCAATTCTCTTAAAATACCGATCATCATATCTAAAACTTTTGCTACTTTAATAAATACAACACAATCATGTTCAATTAATGCTTTTCGCATGTTCTCAACATCATTTGTAGCCGGTACTATCGCTACTTGCTCGTCTCCATCTGCTAGTGGCAATCCCATTCTAGCCGCAGTTCCATTCACAGAAGAAATACCAGGTACAACCTTGATTTGAATATCACGGTGAAGCTTCTCAACCAAACGTTGCATATGGATAAACGTACTATAAAGCATAGGATCGCCTTCAGTTACAAAAGCTACGTCTTTCCCTTGATTTAATTGTTCACTTACCGTTTCTACTGTTTTGTTCCATTGCTTTTCTAATGTTGATTTGTCCTTAGTCATAGGAAAAATTAGCCCTAACATTTCTTTTTCCAGTGGATTAATATATTGCTCAGTAATCGCTAAAGCGTAGCTTTTACTTCCTGATCTCTTTTTTGGGTAAGCAATAACAGGAGATTCCTTCAGTATGCGAAATGCTTTTACTGTAATCAACTCAGGATCTCCAGGACCCATACCAATACCATATAATGTGCCTAAATTACTCAATTTCTATATCCTCCTCTTCTCTATACGCCGTGATGATATATATAGGATTCAGTGCATCAAACCGATTCATATGTAAGATAGGTTTACTTCTTGAAATCTGAGCCATCGTAATATCAGCCTTAAACCCTTCTTCTTTAAAAGCTTGACTAGCTTCATACAATGTTTCGATTGTAGCGGCATTTAAAACGATTCTTCCGTCTTGTTTTAAACGGTTGCAGCATATATTTAATAGTTTCTTTAACTCACCGCCACTGCCTCCAATAAATACCGCATCTGGATTAGGAAAATCCTCTAACCCTTCTGGAGCTTTGTTATGTTTGACAGTCATATCTACTCTGAATTTTTTCATATTTTCCAAACAATTTTCTAAATCCTTTTCATTTTTTTCAATGGCATATACTTCGCCACCTTTTGCTATTCGTCCCGCTTCAATGCCAACTGAACCAGTACATGTCCCAATGTCCCAAACAATACTTGTTGGTTTTAATGCCATATTCATTAAACTTAAAACCCGTACTTCCTTTTTCGTAATTAATCCTTTATCTGGCTTTCTTTGTGAGAATTCATGATCAGGAATCCCCATTGTCCAAAAAGGTGCTCTCTTTTGTCGAAATAAAATAACGACGTTTAAATTTGAATATGTGGAATCTTTCATTTCCTCTAACTCATACCATCCTGTTTTTTCTTCTTTACTCCCTAAATTTTCTGCTACAAAAGCTCGGTATTCTGTCATTCCAAAGTTCAATAAATATTTAGCAATCGCTTGAGGATTGTTTATATCATCTGTTAACAAAATCACATTATCTTTTCCATTGATACGTTGAGCAAGTCCTTTCATACTTCTACCATGAATGCTTATACAATCAGCATTATGCCAGCTATCCCCTACTTTTGCATAAGCAAGCTGAACAGAGCTCAAGTTGGGATAAATTTCAACCTCCATTTTTTTAGATAGATAACCACCAATCCCATAAAACAAAGGGTCACCGGAAGCAAGTACAACGACTTTTTTATTGATTGATTTAAGAGTTTCTACTAAATTGCTTAATCCACTTTTAATGACTAACTTCTCTTTTGTATAATCTTCAAAAAAAGATAATTGCCTTTCTCCACCTACCAGCAACTCACTTTCATAAATCCATTTCTGATATATAGGCAACAAACTTTCTTTTCCGTCATCACCTATACCAATAATTTTGATTATACTCATATACTCGCATCCTTTTTTTCGTCTTTAAACTAAGTTGACTTTTCACATTATTGAGATTGAGAACGTATGGTTTTCCTTCCTAGTAAAATGCCTTTTAAAGTACTAATGACCGTTTCAACCTCCATGTCGCCATTTACTTCTTTTAAACTGGATAAACAACAATACTCACACAATGTATCAAAGAATAGTTTGTTGTCTTGCTCAAGCATCATGTCACCTACTTGTGAGGCTGTATTTGCTGTTTTTATATTTTCTAAAGTAATTTCATCCACATCACATTCAGCAGCTACTTTGGCAAGAAAGTTAAAATCAATTGCAGCACTTTTGGAATGAACCATCATCACACCGTTTGCTACTTTTGAGAATTTACCCATCATACCGACCAGCGTTACTTTTTTTACCTTTTTATTTTTACAGGTTTTTAAGGTGAATCCGATGAAATCTCCCATTTCAATAAAGGCTTCCTCAGGTAAATCAGGGTATAACTCCATTCCAAATTTCTCACTTCTCCCACCTGTTGCTAAAATAAGGTGGTCACACCCTGCGGTCACTGCAACATTGATAGCATGTGCAATACTCGCTTTAAAAGCAGAGGTTGAAAACGGTACAACTGTACCTCTTGTCCCCAAAATTGAAATTCCGCCTAGAATTCCTAATCTTGCATTTAACGTCTTTTTGGCGATTTCTTCACCTTCAGGAACCGATATTTCTACACGAACACCTTTATGTATTTCAAATTGATGCAATATAGTCTGGGTCACTTCCATGATCATTTTATAAGGTACAGGATTAATTGCTGCTTTACCTACCTCAACTGGTAAACCTGGTTTGGTTACTCTACCAACACCGATCCCTCCATCCAATTCAATACCTGAATCCTTATTCCAAGAAACGGTAGAAAGTATCATAGCGCCATGCGTTGCATCAGGATCGTCCCCGCCATCCTTTATCGTTCCAGCAGTAGCTGTATCCTCATTAAATTCACAAGTAGATATATCAAAGGAAACTTGTTTACCAATAGGTAAAGTAATGGTCGCTTCCTTTTGTGTTTCCTGAAAAATCAATGCGGTTAACGCTGCCTTTGTCGCAGCTGTTGCACAAGCACCTGTTGTATATCCATGACGCATATCTTTTGGATCTTTCTTCGTTTCTTTTTTCTTCATATATTACACCTGACGAATAGCCATCAATGATATTGCATTTAAAGCAGCTACCGTCACAGCACTTCCACCTTTTCTTCCGATATTTGTAATGAAAGGAATGTCTAATTTGGCCAATTCTTCTTTCGATTCAGCAGCAGAAACAAATCCAACCGGCATCCCGATCACAAGACCTGGTTTCGCTTCCCCATTTTTCACTAAACGAATTAATTCTAGTAAGGCTGTAGGCGCATTTCCGATCGCAAAAATTCCACCTTCTGCTTCCTTAATCGCTTTGCGCATCGATATAATGGCTCTTGTTGTATTTAATCGCTTCGCTTCCTCCATCACATCTTCATCTGATATGTATACTTTAACTTCAGATCCGAACTTTTCAAGCCTTGGTTTGCTAATGCCAACCTGAACCATTTGAACATCTGCAACTACGATTCTCCCACTTTGAATGGCTTTTATTCCTGATTGCACCGCATCTGGATGAAACAACACACTTCTACCTAATTCAAAATCGGCAGAAGCATGAATAACACGCTGCACAACTGGATATTGTTCTTCTGTAAAAGAGTGCTCTCCTAATTCTTCTGTAATCATTTCAAAGCTTTTTCCTTCTATTTCTTGTGGTTGTACTGTTAATGGTTTAAATTCCGTTTTAAAATCCATTCTTTAATTCCTCCTTTATATAGTTCAATATGTTTGCAAAATCAGAAAATTTAGTTCCGTACTGAATTTTCGGCCTTGAGATCATAATCGTTTCAATCCCCATTTCTAATGCTGTTTCTACCTTTTCGTCAACCGCTCCAACCTTTCCACTTTCTTTCGTAATCATGACATTGACCTTGTAAAAATCATAAAGTGCTTTGTTTAATTGTGTAGAAAATGGACCTTGCATAGCGATGATATTTTTTTGTTGTATACCTAACTCTTCGCACTTTTCCATATTGTCTTTACGAGGTAACATCCGAGCTACTAGTGTGATATTTGGCAGGTCAATTAGTTTATCTGTAAAGGTTTTTAACGTTTTACTTCCTGTAGTCAGCATGATGACTCCTTGCTTCTGAGATGCTAATTCTGCTGCATGTTCATATGTTTCAACTTTATGTAATAATGAATGTTGTTTAAATTCTAAACCTTCTCTTTCAAAACGAACATAAGTAATTTTACTTTGTTCTGCACAGTTTATTGCGTTTTTTGAAGCCTCTTCCGCATAAGGATGACTTGCATCTACAATCATTTGTATCTTTTTTTCTTTAACTAATTCTATCATCGCTTCAACTGGTAACCTTCCAACCGAAACAGGTAGATCCACTTCTCGCATTGATAAAGCGGCATTTTCTGTAACAACAGTTGTTAATAAGGGGATATTCATCTCTTTGATTTGCAAAGCTAATGCTCTTGCATCACTTGTCCCTGCTAGAACTAAGATCATTTTAGTAATGTCTCCCTTCTTTTAAGCATGGTGGTGGTGATGTTCGTGATCATGATCATGATGATGGTGATGATCAATATGTTTCATTGCATCTAAACGGTAAGAGCAGTTATCACAATTCATCTTTACTTCATCCTGTAACGCTTCGTTGACTCTCTCTATGAGAACTTCTTTTAAATTCGAATGAAATCCAAAATATTCACCTAGTTGAAACTGAAGATTTTCATATTGATGTTGATAAGTTTTGACCATATCTTCCATTCTTTTAATTAAAATACCTGTAAACAAGAAATATGGAAGAATAATCACATTTTTCGCACCTAGTTTTATACAACGCTCAATACCCTCATCCATGGTTGGGAACGTAACTCCAATAAATGCTGTTTCAACCCATTTCACTTTCATTTTTTCCCAAAACAAACGAGAGATTTTATAAACATCACTGTTTGCATCTGGTTCACTGCTTCCTCTACCTACAATTAAAACCGCTGTTTCTTCTGAAATTTCTTTTTTATTCAATTCAACAACCTCTTGAAAACGTTCATGTAATATATCAATGACAAGATCATGCACACCGATGGGTCTACCATATACGAATTGAACTTTTGGATAATGTTCTTTCGCTTCATCAATCGCTGCTGGAATGTGAATTTTCGAGTGCCCTGCACCCAATAAGATAATTGGAATTACAACAACTTTTGTAGCTCCTTTTTCTATACACTGGCTTATTCCTTGATTGATATTTGGTTTTTCAAATTCTAAAAAGCAAGTTTCAACTATCGGAGTTTGAATACGTGGCAGCATATTTTTTATAAAAGCTCTGACCTCGTCATTGCCTTCTTTATCTCTACTTCCATGACCAACAAATAATACAGCTTCCATTATTAATTCCTCCCATGATTTCTTTCTTTTAATATTACTCTCCGCAAATGACTTGTTCTGTTACTAATACAGGAACATCACGATAAGTAAAACCTTCGATTTCTCTCACACGTTTAAAATATTTGTGGAATCGCTCATTTGGAAAACCATCATTGGCATAACCTTTCACAATTCGTTCAACTAAATCTACAATTTTTTCTTTTTCAATACCTTCTGCCACAGGTTGTGCAGCATGAGCGGTTCTTCCTACCGTTTTTGCTCCTAAAAACAAATCAAATTTACCTTTACGGAACACTATGCCAATATCTTCTTTCACCGCACCATAACAAGTCATCGCACATCCGTTAAAGCCAATTTTTAATTCCTTAGGTGTTTTTAAACCATCAATCCGTTTATGTATTTCTTTTACATATGGTATGGACTCATCCTTTTCTTCGTCACAGAAGTCACAAGCTTTTACTTGAGCTACATCTCCTACGGGAGCTAGCAATAATCCTTCATTTTGCAACTGTTGGGTAACTTCATTTGGATTACTCGTTGGGACTCGTAAAATAAGTTGATGGTGAGGTGTATATTCTATATCCCCTTTATCTCCAGCAATATCTGCAATTAACTTCATTTGCTGTGCAGTCATTTTTTTATTAGCTATACCTGGACTTATGGCCAGTTCTAAAATCGACTCTTGTTTAAATACAGCGTTCTCTACTATTACATCTTCTTTGTTTGTAGTTGGGATTGTTTCAATTCCTTGTTTTTGCTGCAAAGTCCTTAAAGCCTCAGTCGCTATAGTTAGAGGAGTCGTCTGACGGTCTTCTGTAAGATGATGAGCCTGATCTTCTGTATTCTGCTTCATTTCAGTTAAACTAGATTCGTTTTCTGCTTCAATTAAAGACCAAGGTTCATTTTCTTTTTTTAATCGCTCATGTGGTTTAAGCTGTTGTTCATCACGATCTAAAGTGTATTTTCTTTGGTAACCTCTCGGTGTAATCATTTTCCCATCATATAAAAATGTAGTAGAATTTCCGATAATAACGGTTGTTAACATGCCGATATCAAACTCTAACATTTTTTCTAAAGTCGTTATCTGTACAAATTCACGTTCACGATATGCACTCTTTACTAATCCAACTGGGGTATCCGGAGATCGATATTTCAACAATATGTTTTGTGCTTCAATAATTTGTCTCGTTCTTCTTCCACTTCTAGGATTATATAGCGCGATAACAAAGTCCGCTGATCCGGCTGCATCTATACGCTTTTCAATTAGTTCCCATGGTGTTAAATGGTCACTTAAACTAATCGTACAAGCATCGTGCATAATTGGAGCACCTAATAGAGAGGCGCATGAGTTAATTGCAGAGATACCAGGGATGACCTCAACTTCTACTCCCTCTGATTCATGCCAGCCTTTTTCTATTAAAACTTCATATACAAGTCCAGCCATCCCATATACGCCTGCATCACCGCTAGAAATAACTGCTACTTTCTTACCATTCTCCGCTTGTTTTACCGCTTCCTGTGCTCGACTTACTTCTTCTGTCATACCTGTTCTAACGATTTCTTGATGGGTAAGCAGATCACGAATTAAATCAACATACGTGTTGTATCCAATAATGACATCACTTTCTTCTATCGCTTCACGTGCTCTTTTTGTAATATGTTCAAAACTGCCTGGACCAAATCCGATAACTAATAATTTACCCTTCATCTCCCATTTCCCCTTTATTAAAAAGCCCTAATTTACTATACTTCACTCTTAACCTCCATGAGTTATACTTTAAAATCATATTCAAAAATATATAAACTACCACTAATTGCGAAAATCTAACATTTTTGAAAGCAAAAAAGCACTTCTACATCAGGTCGTAGAAAGTGCTAAAATATATTTGGAATGGCATAAGAACATACCAATCTCATCATACACCTCCCTATCCTCGTAGGTTCATACTAGTAAGTGTTTATAGAAAAAGGCAGGTCTCCTGACTTATGGATCATCGTATTTCTGAATGTTTGATACAGTTGCTTAAACCTTCCCATTATTCACAGTGGCTTAAGGATCTACTCTCCAATTTACAGTGGCGGGACCGTGACGGATTTGCACCGTTCTTCCCTATTAAGGAACGAATCAACGTTCCACCCATTTCAATATTATTCAATTGTTTAAACATCAAATTCATTATAAAGAAATGTTACTAACCTGTCTATGATTAAATGATATTAAATCTATTTATAAATTCTAATTGTAGAGAGTAGCTTCACTCTATTGGATTTAAATAGATATTCTTCCAAAATATTCATAAATATAATATATGAAGAATATGATGTTGAGAATTCACTAGAAGGAGGATTAAAATGAAGTCATTTAAAGTTTATCGTTTATGTTTTTCAGTAATGTTAATGGTGTGCTTAGTTGCAACACCACTCATGACATCAGGTTTAACTATCGTTAATGCAAATCCAGAGGTGCAAAAGAAGGAAACAGAAGGTCCACTGATGTTCAGAATTGACAATGTATCTACAAAAGAACAACGAACTGAAATTGCTAGAACTGGTGTTGTCATTGAAGAAATTGGTGAAAATTATGTCATTGTTATCGCACATCCTACAGAAGTTAAAGATTTAAAGAAATTAAATTTCTCAGTAACTGAACAAATGACTAATGATCAATTGCAAGCTTTGGATTTCCCTATTTCAGATAGTGACTATCACAATTATCAAGAAATGGTAGATGAGATTAATCAAGCTGCAATAGATCACCCAAATATTCTTGAGAAATTTAGTATTGGTCAATCATATGAAGGCAGGGAGATATGGGCTGTTAAAATTAGTGATAATCCATCTGCAGATGAAGATGAAGCAGAAGTTTTATACACTGGTCTTCATCATGCTCGTGAACACTTAACCGTTGAAATGACATTGTATTTAATGAATTTGTTCACGGACGAGTACGGTACGAACTCACAAGTTACTAACTTAGTAGATAATAGAGAGATTTTCCTTGTATTTAACTTAAATCCAGATGGTGGAGAATATGATATAAGAAATGGAAGTTATGATTTCTGGCGCAAAAATCGCCAAGTTAATAGCGGTTCTAGTTATGTAGGTACAGATTTGAATCGAAATTATGGATACAGATGGGGATGTTGTGGAGGATCAAGCGGTAGTACTAGTAGTGATACATACCGTGGAACTAGTCCATTTTCTGCCCCAGAAACAAATGCATTAAGAAACTTTGTTGAAAGTAGAATGATTGATGGAAAAATGCAAATTACAACAGCAGTAAGTTTCCATACGTATGGAGAATTAATATTATATCCATATGGTTACACATATACGAATGTACCGAGTGATATGACACAGGATGATCATGATGTGATGGTAACGTTAGCTAATCAGATGGCGAATATGAATGGTTACACGCCTCAACAATCAAGTGATTTATATATAACCGATGGTGATATGACAGATTGGACATATGGGGAACATAAAATCATGTCATTTACGTATGAAATGTATCCTACATCTTCCAATCCAGGATTTTATCCACCAGATGAAATTATTCAAAGAGAAACTGAAAGAAATCGTGATGCTATATTATACTTAACTGATAAAGCGGATTGTCCATATGATGTTATTGGTAAAGCTGCACAATATTGTGGAGATGGTGGAGGAAACACTGAGATCGTATTTGAAGATGATTTCGAAACGGATAAAGGTTGGATCTCAGACCCGAATGGTAGCGATACTGCGACAACAGGAAATTGGGAACGTGCTAATCCAAAGTCCACACGTTCTAGTGGAGCTAAACAGCTAGGAACAACAACCAGTGGAAAATTTGATCTTGTTACAGGAGCAAGTAGTCGTGGGTCTTCTGCAGATAGTAACGATATTGATAATGGAGTCACTTCTATTCGATCATCAGTTATTTCATTACCAGCTGATGGTGCAACTACATTATCTTTCTCTTATTATTTCAGTCATGACTCTAATGCCTCTAATGATGATTTCTTCCGTGTAAATCTCGTTCACTCAAATGGTAGCGTTGTCACTTTATTTGAGGAATTAGGTACTTCCAGCGATCGGGATGCAGTATGGTTGAGTCAATCTCTCGATCTCTCTTCTTATCAGGGAGAATCAATTTATGTCCAATTTGAAGCCGCAGATGCTGCCGGTCCTAGCTTGGTAGAGGCTGGAGTAGATGATGTTAAAATCGAAAATGTGCGATAACCCGATAGATGAAGAAGATTAAAGAAAGCATTTCACCTTAAACTTAGATTTTGGGATTAGGTTTTCGACTACCTGATCCCTTTTTTTGATGGAGAGTGAATTTTTCGTGAAGTCATTAAATCAAAACCTATTTCTACTATAATATGATCCTAACATAGATTAGTCTGTTGCTTTTCAACCTTTGGTTAGATTACATACTGAATTTTTATTTATAAAATTGTGTAATAATATAACTTTTTTATTAATATTTTGTAAAAGTGTCAAATAGGGGTTGGTTAAAGGTAATAGGCATCCTTTTCCAGATGGCTTTTATATCAAAAAAAACAATAACGGAGGGTAAGTAATGAATTTAAAAAGGTTTTTTTCTGTTTTTATGGCAATAGCACTAATTTTTTCTTTTTCAATTACTAGTTCAGCTGAGACTACTTCAGAGGAAAGTACAATCATAGTAAAATTCAAAGATAAAACTTCCAAAGAGATGATAAAACTAATCCATCAAGAAGAAAAAGCAGAGGTCATTAAGAAAAATGATCAAATTGGTTTTGAAGTTATCAAAGTCAAAGGAAAATCTGTAGAGAAAGCCTTAGAGCAATATAAAAACAGAGCCGATGTAGAATATGCAGAACCTATTATGGAATACTACGCTCTATTTACTCCAAACGATCCACTTTATCATAGCGACCAATATGGTCCTCAAATCATGGAAGCAGAGGCAGCTTGGGACATCACACAAGGTAGCTCATCTGTAGTCGTTGCTGTTATTGACACAGGGGTTCAAGCAAATCATGAAGATTTACAAGGGAAAGTAACCTCAGGTTATGACTTCATCGATAATGATAACGATCCTTCTGATGGGAATGGACACGGTACACATGTAGCTGGAACAGTCGGAGCAATTACGAACAATAGTATAGGAGTTGCTGGTGTAGCTCCAAATGTTAGTATCATGCCTGTACGCGTGCTGAACAATGCTGGTTCAGGAACAAATCTAGGTGTTGCTGATGGAATTACTTATGCTGCTGATAATGGTGCAGATGTAATTAACTTAAGTCTTGGAAGCACTGCTCATTCTGCAGCAGTAGAAAACGCTGTTAACTATGCATGGAATGCTGGCGTTGTTGTCGTATGCGCTGCTGGTAATGCAGGGACTACTAGTCCACATTACCCAGCCTTCTATACAAATTCATTGGCAGTGGCTGCTACAGATGCCAACGACAATAAAGCATGGTTTTCTACTTATGGATCTTGGGTAGATGTGGCAGCCCCTGGTGTAAATATTATTTCCACGTGGAATAATGGAGGATATAATACGATCAGCGGAACATCAATGGCTGCACCACATACAGCTGGTTTAGCAGGCCTACTTGCATCACAAGGTTTAACAAATGTTCAAATCCGCGATAGAATTGAAAGTACAGCAGATCCTATTTCTGGTACAGGTAGCGACTGGGAGCATGGAAGAGTCAATGCATTTGCTGCAGTAAGTGGGGGGGATGTCCCTGGTCCCGGTCCAGATCCAACTGTAGTATTTGAAGATGATTTCGAAACGAATAAAGGATGGACTGCAGATCCAAACGGAAGTGATACAGCGACTTCAGGAAATTGGGAACGAGCGAATCCTAAATCCACACGTTCTAATGGAGCGAAACAGCTAGGAAGAACAACCAGTGGAAAATTTGATCTTGTTACAGGAGCGAGTAGTCAAGGGTCTTCTGCAGATAGTAACGATGTTGATAATGGAGTTACTTCTATTCAATCATCAGCAATTTCATTACCGGCTGATGGCTCACTTACATTAACTTTCTCTTATTACTTCAGCCATGACGAAAATGCGTCTAATGATGATTTCTTCCGATTAAATCTCGTTCGCTCAAATGGGAGTATTGTAAATTTATTTGAAGAATTAGGAACTTCCAGCGATCAGGATGCAGCATGGTCCAATCAATCTCTTGATCTCTCAGCTTATGCTGGAGAGAATGTTCACCTTCAATTCGAAGCAGCAGATGCTGGCAGCCCTAGCTTGGTAGAGGCTGGAGTAGATGATGTTAAAATTGAAAATGGAGGATAGTAAAGTAGATTAAAAAGAATTGGATCATTGTATATGCTAAAACCCCTTAATCTTTGGATATAAAAGTCATCATAAGTAACCCTAAACTCAGAATGCTTTGAGATTAGGGTTTTTTTGCACTTATACTAACATGCTCTCATATAATATCCTGAACTATCATGATTATATGTTCATAATAGATATAACTAAATTTAATGTGTAATTATAAATATTGAACTAAGCAAAAATGAAAGGAGCGCTTTAATGAAAAAAACAAAATTAACCGGAAAGGTAATTTATCCAAATGATCCAGCATATCAACAAGCACGGATGAACTGGAACCCATTCACCAATGCATTTCCTATAGTTTTTGTATTTGCACAGCAGAAAGAAGATGTATCAAATGCTGTTAGGTGGGCACGTGAAAATAATGTATCCATTCGAATGCGTAGTGGAGGGCATTCATTAGCAAAAGATTTCTCACAAGTAAATGGAGGAATAGTCATAGATGTCAGTGAAATGAGGAATATTGAGTTAGATGAAAAAAATGGAACTGCAGTTGTTGAAGCTGGAATACGTGTAGGACCTCTAGTAAAATTTCTTGCTCAGAAAGGTGTTTTAGCTCCTTTTGGAGATAGCCCCAACGTTGGCATAGGAGGTATTAGTACAGGTGGAGGAATTACAGCTGTTCAGCGTACAACTGGGTTAATCACTGATAACATTTTAGCTGCAACTATAGTTGATGCAGATGGAAATGAAATCTCTGTCAGCGATAACAACAATCCCGACCTCCTATGGGCTATCAGAGGAGGTGGAGGAGGAAATTTTGGCATTATAACTTCCTATACATTTAAAGTACGTTCAGCACCTTTTCAAGTTGGAATATTTGAAATTACATGGCCTTGGGAACAACTAGAAGAAGTAATAAATGTATGGCAAAGATGGTCCCCTTCTGTTGATATAAGATTAGGATCAACATTAGAAGTCTTTTCTCAATCTGATGGCATGTTACAATCCCGTGGGATTTTCCTCGGTTCACAATCCGAGCTGGAAAAACTATTGGCACCTTTAACAGGTGTTGGTACTCCCACTAAGGTGTTTGTTGAAGAGGTCACTCTACCAGAAGCTATAGAATTTTGGATACCGAGTCAGCCATTATTTTCTGATGAAAACTCTACATGGTCATCTACTTGGGCTGAGCTAATCTTACCTGATGAGGCACTGAAGACAATCCGAAGCTTTCTAGAAAAAGCAACAGGAACTTCTAATTTCTTTTTCCTTAACTCAGGGGGCGCTATGAACCAGATACCTTCGGATGAAACTGCTTTCTTTTGGAGAAATACAAAGTTTTACATGGAATGGAATGCCAAATGGACTAAAGACTCTGAAGCCCAAAAAAATATCAGATTGGTTCAAAATACTCGCACAGAACTAACTCCTTATGTAGTCGGCTCATATGTCAACGTACCTGATTTAGGTCTTAAAAATTTTGGTCAAGAATACTATGGTAATAACTTTTCTAGACTTCAGCAAGTGAAAGCAAAATTCGACCCTGATAATGTTTTCAATTTTGCACAGAGTATACCTCCTGCTAAACTCAGATATAAATGAAAAATAGAATAGCCATCTATACAGAAAATAGGCCGAATCTTTTAAATAAAAAAAGCGGTCTATTTTTAGAGCCCTCTCGAATTTCTTACCTTATTAGTTATTTTGTATTCTCTACTAAAAATGAAAAAAAGCTCCAATCGGAGCTTCTTGAATATTCAATGAATTTTCTCTTTTTTCATTCTTTGCTTTCTCATTTCATAACGCTCTGGAGCAGTTTCAAATAATCTCTTCTCTTCATCTGTTTCAGGAATAACTTCTGGTACAGGAACAGCATTTCCATTTTCATCAACGGCTACAAAAGTTAAAAAAGCAGTAGCTGTTTTTTTAAATTCACCTGTTAATAAATCCTCCGATTGAACCTTAACATATACCTCCATTGAACTTCGATGTGTCCAAGTTACGAATGCCTCTAAAACTAAAGCTTCACTTAACTTCCCAGGAGCTAAAAAATCTAAACTGTCACTTGATGCTGTTACAATGGTTTTTCTACAATGCCTCATACTTGCTATAGAAGCAACTTTATCGATATACGCCATAACTAATCCCCCAAAAACAGTACCATGATAATTAGTATCCTGTGGAAAAATAAGTTCTGTCATATAAGTTCGAGATAAATGAACGGGTTTCGCATCCACTAAACAATCCTCCAATATTTTTTATGTATACTAATTCACTTTATTATTTAATGTATCTAAAGATAAAATCACCTGATCCATTAAAGCCTCTAAATCTGTCAATTGATTTTCATTAATTTTTCTTTTGAAATCCAATTTAATCTCATTTTGAATCAAAACCACTGATTCCTGATTAGATTCAAAGCTAAACTTTTGAGTGATATGGGGTCTGTTATCCCATATTTTTTGTAATGTCTTTTCTATTATTTGGGCTTGATTACTTACTTCATCAATGGATTGACCAACAAAATCTATAACAAAATTAACCTCTAGTTTACATCCAGGCTGCTGCACATCATGTTCTAATATTTCCATACTTAAATCCTCTACACTTGTTGATAAACTACATTGAGCATTTATTTTTTTATTTTGTTTTTTTGAAAATTGTATGGAATAAGTTCTAGACATGGAGGCTAAATCAACTTGATCTTTACGGTCTGTAATTTGAATGATTTCTTCAAGATCTAAGTCATATACAATCCCTTCCAATACTACTTTAATATTGTCAAAAATCGTTGGATCAAACAATTTTAATCCTCCTTACTATCGTCATCTTCAAATACCCATTATATACATCTTTTTTGTAAGAAAATTAAATACAAAAGAACCTTAAAGAAGTGTTTCCATCTTCCTTAAAGTAGAATTAGTACTAATTTAAATTTATCATAAAAACTATAAAAGCACCAATTGTTGAGCAATTTTAATCATTTCATTATACATCGTATAGATACTCTGTTGGAAAACATAAAAAAACTGCCGGACATGATTGACTATCATCTGCCGACAGCTTTTTATGTGCTTTCATGGTTTTAATAACTGATACAAGTGATCCACTGAATTCAAGGAATACTCTTTTTTAAGCAAAATTCTATTTTTAAACAAAAGTAAACATGGGACACTTGAAATTTGATACGTTTTTGTTAATTGTGGTAAATAGTTTATATTGCTTTTGTAAATTGTTTTGTTTATGTCCATTTGAATAGTAATATTCAGCATTTGTTCAGCTAGTTTACATGTTCCGCACATTGGCGTATATATAAAAAGTGCAAATTCTATCTGTTCGTTCAGCGCTTTTATAAAATGTTCTTCTGAGATTTCTTCCATTGATTACTCTTTCCATTTAATATTACAACCAATACTAGGTTTTTGGTTGTCATTCACTGATTCTCCAATTAACAATTGATCTAACGCTTTTCGAATATCTGCTCCTGTGACTGGTTTGCCATTACCAGGACGAGAATCATCTAGTTGACCTCTATAAACACAAGTCATATTCCCATCATAAATGTAAAAGTCAGGTGTACAAGCAGCTTCATAAGCTTTGGCTACTTCCTGTGACTCATCATATAGATAAGGGAATGGATATTGAAGTCGCTCCGCATCTTCTTTCATTTTTTCTGGTGAATCATCTGGATAATTCTCTACATCATTTGAACTGATTGCAATAAAAGAAATCCCCCTCGGTATGTAATCATTTGCTATTTTCACTAACTCTTGCTGGACATGTATTACAAACGGGCAATGATTACAAATAAACATAATAACTGTAGCAGTATCCGATTTTAATTCTTCCAACGTACGTTGTACACCAGTTAACGGTTCTAGCAAATTAAAGGTTGGTGCTATTGAATTTAGTGGAATCATATTTGAAGGTGTTCTAGCCATCTTATCAATCCCTTTCAGCTTTATTATGAAAAACTTATAATCTAATCATAAACATAACAAACACAATTGATCAAGTAAATACATAGGGGCAAACAGTAACCACACACCACTAAACACCTTTGATATTTGAAGTGGGTGCTTCTTGGGAAGTAAATTGGATGGTTATTTCAAACAACTATTTCAATTAATTATATTTTTTTAATTTTATTTTAAATATTTATAATTTTTAGTAAATATTGTATAATAATGTGCAGGCACAATAAATTAGTTTTTTTTAGGGGCAAAACAACCTTCTCTTCAAAGGAGGTGAAGCAAATGGATTTTAATTGGATTGAATTTTTTATTAACTTTTTTAATTTCGTTATTTCTATTTTAGAATTACTAGGGTAATTATATTGGTATTTTTATTTCATACTTAATCTTTAAAGCCCCAACAAATTTATTGTGTTACAACATTTTAAACATAAACCAATATGAAAGTTCCCTCAAAACCCCAACAGTCGCTTGTTGGGGTTTTGCATATAGTTTTTAAGGTATCATCATTCATCGTAAAAAATCATATGATATTTATCTTTTTTATAGTAATCCAACCTATCATTTAGGGTTCCAGTATGAAACTCAAATTTATGTCCGTCAGGATCTATAAAATAGATAGAGCGTTTATCTCTTTCATCTCTTTCACGACCAGGAAGTATATGCACATTTAGTTGTTTTAATCTATTTAAAATCTCTTCATAATCTTCTTCTTTTATTGAAAAAGCGATATGTGTATAGGACTGATGAATTTCATTTCTTGGAATATCTGATTCTTCATTAATAGCTAACCATAATCCATTCAGGTCAAAATATGCAAGTTTTTTTCCCTTAACTAATAACTTTGCACCAAATACACTTTTATAAAAATCGATAGATTGATCTAAATTGGAAACAGAAAACAATAAATGATTAATTCCTGATAATTTCATTAAAACTCGTCCTTTTAATATTGTTTTATTTATATTTACTTGTAACTTTAACTCCTATTATCCTTTGTTGTAGCATTATCTAATATATCCCTAAATAAATCATTGTTATATGTTTCAAACTTAATACTATTTTTTTGCTTGTTCAACATTAATTAACTTCACTTCATATTCGTCATAAAGATCATCCCAATCTTCATTATTATAAAGAGAGTGTTCTACTCCAATTTTAGTTAATTTCTGTGTATCAATTGTAATGAGTTGTGTTACTTTCCCTTCATTTTCTCCTGATTTTATAAATGTTTTTTCTACAGTTGAACAAGATTTTAATCTCTTATTAAGTTCATCGAGTTCCTTTGCTTTTTTCCTTAAGTTGTCAAAGTCCTCAATAGATATATTTACTGTGCCTTTAATATTCATTCCATTTTCTCCTTTATGATGGCTAAATTTTTAAGTTCACTTAGGTGTTTCTTTACCCTGATTATATCATTCCCTTCCTATCTATTCATCCAATTAAAACACATAGATGGACTACACTTAACTGGACAGAAAAATTAAGGTCAAGTAGAATACAACTAATATTATTGAGGAGAATCTACTATGACAAAAAGAAAACGAAGAACATTTAGTCCGGAATTCAAGCAACAAATGGTGCAGCTTTATAAAAGTGGTAAGCCACGTAAAGATATAATTAGAGAGTATAAATTAACGCCATCAGCACTCGATAAATGCAGAGTGATACATCGGGATCGTTTAAAGAAAAAGACAATTTAACCCCTGAGGAACAAGAGCTAAGAGAACTTAGAAAAGAAATCAAACAACTTCGAATGGAAAATGATATGTTAAAGCAAGCAGCAATGTGTAAAGTCCTAAACATCTCAAGAAGCACCTATTATTATGAAGCAAAGGAAAGTCATTTGTTGATTTCGAGTTTATGAATTAACTAGAAAATTAAGCGGAGTGGTTCTTATGTTTTATGTTTATATATTAAAATGTTCAGACAATACCTTATATACTGGATATACTAATGATTTGAATAAGAGAGTTGAAGTTCATAATCAAGGAAAAGCTTCAAAATATACTAGAGCAAGGTTACCTGTAGAAATTGTATATTTTGAAGAATGTGAGACTAAATCAGATGCATTAAAAAAAGAATATGCAATAAAAAAATTAACTAGAGTAGAAAAACTTAGGCTGATTAACGAAACTTGTGTAAAAAAATAGAGGGATTTCATGGTCTTAAATCATGGATAATTTACAACCCTCTATTTATGAATCATTATTTTATCAATACATTCTAAGAAATATAAGTCATACACGACCAAGCTTAATCCACTTAGCCCAATCATCCCTGCCATTTTCTATAGCTCTTGCTGCCGCTTCATTCCAGTTATAGGGTACTGCAATTTGTTCAACCGTCCATTGCCCTTCGTTTTTAGTTAAAACTACATAATTTGCATGGGGATTCCCAGACTCCATATGATGAGGATACGGCAAATCATCTATGTATGCTGGCATTCCTACACTCCCTGGATTTAAAACTATTTGTCCGGTTGGTAAATAAACCGTTCTTGGTACATGACTATGCGCACAACAAATAACGGATTGCTTTATATCTTTTACATCCTTCTCAATTTCTTCAGAGTGTCTAAGAAAAACACCATGTTGTGTAACTTCTTCAAGTAAATGGGCTTCATCTGAGGTTGGTGTTCCGTGACATAGATAGATATCTTCTTCATTCAATGATAATGTTTCCGACTGTTGATCTAACCATAACAAGTCGTCTGAGGATAACTGTTCTTTTACATATGTATAAGTATTAGATTCTAAGAACTCTTTAGTAGGTTTTAAAATGAGTCTATCCTGATTACCTTTAATAGATATGATTTTATGCAATTGAAGTATTTCCGCAGTTCCACGAGGATCTAATGGACCGGTTAAACTGTCACCCAAGTTTACAATATTCGTAATTCCTCTCTTTTTTATATCTTCCAATACAGCCTCTAAAGCCCATGAATTTCCATGAATATCTGCAATAATTGCTATTTTAACTTGATTTATCATATGTATCTACTCCTTCTAACAAAGACTGATTTTTATTTTAACTCTACCCATCTTTATAAATCAATTATAAGCATCATGGTCGATTTTACCTTCTAGTTGCATTACTTCTTAAAACTACTTTTAACATTTTTTATGGAGTTTATAAACCTACTTTTTTCTTGTTTATTGATATTTTTAACTCCATATCTTGCCTTCTTATAAATCTCTGTGATTTCTTTTAACTGATTTTCATTAATTTTAATTCGTGAAAGCCAATTTTCTAAGGTCTCATGTGGCTTTCTCCCTTTTCCATATTTAGCTAAATCATGCTCAAGTCGATCCACCCTCTTTCGAATCATATTATTGTTATGAGAAGAGTACTTTTTTCTGATGTCTTCTAAGTTTTCTCTCCCTTCTTCCTCATAAAATTCAAGTGGTAGTATATAATTTCTTAATTTTGGAGAAATCGAAACTTTTTTTAATCGTTTATACAAATACGATAAAATGAAACCAATAAGAATAATTGTTACTATATAACCGAGGACTTCAAGTATAGGATAGGAATTCACAACTTCCTGAGAAAACATAGGATTTAGTTCGTTGTTTTCATCTCCATTTTCATTGGAAAAAAATTCATCCACACTTTTATTTTGAGATACTATAGATATGAGCCATTCCATCATTTTTCCAAACACATGAACAATAATAAAAGAAGAAATATAAATGAATCCTTCTAATAAAAGTGGAGCAATCAATAAAACACCAATGACAATAAATAAACAGAAGATGACAAGAGATAAAAAAGTCCATAAATAATTATCTTTATTCTTTCCTTCTTTAAATTTTATATTTTCCCTTCTGATCAATGGAAAACATATAATTTGTATAAAAAACAAATAAAATATAAAATCTTTTGTAAAATCAGCATTCAAAAACAAACAAAGAGATACGATTGGGATGGAAATTAGAATCTGTTTTTCAAAGTTTTCTACTCTTCCCTCTTTTATATGAATTGAAAACCTCCAGATTGAAACAATTACAATTAAAGTTGAAATAAATATAGAAAAATCAAATAACATTGACACCATATATATAAATGGAGCTGCAATCAATAGATGGATGTAAGTAACTGCCCCATTTTTCTTATAAATCATCCATGCCATAGGTAATGTTCCAATGACATATGTAATGAAAAAAGGGATAAACAAAGGCATTTGATCTTCATACATGGAAAATATAATGAAAAAATAATATACAAGAATCGCCTCGTATACATAGTTTAACCAAGGAAGGCGTTGATTTTTAATGAAATTAAACAAATGTACCCCTCCTTGCTTCGAAAGGTTTTATATAAGCTTCTTTTTCTTGTTCTTCAACTGTAAAAATCGTAGTCCCAGAATTAAACTGAGAGTGCAAAAACTCTGTGGTCGTTATTCCTTGTTCACCAAAATAAATAATAATCGCATCTCCATCTAATCTTTTTTTCAAAGAAGTATAAAAATGGTTTGATTTGATAGTAATGTTTTCAATGGATATTCTAGCAAACATCTCCATTGCCCTTAATAGATGTTTTTCCCCTTTGCCTGATTCTAAGTGAAATGACGATTGCGTATTGTTCACCACAACATTTGCATATATTTCAAAAGGAATACCATGCTTATGTGCATACTGACACATATAAGTAGTATAACTGATGTCATTTTCCATGTTTAATGAAAAGCTATTAACCGACGACGGATGGTCTATCAGTACATTTAAAATGAGTGTCCATTTAACATAATTCGTATGATCAAATTCTTTTGTCATTAATGTGTTATTTTTTGCAGATAAACCCCAATGAATACGAGAAAATGGATCACTTGGCACATACTCTCTAGCACCACGAATGAGAGAGCTATCCTCAAATAACGAATGTTGAGTTATATGATCTCCACTCTTCACTTTCTCAAGAAAATGATCGTTAACTACAGGCTTTGGTTCTGGATATACAAGTACTTCTGTTCGATAATTAGATTGATAAAAAAGTAAAGCAAAACCAATATAAAATGGATCAAACGCTTTCACTTCCACATTTTTCAATTTTGCAACACCACGTTTTTGCGCAACAATTTCAATCGGGTAAGATTTAATTGAGTTATATTGATTTGAAATTGAAAACTTATAGGTTGTTTTCATTTCACCTTCTAGATGTTTTGTTATATTAATACAACCAATTGAATTACTAGATTGAAATGTGATGTCCCCTTGTACAAAAGGGATAGTCCCTCTATGTTTAATGCTGACTGGAATGGTAGCCGTTTCATTTGGAAATAATTTAATCGTTTTTTTCTTATTTAAAAGATGAACATGGTTCTGTACTTTATGAAGATAGTGGTAAATGAAAGTGTATATACAAATTAATAATAGAATAGATAATATTAAAATAAACGATGAAAATAACAAATATTCTATAACAAATAAAATAGGTAAAATATAAATTGAATATTTAAATGTATCTGGAATATGAACCTCTGATCTCCACATCATGATAAAGTAGCACCTGATTCAACAGGAACTTCAATAGAATGCACAATATCTTGTATAATCTGTCTTTTCGAGCTCTTTAACATACCTTCAGTAGATAATATAAGGCGATGACTTAGTATGTATGGCGCTAACTCTATCACATCTTCAGGCAAGCAATAATTTCTTCCGTTCAAAAATGCCTTCGCTTGAATTGCTCGCATAAATGCTAACGTTCCTCGAGGACTAACTCCAGTTTCAATTAATTCTGATTCACGAGTAGCATAAATAATCGCAAGCATATATGTCTCAATATCTTCTGTTATATTTACACTCTTAATTTCATCTTGTAAACTAGTAATTTTCTCAATGTCTATCACAGACTCAATTTCTGAGAGAGGGTCTTCCATACGATACCTGCTCATCATTTCTTTTTCCTGATCAAATGTAGGGTAACCTACTGGAATCACCATTAAAAATCGATCAAGCTGAGCATCTGGTAATGGAAAAGTTCCATGTGATTCTGACGGGTTTTGAGTTGCAAACACTATATATGGTTCAGGAAGTTTAAAAGTTTGTCCATCAATCGTAACTTGCCTCTCCTCCATTGCTTCCAGTAAGCTAGATTGTGTTCTTGGAGTAGCCCTATTTATTTCATCAGCTAACAAAATGTTAGTATGAACAGGACCTAATCTTAATTGAAATTCCTGATTTTTTGGGTTAAAAAATTGTATTCCTGTCACATCACTTGGAAGCACATCTGGCGTAAATTGAATGCGTTGGAATGAACCATTTATTAGAGTTGCAAATGTTTTAGCTAGTTTTGTTTTCCCTGTCCCGGGGACATCTTCTAGTAATACGTGACCTTTACTTAATAATGAGATTAACAATAGCTCAACCACTCGATCTTTACCAATTATTACTTTTCCTACTGAGTTTTGAAAATCATTTAGAAAACTTGACATAATTATAGCTCCTTCATATTTGTGTATATTCTACAATTGTTTACCGTTTAATTCTAATGATTGAAGTTTCAAGTCTTGCTGTACCAATTAAATACACGCTTGCTTTATAATCAATAATTTAAAATGATTTATTTTTTATTCATTGTAATTAAAGCACTCAATTCATCCATTTTTAATCTGTCTGGCATTTTATAAATTTAATACGATTTAATTGGCTGCTGGTTTCAATCTGCTTTTAATCGAAAATAGATTGCCTCAAATACTTACCATCCATCATTTTTAATTAACTAGATGTTATATAAAACTACATTATACTACATATGGTTGTGATTTTTACAATGTTATCTAATTAAATAGGGATCTTACATTCTTTAGATTACCCCTTTACATACAGAGGTCAATGTTATATATTTGTGGTATGACCACAACTTCAAAGAGGACTGACCATAAGCCTTAAAATAAATTTCAGAATATTTTAAAAATACTGGGGGCTTTTCATTTGGAAAAAAATCAAACCTATGTTAAACCTACTCAAACCATAGATCAACTTTTAATCAAGGCGATTTTAGAAGATCAATTTCCACCTGGAAGTACACTTCCACCAGAAAGAGAATTATCATCCAAGTTAGGCATTGCACGAACTACTTTAAGAGAATCCCTACAAAGGTTAGCAAGAGATAAGTGGCTAACCATTCGTAAAGGGCAACCCACTCTCGTGAATCACTTCTGGCAGGAAGGCAATTTAAACACACTTGAAAATATTATAACGAATACGGAACATCCAACTGAAAACTTTGTAGTTCACCTTCTTGAAGTTCGCGCTTCTTTAGCACCAGCATTTGTTCGTGAGGCTGTATTAAAAAACCCTGCTAAAGTCATTGCCATTTTGGCTAAAAGTGATGAACTAGAAGATGACCCTGCCAGTTTCACATCATATGATTGGGAACTGCAAAAACAATTAGCTGTTTTATCTGAAAATCCAATTTATGTACTGTTAATTAACAGCTTTTCTCAAATTTATGAACACATGGGGTTACTATATTTTTCTCATCAGCAAAACCGAGAAGCTACCCACATGTTTTATGCTCGATTATTAACGGCAGCAATGTCAAAGGATGCAAATCAAGCTGAACAAATTACAAAAGAAGATATGTTAAAAAGTATTACGTTATGGAAAAATGCTATCAACTCTACTGATCAAACATAGATAACAAATGATCTTGATGTATTACAAAATTGATTTTGTAAGCGATTGCTTTAATCATTTATTTATTATTATCCAAGGGGGAATTAAATTGAGAAGATGGAATGGCTGGGGCGATGAATCTGTAAATGTTGAATTGCCTGAATCTGCAAAAAAATTTTTAGAAAATGAATTAGGTCCTAGTAATAAACCAAAAGATATATCATTAGAAAAAGCAATTAACAATGTACCTGCATCTCGTTTACCTGAGCATCATCTTATAAACACGGATCCACTGGAAAGACTTCGTCATGCTGTTGGTCAAAGTTTTGGTGATTGGAATGCCATTCGAAGTGGCACAATACCAACCTATCCTGATGGAGTAGCGTTTCCCTTAAATGAACAAGAAGTTCGAGAATTGCTTCAATTTGCAAAAAAAATAGATGCACATATTGTGCCTTATGGTGGAGGTACAAGTGTTGTAGGTCATTTAGCAGCACTTGAAGGAGACAAACCTACTATCACAGTAGATGTAAGCAGAATGAATAAATTACTAGATTTAGATGAAGACGGATGCCTTGCTCAATTTCAAGCAGGTATTAAAGGACCTGATCTAGAGGCAGCATTACAAGCAAAAGGTTTTACTTTAGGACACTTCCCTCAGTCATTTGAATATTCCACTCTTGGTGGATGGATTGTTACACGTTCAGCAGGACAACAATCACTAAAATATGGGAGAATTGAACAATTATTTGTTGGTGGAGAAATGGAAACACCAGTAGGTAGGTTAGAAATATCTAATTTGCCTGCATCAGCCGCTGGACCAAATTTACGAGAATTTGTGTTAGGCTCTGAAGGCAGATTAGGTATTGTTACTAAAGCAACCGTTAAAATATCTCCATTACCACAAAAGGAACAATTTTATTCAGCATTTTTCCCGACTCCTGAGCAAGGAATGGCAGCCATTAGACAAATTGCCCAAAACGGCATTCCTCTTTCAATGATGCGTTTAAGCTTACCTGAAGAAACGATTTCTACCTTAACTATGGCAGGAGAAAGCAAAGTGCTCGCTTTGTTAGATAAATGGTTGAAAATGAACGGAGTAAATGAGCAAAAATGTATGCTTGTTTATGGTGTTACTGGAACTAAAAAAAGTGTGAAATCCGCACTGAACCAAGCACAAAGTATTATTAAAAAATACAAAGGGGTTCTTGTAGGTACCAAACCAGGGCAACAATGGGTAAAAAACCGCTTTCGTTCTCCATATTTACGCAATAGTTTATGGCAGGAAGGTTATGCCGTAGATACTTTAGAAACAGCAACAACATGGAATCGAGTGCCAGAAACAGTTCAATCTATTGAAAGTGCATTAAGAGAAGGTTTACAAGATATGAATGAAAGTGTATTTGCATATACTCATCTCTCTCATATTTACCCACATGGCTCTAGCATTTATACGACCTATCTTTTCCGTATAGGTGATAATCCTGAGGAAACGAAACGTCGTTGGGAAAAATTAAAAAAAGCTGCAAGTGAAGCGATAGTTAAACATGGTGGAACGATAAGTCATCAACACGGTGTTGGAGTTGATCATCAACCTTACCTTGAAAATGAAAAAACGAAACTAGGCATGGAAATGATCCGTTCTCTTTGTCATACTCTTGATCCTGAACAAAGGATGAATAACGACAAGCTATTATAATAAAACAAAACTTTACGAACACTTAATTTAAGGAGTGTTAAATATGAATAACCGCGAAGAAGTCTGGGATCGATTAAGTGAACCTTGGGATGTCATCATTATCGGTGGAGGAATTACAGGAGCTGGGATTTTGAGAAAAGCAGCTAGTCAAGGGCTACGCTGTTTATTGTTAGAAAAAAAAGATTTTGCATGGGGAACATCCAGTCGTTCTGGTAAACTAGTACATGGTGGTTTACGTTATTTAAAACAAGGTCAATTGAAAACAACCTGGCATTCTGTACATGAAAGAGAAAAGTTACTCAGTGAATGTGATGGTCTGGTAGAACCTCTTGGCATTTTAATGCCGTTTTATGAGGAAAATCGGTTTGACCCTATTTTGTTAAAAGCAGGTTTAACCCTTTATGACATGATGGCACATCGAAAAAACCATCGTAGTTACGATTCTGAGAACATAAGCAAAATGGCACCAGGAATTAGAAAATCAGGTCTAAGCACAGGGTTACAATATTATGATGCAAGAACAGATGACGCAAGACTAGTATTAAGAGTGTTAAAAGATGGAGAGTTACTAGGGGGCACTGCAATAAACTATTGCTCAGTTGAAGAATTATGTCGGGATCAACATGGCCATGTGCGTGGAGTCACAGTGAAAGATATAGTATCAAATAAAACAAAAGAAGTATTTGGGAAAATAGTTGTGAATGCAACTGGTGTCTGGGTAGATCAACTCCGAGCTCAGGTTGGTGAAATACCAAAAATGCGCCCCTTACGTGGAAGTCACTTAATTATTCCTAATTGGCGTTTACCACTAGCGCAGGCCATCAGCTTCACGCATCCAGAAGATGGACGTTATATTTATGCACTTCCATGGGAAGGTGTCACCTTAGTTGGAACAACAGATATTGATCATAAAGAATCTCTAAATGTAGAACCGAGTATAAGTTTTGAAGAAGGAAAATACTTACTAGAAGCCCTAAATGAAATGTTTCCTTCATTCCAACTTAAAGCTGAGGATGTTTTATCAACATTTGCAGGGGTAAGACCCGTCATTCATACAGGTAAAAAAGATCCTTCTAAGGAATCAAGAGATCATTGTATATGGGAAGAGCACGGTTTGTTAACAGTAACAGGTGGGAAACTAACTACCTTCGATTTATTAGCTCGTGAAGTCTTAGATAAAATTAAACCACAAATAACCCATGTAAATGAACATCATAATAAAATTCAAGATGCACAACAAAATATGACAGGTCATACAATACTCCAGTCCCACTTAGGAGAATCCATGACACGTCGGTTGTACGGACGTTACGGAAATGAATGGGATAGTTTTATAGAAGAAATTGAAGAAAATGGTTGTGAATTTGTACCTAGTACGAATATATTATGGTCAGAGCTTCGATGGGCAGCAAGACATGAATCAATCTCTCATTTAGATGATCTATTACTGCGAAGAGTACGAATTGGTATGTTATTACCTTCTGGAGGAAGAGAAATAATAAATCGCTTAGAAGAAGAGATTCTACCTGTTTTAAACTGGGATGAGGAACGTTGGAATGATGAAGTAACTCGTTACTATAAAATATGGAAAAATAACTACAGTCCTGATTTAATACTAAAATAACCTAAAATTATGCTCGCATAAATGAATAGAGTATATGTTACAATCTAGGGGTTATCCCTCTTCATCACAGAGGAGGATTAGGAAATAAAAAAGGGGGAAGATCCAATCCATGGATGAAACCGTTTTAACGATAGATATTGGAACTCAAAGTGTTCGAACGCTTGTGTTTGATGGAAATGGTCGTCTTATAGATTTTGCCAGAGTGATTTATAGTCCTGCGTATTATTCTCCTGAATCAGGTTGGGCTGAACAGCATCCAGAGTATTATTGGAAGTGTGTTGCTGAGTCTTCAGAAAAACTGTTTAGTCAAGGTAAAGTAAACAAAGATTCCATTGTTTCTGTAAGTCTCACAACTCAAAGAGGATCAATGGTAAATCTTGATGCCGAAAAAAATCCTTTAAGATCAGCTATACTCTGGTTAGATCAACGTAGATCTACGAAATTGCCTAAGGTTGGAGGAGCTTGGCAGCTCCTATTTCATCTAGCAGGCCTCAATAAAACATTACATTATCTTCAAGCAGAAGCGGAAGCAAATTGGATCAAGGAATTCCAACCAGAGATTTGGGATAAAACTTCCCACTACTTGATGCTTTCTGGATACATTAATTATAAATTAACTGATGATATTGTTGATTCTATCGGGAGTCAAGTTGGATATCTTCCATTTGATTATAAAAAACTTACATGGTCTAAGAAATCACACTGGAAATGGAAGGCTATACCTGTCAAGGAACAGATGTTACCTAATCTAGTTCAACCAGGTGAGCAGTTAGGTGTGATTACGAAAGAAGCAGCTAAACAAACAGGAATACCTGAAGGATTGCCTGTTATCGCTGGAGCTACTGATAAAGCCTGTGAAGTACTTGGCACAGGGTGTCTGCATCCAAACCAAGGAAGTATAGGTTATGGTACTACGGCAACAATCAATGTTAACTCAAAAAAATACCTTGAACCTATAAAACTCATACCCCCTTATCCAAGTGCATCACCAGGAGAATATAACCTAGAAGTACAAACTTTCCGTGGGTTTTGGATGGTTTCATGGTTCAAAGAACAATTTGCTAACGAGGAGTTACAACTAGCAAGTAATTTAGGAGTACCTGCAGAAGAAATACTAGATGATCTAGTCTCTAATATTCCACCAGGATCATTAGGGTTGGTACTCCAACCATTCTGGTCACCTGGCATAAGATATCCACGTCCTGATGCAAAAGGTGCTGTCATTGGTTTTGGTGGAGTCCATACTAAAGGGCACTTTTATAGAGCTCTTCTTGAAGGCTTAGCCTACTCTTTACGTGAAGGGAAACAGAGAATTGAAAAGCGCACAAAAATTCCCATGACAGAATTGATCGTATGTGGCGGAGGTTCAAACAGTGATAAAATGATGCAAATTACAGCAGACGTATTTCATTTACCAGCAATCAGACCAGCAGTTAGTGAAGCCTCTGGTTTAGGGGCGGCCATCTTAGCTGCAGTAGGGGCAGGACTTCATCCAAATATTGATACAGCAGTCAAAGAAATGACAAAAAAAGCGCAGGTTTTTGAACCTATTCAGAAAAACGTGGAAATATACGATGATCTTTATAGCCAAGTTTATCAAAAAATGTATAGAAAATTAACACCTTTATATGAATCTATTCAAAAAATAACTGGATATCCTGAACATTAAAAATTAACCTTTACTCTAAGAAGAATTTATTCAATCTTTAGATGGATTCAGAGATAAGTCTCTGTTTCCTTCTCTTCTTACGATAAAAGTAATATTTTATTGGAACCAATTACTTCTGAATAAGTAAGATAGAAGTATCAATATTTTCCTGATTACAACCATTTAATAGGTAATGCTTGTAATGATTCATCTCTTCTGTTTCTTCTACTATGATTGTTTTACATATAAAAGTACTTACATGTCTTTTGCCATAACGATCTCTTGTAGTATCAATTGTTGTAATAATATTTTCCCCATCATACTCAAGATCTCGTAGGATTGCGTCTCCTTCTACAGTATAGCTTACAATTTTAATTTCATCCTTAATTCCTTGATTAAAATTTTCAATAAATCGCATAAATATATCAATATTGGTTATTTCACCATGTATATCAACAATATCATCATCTGATGGGTTATATTCGCTAATATCATCATCTACTTTAATATCATCATGTGATGGATTATATTCGCTACAACCAGATATTACTATTATTATCAGTATTATTATAAGGAATTTTAATTTCTTCATTTGTTTTCCTCCTATAAAATCCCAATTTTATAAAAATGCTCTTCCTTCAGTTTCAAGCAACCATTTATCTATAGCTGAAACTGGAAAGTAATATTGATCCCCAATTCTTAAATATGGTAGTTCAATGCCTCTCCCATCCTTAGGCACCAAGCTATCTATTTGATGTTCTTGAATACCTAAATACTCTACTAATTCAGATTCACTTAATAGTTGGGCGCTCTCTGTTTCTTTTGTTAATGCATCTACAATTAAATTTGCTGCTGTCACTACATCTACATCTTCTTTACCATCATTTAAAAGTGCATCTGCAATTCTAGAAGTTCCAATTATAATAGAAATACCTAGAAATACGATAGATATACTTAAAATTAAATATTTTTTCATAATTTCCACCTTTTCTGCCTAAAGACGCATAATAATTAAATCTAGGAACAAGAAAATTAAAACGATTATAGTAACCACTTTTGATATATTAATTAATCTTTTACTTTCAAATGTCTTATTCAGTAAAAACATAAATCCAATAACCCATATCCCTTCTTGAAAAAAAGAAATAAAAATATTACTTAATCTGTCAATATAATAAAATAAATATTGTAAATACTCCATTATGTTTCCTCCATATGTATCTATTCTTTAGTTACAATGTTTTTTAAAATCAATTAAAAACAAACCTCTATAAGTTAGAATTCCTATATCACCTTGATTAATTTCCTCAAACTTCTTTTGACTTAATACCCGTAATGTAACTTTTTTATTTGAATCATCCAAAAGAAAAATGATCTTAGTTACATTCATCTTCTCCCCATTCATCGATTTAAAATAATCCAGTTCTTTAATCAATACTCTGCTTTTTACAGTTACTTTCGGATATTTAAAATAAAAAAATGTAAGCAATGAAATAACTATTAAAAAACCTATAATCTCCATTTTATCCTTTCTTTAATTAAGTATTTTTAAATAACACTTTTTAAAAATTCATATTGCTCTACTATAAAATCCGAATTTTATTGCATATTTCAAATTTAGTTAATTGATATTACTTCCCCTCCTGAATTTAATCCAAGGAAAGTAAAGCTTCCAACATTAGTACTATTTAAATAACTATAATGTGCTGCGTATCCATTCTTTACATCCATTTCTATATAAACATTTGATTTCTCTTTTGCTTCACTTAAAGATGATATATTTTTATGTCTATCATGAATACTTACAATGACTTTAACTATTTCTTTATCTAAAATCTCAGCTCCAATAAGAGTACTTTTATGATTATATCCTCTGACTGACCTTGTTAATCTCATTTTTTTATCTGGTGTCAAAGTATGGATTACACCAAAATAATTCGAACGATAAAAAACACCCCATTCTCTTTCTATCAGTTTAATAATACTTTCATTATCCGTTTTCCAGACAATAACCTTATCATCTTCAAATTTCTTTTCATAAACAATTTCTCCATCATCAATTTTTGGAAAGGAATATCTTACTACTAACGATTCAGAAATTGAGTACCCACCTATAAAAATAGGGATAACTAATATGAATAATATAAATGTAATAAATATAATAAAATATCTCTTCTTAAGTCGTCTTTTAGTGTTCATAGTTGCCTATCCCTTCACTTTATTTTTCATCAGTTAAAATTACCGTTTTAAGACTGGTAGTTCCCAGTTTTAAGTCGCTTTGTTGTACAAGTTATTCAATAACACTTAATACAAGTGTAGAAAATGCAAAAGAAGCATTATCAATTTCACATCTAATCAATAAGCTATGTATCAACTTTCCTTCTACTGCATATTTTTGATACTTTTCATAATCATGTCTTTCTTCAAATGAATATATACCAATCCTTCCTTCTCTTTTAGTGCTTATATTCACTGGCTTTATATCGTAATCTGAGATAATATTACCTCTCTCATCCATTACATATTCAAAAATTTCAAATTCATCTGATTCAAAATTTAAAGCTTCGATTAGAAATTGGTCGCCATGATCAATTAATGGTAAATCAATAAATCTTTTACCTATCATAAAATCCTTTAGTCTCTCTTCTATCTCTTCCTGTTCTTCATTATTTAAATTTCCGTAATAAATTTTATCTAATTCTTCATTTGAATCAGATAAAATTTTGATTTCTGGTTCTTCCGTATCGGTACTTGTTCGACAAGATGACAGCAATACTACAACTAATACTGCAATCATTATAAATAACAACTTTGAAGGTTTTTTCTGCATATTTTAAAACAACCTCTTTTCATGATTATGTAAATTATTATTTTATTATAAGAACTCATTTGAT
Organism: Chengkuizengella sp. SCS-71B; assembly: GCF_040100845.1. Taxonomy (NCBI): domain Bacteria; kingdom Bacillati; phylum Bacillota; class Bacilli; order Caryophanales; family Paenibacillaceae; genus Chengkuizengella; species Chengkuizengella sp. SCS-71B. The sequence continues at coordinate 1,923,514 of NZ_JAZHSH010000001.1, read as the reverse complement.
AAAATTCTTGTTTTATCTAATGTTAAAGGACAGTTTAATCAAAGTATCTAGCTTTTCTCTTTCATCTTCTTTACTTAAATCTATATTGTACTTTTTAATAGTTTCTCTAAATATTAATTCGCTTTCTTCATCTTTTGATAGTTGTTTTTCACTGTACTCATCAAGTATTTTTTCAATACCTTTATTAACAAGCCTATGTTTTGTACCTTTCTTTTCACCCTTTACAATTTCGTTTAACCTCTCTATGAGGTCATTTCGAATTAGAAAAGTTGCTCTTTTATGTGTGTCCTCAACTGTTGGTTTACTTGGTGGATTAAAAATCTCATCTGACATTAAAAACATCTCCTTTTAAATTGAACTGTAACAGTTAAACGTAATACTTTTTTAAGGTAACATATGGAAATGACACTGTCAATGAAAGATGGTATACTCAAAGTAAAATTAGAGTTTTTCTTATCTAGATATTTTAGTTTAAATAAGTCTCGATAATTCAATATTTTTATTGATCTAATTCATTTTTAAATTTAAATTCTATCTACACTCGGTCTGAACGAATCCATCTCATCTCATTAATTTCAAGTAACTGTTTAAACTCTTCAACTAGGTCATGCTTGTTTTTTAAGTTATTCCAATACTCTGCGGATAAAATATATTCTAATTTTGTAATAACTTCATCAGGTATATTAAATAATTTAAAGAACTCAACGTTCTTATTTTCTAATTGCTCTTCTATTTTTCTAAGATATTCAGGATTATCTTTTACTTCGAATAGTAACTTATTATAAAGCTCTTTTGCGTTTGGTTCGATGTAAAGAAGCTCCATTATATCTTCATCAGGATGCCTTTCCTCAGCTAACCTTACTACTGCAGTATTTTCTTCTTCATACGAAAAAGAGATATTGGCAACTATTTTTCCTTGTAAGATAATATAATATCCCCAACAATGATCCTCGAAATTAAAAAAATAGAGAATTGGAAATTCTTTTGAAATTTCAAATACACTTTCAGGTACAATATCACTCACACTTGTATCATTAGTGATAAACACAATCCAGTTATCATTTATCTCTTGAACAGAAGTAACAGTTGAATGTTGCTCCACTTTTTGCATGCTTTTCTTTAATGCTAAACTTCCTGCTGTAAATTCACTCATATCATGGTTCTCCCTATTATGTTTTCTAGATTAACCCTTTTTAAAATCTCTAAAATCATCAATCAAATAACCATGTTCATATCCATGAAACTCTTCAAATTCATTCTCCTTCTCAATAATTACATCAATAGATGGACTAGGTGGACCCAGTCGTCTATACATATAACTTTTTACATCTACCATTGTTTTGCCATCCATTACGAAGCCATCACATTCATAAATTTCTGGTACATACAAAGGAGTTTCAAATAAATGAGAGAGTTCATAACATATTCTTCTTAACTTAAATTGAATATGCTCATTTGTAATAAATTGCTTCCATCTATATCCAGGATATAAAACACAAAGATTTTTACCAAATGTAATATCCAGATCATTGGGACCAACTAAATCAATAAATAATTCCCTATTAAATACCAACTCTAAATCTGTATCCACCCAACGCCATTTATCTGTAGTATTATCATTTATTTGTTGAAGGGTTTTATTTTCATTCAAAATGGCAGGTAACTTTATTATCTCACTTAATTTATATGAATGTGTAAATATAGCTTGAAAGTCCACTCCCATGATTCTGCCTCCTTTTGTCAACTATTCTTCAAAATAATTAATAATCCATATCATCAGTATAAGGATTTGCATATAAATCAAACAAATGTTTTAATAAAACCATTGTACAACATGTGTTGCGATAAAATCACTCTTTTATCTAATCGTTATTTAACAGTTAGTTCCTCAGAGCTTCCGTCCATATTTTCTAAAATGATATTATTAATAAATGTATCAAAAGAAACAATATCCTCTTTTGACATATCTTCTGTATTGATAAGTAAGAACCCTTTTAAATTGTAATGATATTCATCCATCTTTAAGATCTCTATATTAGTTTCCATTAATCGATTCTTAATTTCATTTACAATATCTAATTTTACAGTTTTAATTTTTTGTGATGAGTTAACGATGAAAGAAAATGATAACTTTTGGATATCTTCATTTTCATATGATAAAGACATAGTTTGATCTACAATCCCAATAGACCGTTCTTCTTCTGCACATGCCGTTAAAAGTATTATTAATATCAAAACCCAAATACTCTTATTTTTCATACTTGCACACCCCTTTACCAACTATTGATACATACTATCTATACGATAAAATCACACCTTTATCTAGTGAATCAAACTATCTATTTTCTGATATTTTGATTTTCTTCATTGGTATTATACACATCGTTAATATCAATCTTTCCTACTATTGATTTTGAAAAATTTTTCAAATAACACTCCAATTGTCATCTAAATTTAATACTGTTCCATTAATTTTAATTAAGTCATCTTCTAATTTAGAATTTTCAACTAATAAGGGCAGGGTTCGTTCAACATACAATTGATGTGCTTCTACACTCCCCCATAATGAAACAATTAAGTATTTATGTTGGTCGTTTATACAAAAAACACCTGCTAGCATTTCCTGATATTTAGACATTTCTTCATTCCATATATCTTTTTGCATTTTTTCAAAGTGTTCTTGTTTATCTTCTTTAACAACACAATTTGCAACCCGAATAATTTTAGCTTCTTTTAAAAACTTCGTAATTTGGTAATTATTAATATTAAATTTCTTATCATATATCTCTATTAAAATACGTTCATAGGTATCTTTTTGTTTTCCTTCTTTAAAAATCTTATCATGCTCTTGATCCATGAATTTATGATAAGATAATTGATCTCTCCAAAAAGATATAATCCCTGCTCTTGAAGATGTATTTAAGTCCCAGCCACCAATTTGACCTAAAAACCCGTCTATATTAGCCAGTGAGCCCCATTTCTCTTGAGCATTAGAAAAGTCTACTTTTTTATTTTTAGGTACATCACATACAATCCATTTAATTAACATTATATCACCCTCTACAGACCTAGTTATGCTATTATTCATTAATTCTTCATGAAAAAGATTTTAATTTCGAGATAAACCTAGTCTCGTTAATTCAAAAAACCTAAATTAAACTGATATCATTTAGAATCTCTTATAACTTTAAAACACAAGCTCGATAAAATAAATGAAAGTACTATTATTATTGGTGTTACAAAAAACATTCCTATTAAGTTAGTTTTATAATTCAACGGCACAAAAGTCTCCCATAATTCACCCATTATTCTCCATAAAACAATAAAAATACCTACGGTTAAGCCAAAATAAATTATTTTTTCTAACACTTGTTTCATCTTATATAATCCTTTCCTCATGTAAGATACTGAGTTGTAACTTGAATAAAAAATAAAATCCTTCTTCAACTATCTCTTTAACAGAATACTTTTATTAACATTAACAATTCAATGACTGTTAACATCACTCTATAATTTTGCCCTTTAGCTTAACAATAATTATTTAAAATTTCAATAAACTGAACACTCCAAAAAATGGATTAATCACTCTTCTCTTATAGGAAATATACCATAGTATATAACATGTCGTTATTCCACAATATGACCTTAAAATGTAAAAAGCACACTTCTTCTAGAAGTGTACCATAAAGCTTTCATTATTAAAGAACACATAACATATTAATGAAATAAGACGTTGCAAGGAAAGCCTTCTAACTCTTGATTATAATCATTAAGGTAATCCTTTAATATTTTTGATTCGGGAGGTAGATTCTTCTCAAATAGGTTCCAACCGTAAAATATCAGCATATTAGGCATTTTAATAAGACCAGTAATTGCATCCCAGAAAGCGTCCCAGTTTTCGCCGTAGAAATCAGGAAAATCAAGTTTTTCTTTAAGTGTTTTATGTTATTTCTTTTCAATCATAATGTTAGAAACATCAATTTCAACTACCTTATAATTTTCTTTAGCATTCCAAATTCGCGTAAAATCGTTCTTACTAATGTATTTGGGTTTAAATTTCTTATTTAAAGCTATATTATGAATTTCTGGTATAGAATCGACAGAAAGCCTTGTATCATGAATCTCAGTTTTATTTATTGCATATCCAGCTTTACCATCTTTATATATTTCAATTTTCCTTTGTTCAAATCGATTTTCATCAAGTTCTGAAATAAGAACTATAGGTTCATCAAGAAATTTATGCATCCATTCCACATATAAATACTTCATTTTTTATATCCTTTATTAAATTCTCTAATTTCTTTTTGTAAAAATGATAAAAACTCTTCATTATTTTCCAACAATACGTCTATATTATAGTTCATTCTCCTTCTCCCCATAATTAATTTATATTATATCGTTACTTCAGACAATTATATGACCAATATCTTATAGGACAATTAATAAAATCTAATGACATGAAGTTTATTTCAACCTTATGATAATAGGCTATATTTGGACTACCAATTAAAAATAAATCTTCTCCATTAAAATTTTTAAATTCAAATTGATCTATACCATGCTCAATTATATATTCTTGAAGTTCTTTTATGTTATCATTTCTATCTTTCTCTTATGTCTTTTCCAACCCCGAATTTTCTTCTTTTTTGAGTTATAAAACTCTCTCATTAACACACATCATTTATAATTGTAAAAACACTTAAATCTGTATCTTTGAATTACACAAAGATCAACTACCTGACTCATCTAAATCAATTTTACTATTTTTTGATAAAATGTGTTAATTATCTTATTTCAATAAAATAATACTTTTATCTGAGATTTTCATTTTATACCTCCTAAAAATAATACAATGGTGGTTATATATGACCATTGCTAGTTGATTATTATTCAAATGTGAAGACAGTTCAATTACTCTTGCAATCAATTTCATTCGCTTCTAAGTTTCGTCACGATCTTCGATATATTTACGACCAATGTTTCTAATCAATTGTTCTATACAATTCCTTTTTCGAACTAAATAAAAAGATGCTTTCCCTGTCATGTTGTAGGAAAACACTAGTTAACTTTACTTACATCATAATGACCATCTATATAGGTTCTTTTATCAAAAAGACTTAATAAATTTTTTCTAATGCATTCTTATATCTATTCTTTATATTTTTATACATTTCCCCCCTAATATTAGCCTGTGTGTAGTAATTATTCCATCGTGAAAAACAACATATATTCCACTTTTATTCTATTCAAACCAACAATTGTAAAAACTCATTTGCGATAGGCTGACATTCTTGTAATGACATCTAATGATCATATATGAGTAGGTCATATCACCATTTTACATTTTATAAGCTTTTTATAGGCGAAAGTCTTATACAAAGAGGACGTTCTTTACATATGATGGTGTATAGAGTTTGTTGGATCCTTGAGTATAATTTTTTTTATGGGTTACATCTACAAGATTAGATAACCAAACTAACGAACAAATGAAAATCATCGGTTCGGCAAACTCTTTTATGATTTTGTAATAGGAACAATCTTGTCAAAAATATAGTTAAAGAATATACTAATACAAATTAATAAAATTTAAAACTTATTTGTAGAAAAAGGAGAAGTTATGAACAATGTAAAAAACACTCTAACGATCGGGTTTATTGGCATAGGTGTTATGGGAAAAAGCATGGCAGGTCATCTGTTGAAAGCAGGCTATAACTTACATATTTATACTAGAACGAAAGATAAAGCTGCTGATCTCATAAGTCAAGGTGCAACTTGGAAAAACTCAGTGATAGAATTAACTAGACAAGCCGATGTGATTATTACAATGATTGGATATCCCCAAGATGTAGAATCTATTTATTTAGGTCCTAACGGAATTATTTCTAATGCTAATAAAGGTACTTATCTAATCGACATGACTACATCTACACCTACATTAGCCAAAAAAATAGCTCAACATGCTAAGGAAAAGGGCCTGTTTTCTTTAGATGCACCTGTTTCAGGCGGTGATATTGGAGCAAGAGATGCTCGTTTAACGATTATGGTAGGAGGAGAAGCAAAAGCCTTTGAGGTTTGTAAACCGATACTTGAAAAAATGGGAGCAAACATCATTCTACAAGGAGAAGCAGGAGCAGGACAACATACAAAAATGTGTAACCAAATCGCTATAGCCACCAATATGATCGGGATTTGTGAAGCCATTGCATATGCGCGAACATCTGGACTTGATCCAGAAAAGGTACTGCAGAGTATTTCCACTGGGGCAGCAGGAAGTTGGTCTTTAAGCAATTTAGCTCCAAGGATCATCAAAGAGGATTTTGAACCTGGTTTTTTTGTAAAACATTTTATTAAAGATATGGGAATTGCATTACAAGAAGCATCAGCTATGGGAATGGAAATGCCTGGACTCAAATTAGCAAAACAATTATACGATGAGCTTGCTAGTTTAGGTGAAGAAGATCGTGGAACACAAGCATTATATAAACTATGGGAAAAAAAATAACTTAATCAATAGGAGCCCCTGCTTATCTTTATTTATGGGGGCTTTTATATTGTCATCTTTGTTGAATTCTCATTTTAAACAAGAAATTTTTTTGTAATTTCAATCATACGTTTTCGATTCACACCCATATCAGAATAACCCATTCGTGAAGCTGAACGGAAATGAATCACCTTTTCTTGTTCGTCAAGGTAGAACTCAACATCGTCTACAAAACGAAATAATTTTGTTGTGAAGGTTACATGTAAGTAATTATTATCCTGAATCACAACTTTCGTTCTTGGCATTTTTTCAACAACTTTTATTATTTTATCCATTGCCTTCTTATTAGAAATCGTAAAAGGAACAGGCTCCAACTTTTTCGATTCGTCCATTGTCTGAGTCGATACACAATTGGGGGAATTTGGACATTCGGCTAATTTCCCATCTTTAACTCCAAGTTTAACTTTAGGCATTATATATTACCTCTCTTTATTTAATCTTTCCTGAAACCAAAATATAATATCATGAGTCACTTCATCAAAATTCAATTCACTCAATAATTCATGTCTGGCATCCTTATATATTTTATAAGAAATATCTTTTACTCCTGAATTTTGATATAAACTGACCACTTTTTTTATGTCCTTTCCAAAATTACCTAATGGATCTTTATCACCACTTATAAAATATATTGGCAAATTCTTAGGAGTTTGTTGAATATTCTCCATTCGATGCAGCTCCTGCACTCCGAATAACATATCATAATAAAAACTTGCTGTACACACACCCCCTGTGAAAGGGTCTTCAACGTATTTATCAACTTCATTTTCATCTCTTGAAATCCAATCAAATTCTGTCCGATTTGGATGAAAGCTTTTATTAAATCTGCCAAATATCAGTTTATTCATTCTTGGGCTTCTTCCGCGTGTTCCCTTTCTTTTCACCTCATATTTAACAATATGTACTCCTAGTTTACCTAATAATCCTCCATCTCCCCCACTTCCAGATAAAATTACACCATCTAATCCTTTACCATAAAGTTGGATGTATCTTCTAGTTAAAAAAGAACCCATACTATGACCAAATATAAAAACAGGTAAGTCTGGATATTTATCTTTAATCATCAAATTTAAAGTATGCATATCTTCTACTACTAACTTCCAGCCATCTTTTTCAGCAAAAAATCCCAGGTCTTCTTTATTAACTGCTGTTTTTCCATGACCTCGATGATCATTCCCTAAAACAGCATAGCCTTCATTAACCAGTGTATTAGCAAAACGATCATACCTTTCAATGTGTTCGGCCATCCCATGTGAAATTTGAACTACCGCTTTTGGTTCTGTTTCTGGTATCCAACACTTCACATGAAAAAATGAATCATTTGATTGAAGTGACAAAACCTCTGTTTTCATTTCTTTGAACTCCTTCCATATTGATCCTTTTTAATAAAATATAGTACTTATTACTTTTTTTCAAAATCCTGAAATGTAATCAATAATATGTATATTGATTCTATATTTTACAAGTTAATTGCAACTTCATTTTACTATTACGAATGTTATACTAGTTATATAGTTAACATACATAAAGATTGATTTATACACTTATCATATTCAATTACATAACAATTTAGTGAGATATCACCGAAACCTATATCATTTTGGTATATTTTGATAATATCATTTTCAGATGAACAAAGATACATTGTCTAATCAAATATTATGTATGTTCCTATAATAAAACATGAATAGGAGTTTACAAGATGATTAAAAAGTTTAAGTTTGTACTCATAATACTATTGTCATCATTAATCATGCCTTCGTCTTCACTTGCAGTCACAAATATCTCAGTCATTGTAGATGGAGAAAAAGTGAATTTCCCAGATTCAGAACCTATTATTGATGGGAATAGAGTATTAATTCCACTTCGAGGTGTTTTTGAAAAAATAGGAGCAAAAGTAGATTGGGATAACAATTCGGCAACCATTACTTCAACATTACATAGAGGAAATGAACAAAAAGTAGTGATTATGAAAATTGATTCTAAATTTGTTCATCAAATGGATCAAAACTCTGGGTCAAAGAGTAAAATTTCTAAAATAGATACAACGGCTAAATTAATAGGCAGCCGAACTTTGATACCTTTAAGAGCAGCAGGAGAAGCATTCGGATATGAAGTTTCATGGGATGAGAAGCGTTCAACAGTCATAATGGATAAAGGTGATACCTTAACCTCTAAAGAATCCAGCTTCCAACAATATGAATATATCCAAAGTGATACATATATTCCAGATGAATTTGAATTTGAAGTATTTTTCTTAACAAATGAGCAAAGAGTAAATAATAAACTAACTCCTTTAACATTAAATGCGAATATTAGCAATGTAGCAAATATTAAATCTAAAGATATGCTTATTAATCAATACTTTGATCATATTTCTCCGACCTATGGATCACCATTTGATATGATGAAATCCTTTGGCTTGAATTATCGTGCAGCTGCAGAAAATATTGCTGCTGGTCAAAACACTCCTGAAAAGGTAGTGAATGGGTGGATGAACAGTTCCGGACATAGAGCAAATATATTATCAAGCAATTATACTCAAATCGGTGTAGGGTATTATTATGGTTCTAATAGCAACTATAGACATTATTGGACTCAACAATTTTTGACTCCTTTCTCTTCATAAACTTTGTTAATGCGTATCATCAAGAGGCTTAGACAAAACCCAATTAAAATGAATAAACCGTATGAAATCAAATTTATAAACATTGATTCATGCGGTTTTATTTATGCGTACTGTACAAAAAATCAACAATGAGTATTTTTTAAACCTAATAATTGAAAACACTTGCTTTTTTATGCATTTCATATATCATTTTAAATAAAATACTTATGAACATGGGTGAGAATGTGAAAATAGCGGAAAAAAATTTAATTGAACTTTTTGAAACAGCAAAATCTAAACCTGAATATGATTTTGTCAGAGCACAAATGAAAGAAAAAGGGTATTCCGGCTTTAGTCATTTTTTGTACTGGATGAAAGATCAGCTTAAATCCTATGATGATACAAATATATCTGAAGCTACAAAATTGCTTAATAAAGCTAAAACTATATTTCCAAATCCAAAACAATTTAGTCCTTCTTGGGCGAATATTTGGCCTCAGCTAGAACAAATTGTGCAATATAAAAATGAAGTATTGAAACAGATTCCAATTAACAATCGAACTGGAGAATGGCAAGTGATAATGGATAATCCATACACAAATGAAGCTGTAGTATGTTATCCTGGACTTTCTTTTATAGAGGCAGCCTATCTTTATGGTTTCTTTCGGTTAGATTTAAAAAATAATGAGTATATTCGTTTGCAAAGAGTTGAGAACCTTGTTATATTTCAGGGGAGGAAATAGTCATTCTAAAATAAAACAACAAGAGGTTATAAAGACATGATAGATATACTTTGGACTTTATATCTAGCATTGCTTGGAACAGCAGCTATAGCATACCTAATAAAAAGAAATAAGAAAAAATGGTTTTCATATCTTGATTTTATCATTTCATTACAGTATGCATTTGCTAGTTAGTGTGAAAAAAGGCGAGAATTCCCACATTCAAGCATATGGGAATAACTTCGCCTTTTTTATTTGAAAATAAAATTAAAATAGAAAGTAATGATTGGATTGTTGAAAATTATCGACTTCCAAGCTCATAAGGTTTACCTAGGGCTGAAGGTGCATCTGCACGACCAATTAACCCTGCTAAGACTAAAATCGTAAGCACATATGGAAGAATGAATATAAAATCAACAGGAATATACTCCGTAATTCCAAACTGTTGTAGCACTGATCTTAATGCTGTTGCCATTCCAAAAAATAATGCAGCAAACATCGTTTTCGTTGGATGCCACTTACCAAAAATAAGAGCGGCTAAAGCAATAAATCCTTGTCCAGAAATCGTACTATGTGTAAAGTTATTTGTAGTCGTTAATACAATAGTTGCTCCACCCATTGCTGCTAAAGCACCACTGATCATTACTGCAATATAACGTGTTCTAAACACATTAATCCCCATCGTATCTGCAGCTCTTGGGTGTTCTCCAACAGCTCTTAATCTTAACCCAAATGGAGTTTTAAATAGTACTACATAAGAAACGACAACCACAATTAACATAATCACACTTGTAGGATAAGCTTTAAATAGAGCACCTACGGTTGAATGTTCACTAAGAAATGGTATTTCCCATTTATCAAAAGAAGATTTTATAGTTTTAGTTTGTGCAGAACCATCAAATAATACTTTAGTAAAGTAAATAGCAACTCCAATTGCTAAAAAGTTCAAAGCAATTCCACTAACAACTTGATCTGCATGGTATCTAATAGATGCAACCGCATGTGGTAATGAAAAGATGATACCAGCCACAATCGCACAAATAAACCCGATCCATGGTGAAATAGCACTGCCTCCTAAAGATTGATCCACAAAAAAGGTCACCACTGCACCTGTAAAAGCTCCTATGATCATAAGCCCTTCTAACGCAATGTTAACAACTCCGGAACGTTCAGAGAACATGCCTCCTATGGCTGCAAATACTAAAGCCGTAGAAAAAACAATGGTATTGTGCGTCAGATCAACAAATATTTTTAGCCAATCCATGTTATTGTTCCTCCTGTTTATTCACATTCAATGCATTCATTAGCCTTTTAAAAATTAACCTTGACGCTACAAAGTAAATAACAAGGGCAATGACAATATTGATTATTTCAAATGGGACACCTGCACCAAGTTTCATCCCTGTTGCTCCAAAAGTTAAAGTCCCTAATAAAAATGCACCGACGACTGAACCAAATGCTGCGTTTCCACCTAACAATGCAACAGCGATACCATCAAATCCATATCCCTGGAAGGCAGGCAATATGATCACATTATGAGTCACACCAAGTACTTCTACAGCACCGCCCAGTCCTGCGAACATCCCGCTAATAACCATTGCCTTTATTATATTGCTTTTTACGTTTATCCCTGCATATTCGGCAGCATGTGGATTGAGTCCAACGGAACGAAGCTCATATCCTTGTTTCATTTTCTGTAAAATCACATAAAATACTATCGCACAAAGAATGGCAATTAAAAAACCAAAATGTACACGAGCATTATTGAATATGTCTGTTAAAAATGAAAAGGACAACCATGAGCTTTGAGCTAGCGTTTCTGATTTTTGTTGACCTTTTTCTAACAAATGCGTACGGATTAAATAGTTTGACAAATATAAAGCAATCCAGTTTAGCATAATGGTAGTGATAACTTCATGTACTCCACGAGATGCCTTAAGAAAGCCTGCTATTCCACCCCATAATCCACCAACGATACCTCCAACAATAACAGCTAGTGGCATATGAATGATAGCTGGAAGGTCAAGCATGATACCTACGTAAGCGGCAGCTAGTGAACCCATAATGAACTGTCCCTCTGCACCAATGTTGAATAAACCTGTCCTAAATGCAAAAGCAACAGCTAGTCCAGTAAATATAAGTGGAGTAATTGTTCGAATCGTTTCACCAACACCATAAACACTACCAAATGCTTTATTAAAAAGTGCTTGATATGCCTCAAATGGGTTATAACCACCAAACATCATAATGATTGCTCCAATTATAAGCCCAGCAAACACTGAAATAAGAGGTATTATAATTGATTCTCTTAATAACCAACGTGATAATGTTTTCATTGTTCTTTACCTCTTTGGTTTATTTTTCCTCCTGACATCATCAATCCTAGTTCTTGTTCATTTGTTTCTTTTGGATCTACGATGCCAACGATATTTCCTTCATAAATAACTGCAATACGATCAGATACATTTAATAACTCATCCAATTCCAATGAGATTAACAAAACAGCTTTTCCTTTATCGCGTTGTTCGATGAGCTTTTTATGGATAAACTCAATTGCACCTACATCCAACCCTCTAGTTGGTTGACCTGCAATTAATAAATCTGGATCACTATCTACTTCTCTTGCAATAATTGCTTTTTGTTGGTTCCCTCCTGATAATGCCCTTGCTGGGGTATTATGACTAGGAGTACGAACATCAAATTGTTCAATTAAATCAATTGAATACTGATCGATTTCCTCAAATTTCAAGAATCCATTTTTATTAAAACGAGGATGATAATAATTTTTTAAAACCATATTTTCGCTCACAGAAAAATCAAGAACTAGGCCTCTTTTATGACGATCCTCTGGAATATGTCCGACTTTTGCCTCCGATATTTGTCTGGGATTAAGCGTCTGCAGACTGGAACCATGTAACGTAATTTCTCCAGAAGTTACTTTTCTTAACCCAGTTAGAACTTCTATCAGCTCACTTTGACCATTACCATCAACACCTGCAATCCCTAGTATTTCACCTGCATGAACTTGCAAAGAGAGTTCATTTAATGCTGGCAAACCTCTGTTATTTTTAGCATTGATTTTCTCTACGGAGAGAATTTTATCTTTAATCTGAGCCGGTTTCTTGTCTACTGAAAAACTTACCTTACGTCCAACCATTTTTGCAGCAAGTTCATCTGGGTTTGTACTTTCAACGGAAACACTATCGATCACTTTCCCACGTCTTATAATCGTCACATTGTCGGCAACTTCCATGATTTCTTTCAGTTTATGAGTGATTAAAATAATCGTTTTGCCTTCTTTAACTAGATTTCTGAAAATATTCATTAATTCCTCAATTTCTTGAGGTGTTAAAACTGCGGATGGTTCATCAAAGATTAGAATATCTGCTCCACGATATAAAGTTTTTAAAATCTCAACTCTTTGCTGCATCCCTACTGAAATATCTTTGATCGTTGCATGAGGATCAACATCTAAACCATATTGTTCTGATATTTCATTTATTTTTTTAATTGCTTTACTTTGATTAATGATAAGACCACTTTTGGGTTCAATGCCTAAAATAATATTTTGTGCAACTGTAAAAGGTTCAACCAGCATAAAATGCTGGTGAACCATTCCTATACCCAATTCATTTGCCATATTAGGGTTTGTAATTTCAACCTTGTTGCCGTTGATTAATATATCTCCCTCTTCTGGCTGATAAAGGCCAAATAAAACATTCATCAAAGTGGATTTTCCCGCACCATTTTCTCCTAGTAGAGCATGTATTTCACCATGCTTCACTTTAAAGCTAATGGAATCATTTGCTACGATACCAGGAAATCTTTTGGTAATCCCTCTCATTTCTACTGCTATGTTTTCTTTATTCACCTTCATCACCTAAATTAAATATTTTTTATTAAATTCCAGAAGGGACTACAATCTCACCATTAATAATTTTCTCTTTATAATCATTTACTGCTTTCATGATTTCTTCAGAAAGATTTGGATTTTCAGCTGGTAAACCAACACCATTTTCAGCTAAACCAAGCTCTCTGATTCCACCTTCGAAGTTACCTTCAGCGAAATCTCTAGATACTTGATATACAGCTTCATCAACATATTTCATCATAGAAGTTAATGTAACTTCATTTCCAAAAGTAATGGATTGGTCTTTATCTACTCCAATTACCCAAACACCAGAACGTTCACTAGCTTCACCAAATACTCCGTCACCTACACCGCCCGCAGCATGGAAGATAACGTCAACGCCATTGTCATACATTGTAGCAGCTGATGCTTTTCCTAAACCAGCATCTGTAAATGAACCAGTATATTCAATTACAACTTCAAGATCAGGATTTACAGCTTTTACACCTTCAACGAAACCAGTTTCAAACTTTTTAATTACTGGAATGTCCATTCCACCAACGAAACCAATTTTGTTTGTTTCTGTTGTCATTGCAGCAACAACACCTACTAAGAAAGAACCTTCATGTTCTTTAAATACAGTAGATACTACATTTGGAGCATCAACCACTGCATCAATGATACCAAAATTAGATTCAGGATTTTGTTCAGCAATAGTTTTAACCGCATCACCCATTAAAAACCCAATACCCCAAGTTAAATCCCATCCGTCGTTAACGAAATCATTTAAGTTTGGCTCAAAATCTCCTTCGCCTTGGCTTTCTATGTAGTTAACCTGAGCTCCAGCTTCTTCTAAGCGTTCCAAACCTTCCCAAGCACTTTCGTTAAATGAATTATCATTTACTCCACCAACGTCTGTAACCATACCAACTTTCACTTCATTCTCCAGTGGCTCATCTGTTGGTTCTTCAGTTGGTTTCTCACCTGTTTCTGACTCTTGAGTACACCCAATTAAAGCCATTGAAAACACTAATATCAAAATTAGTGACTTCAACATAAAATTCTTTTTCATTTTTTAAATCCCCCTTCTTTTTTTGCCTGACAAGTAATATGTATTTATTCAGCATGTCAGAATAGAAACCCTTTTTGTTATTTTATACCAAGGTTCAGTACAACATAAGGTTTCTATGAATATATATAGCATAGTTTATTGTAATCTCCAAGTTAATTTTAGTTAATTACAGTAGTATTTCGTTAAATAATTCCCAATAATAAACTTTTTATACAATCATCACCTTTCATAGTATAAATAGTCTAATAAATTAGGTAGTTCAAGATCAATTTTGTTAAATTTAAGTAATTTTCGAATTAACGCAAACTTCTATTGTAGCGTTCGCAATTATTAATTTTTTATACTGTTTCAGAACCTATTCGTCCTTTTTATTTTTTACTAATGGTAAATGTAATTTTTCATCAATAAATAATGATTTAGCACTGTCGTTATTTAATCTCACATTAAAAATTTTCAATTTCTGCTCACTTACTTCAAGATATGTCCATAATTCTGGATCACTTACTTGATGTTCTTTCAGAAATGCAGGAGCTTCTTCTTCTGCATCTTTGAGCTTATCCCAAAATTTTGTACCGTAATAAGGAAGCTGATAAATATTAATTAAAGTGCACGTGAAAATTTGAGAACTCTCCTTATGTTTCAATACAAAAGGCATATCCCATTCCTCCTAACAGATATGAAAGTGAAAGAGCACAATCTTTTATTATGATTGTGCCCTGAAGAATTTTATTACTGAAACCTTATTATTACTTCCAAAACTACTCTGTGATATTAGTCACAGTTTTGAAACGATGAATTACTTTATAAATAAGGGTTTTCATGTTTGGCTTTAAGTTTTTGCCAACGACGCTCAACTTCATCTTCAAAGGATTTATATGCTGTTTCGTATTCTGGTTTTGTCATATGTTTTGTTTTACCCATTGTTTTTAACCAGTCAGACAATGGAATCCGTTTGTTCTTAGCTTCAGGATCAAACGTAATTGATGTGATACCTCTCTCAATCTCATACAGAGGGAAGAAACATGAACCTACTGCTGCATCTATAATCGTTGCCCCTTCTTTTTCCTCAGATAACCAGTTTAATGGACAAGTAATTAGTATTTTACCATAAACTAATCCCTCATTTTGGGCGTACCATTGTGCTTTAGCAGCTTTCTTTACCAAGTCTTGAGGATAAGCTTCTGATCCAGTAAACACATAGGGAATATTTGTTGCTGCCATAATTTGAGCAGTATCTTTATGGTGGAATAATTTACCTCCTTGATGTTTACCTACGTTTGAAGTAGATGTTCTATGCCCTAAAGGAGTAGAATAAGATAATTGAGCTCCAGTGTTCATATAACCTTCATTATCATACTCTAAAATAATCATCTTATGATTACGTAATGCGGCACCAATAGCTGGTCCCATACCAATGTCCATACCGCCGTCACCAGTGATCATTACAAAGGTGAAATCATCTTGCAAGCCTAAATGATCAAGTTCTCCTCTACGTTTACGCTCCCAGAACATTTCTACAACACCTGATAACGTTGCAGCTCCATTTTGGAATAGATTATGAATATATGTTGCTTTATGGGCTGAGTAAGGATACCCAGTCGTTACAACCATCGCACAACCCGTATGGAATAATGCAACGATGTCCCCTTCAATTCCTTTAAAGAATAATTCTAAACCAGAGAATATACCACAGCCAGGACATGCTCCATGACCAGAAGCAATTCTTTTTGGTTTTTTTGTTAATTGACGTAATGGCGGAATTCGAACCTTTAAGTTACCAGCTTCTTCATCCTCCGTTACCTTAATTAGACCTGTATTTAGATCCTCATATTTCATAGGTTCGAGTACACGTTTAGGTGCTTTATCTGGATCCCCAGGCGTATGACCATGATAATCAAAAGGTACTTCTACCTTATCTTTTTCTACAGCATCAATCGCAAGCTGGAAGAATTCGTGCCCATCTTCAGCATAAAAATCTTTTCCGCCTAATCCATAAATACGACTGATTACTTTGGTAGTTGTGTTTCCGTAGGTGAATAAAGCGGCTTTAATTTCATTTACCATGTTTCCACCGTGAGCACCATAAGAATCAGCACGATCCCCTACGGTAATTGCCTTTACACTTTTTAATGCTTCAACAATTTGTTTTTGAGGAAATGGACGAATAATATTAGGAGCAATAGAACCGGCCTTTATCCCTTTTTCACGCAGCTGATCCACTACATCCTTTACAATTTCTGAAGATGAATTCATCAAAAATACTGCTACTTCAGCATCTTCCATACGATATAAATCTAAGACAGGGTATTCACGGCCTGTTAATTCTGCATATTCCTTTTGAATACGTTCATAAACATCCTCTGCTCTGTACATCGCTTCAGATTGTTGATAACAGTTATTAATATAGTCAGGTTCATTCATATAAGGCCCAACCGTAATAGGATTGTTACGATCTAAAGTATCTGGATATCCCTCAGGAGGCTTCTCCCCCACAAACTTAAGTACGTCTGAACGATCCTTCATCGTCATAACACGACGCTTTTGGTGGGAAGTAAAGTATCCATCTTGTGCAACCATAACAGGTAAACGGACCTCTGGATCTTCAGCAAGCTTAAGAGCAATAATATTCATATCATATACGGCTTGTGGGTCACGACACATCAATATCGGCCATCCTGTATTTAATGCATAATAAAGATCAGAATGATCACCATGAATATCAAGTGGACCTGAAACGGAACGACAGACCAAATTTAGAACCATTGGAAAACGAGTTCCAGATTGTACTGGCATCTGTTCTAACATATATAAATACCCATTTGCACTCGTTGCATTAAATACACGTCCTCCAGCAGAAGAGGCTCCGTAACAAACACCCGCTGAACCGTGTTCACCATCTGCAGGAATTAATACAATATCATGCTGTCCGCTTGTTTTCATTAAATCTAAAAATTGTGCAACCTCCGTTGAAGGAGAAATAGGGAAGTATCCCATGATATGATAGTTAATCTGATGTGCTGCATAAGCTGCCATTTCATTGCCTGATTCATAAACAACACGTTGTTCTACTTTATCCGTTGTTTTTTCATTATTCATTTCAATCGCCATCTAATTTCACCTCTTCACTATTCAATTTTATTTTGCTAGATTGTAAACATGTGGAACTCTATGCTCTTCAGCATACCCCTCTTCTTCACGGTGAGAAGATAGTGCTTCTGTCGGACATGCAGTTACACATTTTAAACAACCTTTACAATATTGATAATCTATTCCTTGAAGAAACATTTGAGGTCTACCTTTTTTATCTTGTTGCTCATCCCAAACGAAACAAAAATCTGGACATACATTATCACAAGAAGCACAATGTATACATGTATTCTCATCAAAATGAGGAAGCATTCCTGCTCTGGAAATACTTAAATCTTTTAAAATGCTGTTCCCTGGATTTGTAATTACACCGCCCATTGGTTGAGTTTCATAACCAAGTATAGGCTCATCACTTCTTGTAAAAGCAGGCATTTTTTCACCTTTAGATAATTCATAAGTTTTGAATTGAACCTCATTATATCCACGATCAAAAGTACGAATAGCTGGTGCAACAGCCTGTGGATACTTTTTACCTAATGACTTCTCAATGACATCGCGCATGATTTGTGGATCAAGAAACTCACATAGTCTGAATAATCCGCCAAGCATAGCCATATTTACACGATTTTTCTGTTCTAGTGCTATCCCCGTCGCATCAATCACAGCAATTGTCCCACCTGACATGTTAAAATTCTCCTTTAATTGATCAGGTGACTTATTTGAATTTACCAATACGATACTATCTTCATAAATTCCACTAATTACATTGATTGTTTTTGCCAATGCTTCGTGGAATACCCCAACTACATGAGGTCTCTCAACAGGTGTGGTATCGCGAATGTTCGCATTTATATCGCAAAAGCGGATATGTGCTTTTACAGGCGACCCTTTTTTCTCAGATCCATATGATGAGAAGCTAACCCCATTAAAACCTGCGCCAACAACTCCTGCTTCTGCAAGCATTTTTCCAGCTAGGTTAGCACCTAATCCCCCTATGGACTCCAAACGAATCTCAAAAAAACCTAATTCGTTAACTTTTGGAAGTGAATTCATCCATTTATCCCCTTTCTCCCATGTCATCATGTTCATCATTTTCAATGATTAGTTATCGACCATAATAATTAAATATACATTTATTAATTTTATAATAACAGTACGTCGAAATTATGGCAACAATTAAGTTTTATATATGTAAAAATAGTCTTTATACTATATCATCGCCATATATCTTGATATATAACAGATTATAATGTGTAGTATAACAGTTGCAATAAAAGTTGTCATCTCTAAAACAAACCTTACAATGAAAGCATTTACATTGTGATATAGATACAATTTTTAATTATGATTAACTTAAAATTTAATCTTTAAGTTAGATAAAGTTCACAATTAAGTCTATACATTAAATAGATGTAAACTCTCTTCCAAACAAATTAAATAATTATTTAATCATTAAAAAAAATATTTTTCTAATTCAACTTTGTAAAACCTTACCATTAAATAAAATGTGATAAATGTCACATTTATTGAATATATGAATAAATATACAGTTTCAGATTAATAATTGTATAAATATTAAAAGCACCCCTGAGGGTGCTTTTAATATTTATATATTTATATTCTTCGTTAGTGGCTCTAACTATCTCAATTGTTATAAGGAAAGTTATAAATCCCTCCGCATCGCTTTTAATACATCAACTGATGTCGCCTTTTTAGCAGGTCTCCATCCAGAAAAAACGGCAACTAGAATACTAATTGAAGCTGAAATCACAACTAAGGATATTGGAATGTATGAAAACATTAACCCTTCTGGTGAGGTTTCTTCAGACATCGCTTCAATAAGAAATGGTAATCCAAAATTAACTACCTTACTTAAAATAAAGGCACTAACAGTACCTAGCAATGCACCTAAAATCCCTATATAACTACTTTCAATCAAAAAGATTTGTCTTATTGTAGAAGGATGGGCTCCAATAGCTTTCATAATTCCAATGTCTGATGATCGCTCAGTGACTGCCATGGTCATGGTATTAAAAATTCCTATGGAAGCAATAATCAAAGCAATCGTACCTACCAAAATCAAACCCATTTTCATGATTAAAAAGATTGAGTTTACTTCTTCTATATGATTCAAAACTGAAGAGTTAATATATCCTTTTTCTCTAATTTCTTCAGTGACTGCTTTCACTTGTTCAATGTTGTGAGTAATGATAGCTACATTTACGTACTGTTTTTCACCATCTAATTGTATTTCTGTTAAATAACCCTCTCCAAATTCTTCATAATTTACATCAGGAAATATAACTACGCCTCTTTTTGTCTGTGTAAATTCCTCAATTTGCTCAAATAAAGCATCAGAGATGGTGACTCTAGTATCCATTGCCAACTCGTTAGCTGGTTTTCCTTTAATACCTACTATCTTTAACTCAAATGTTTTGATTTTTTCATTCCCATTCTTATCAAACTTTTTTATTGGCAAATACAACGTTTGCCCTACTATTTCCCCTTCAAAGCTCTCTTTAAAATGATAACCTACAATGACTTCATTATCAGCTAAAGGTAATCTACCTTCACTTAATTCCAACCCCGCTTCAACCTCTGCTGGAAAATAAGAAACAGTAATTTGTGATTGGATTTGATACTCGTTTAAACTTACAACCGATTGTTGTGAGTAATCTAAAAACTGCATTCTTGTTACAGCTTTTACATTTTCTATTGATTCTAAATATTTAATATCCTCATCCGTCAGGTCCGTAATATATTCGTTTTCTGACGTTTCTATTCCCTGTACTCTTATCTCATTTAACATCCTACCTTCTGTAAGATCTGCAATAATACTTTTTTGCAAACCAAACCCTACAGATGCTAACATAATTAAAAATGTACAGCCAATTGAGGTAGCCAAAACAGTCATAAAAACACGCATTCGATTCTTCTTCATATTTTGTCTCACAAAACGAATCTTATCTATGAACTTCATGAGATTTTTCCTCCTGTAGTTTTCCATCTTTGATGAGAAACGTGCGATGTCCAATAGCTGCAACCTGATCGTCATGTGTAATAATTAAAAATGTAATGTTTAAATCACTGTTAAGCTTTTGAATGAAATTTAATAATTCCTGTTCATTTTCGCTATCTAAACTACCTGTCGGTTCGTCTGCTAAAATAATAGGTGGTTTTACGATTAATGCTCTTGCAATACTGACACGTTGTTGCTGCCCACCTGATAATTCATTAGGATAATAGTCTGCATAATCTGATAAGCCGACCATCTCTAACATATCCAGTGTTTGCTGTTTCCTTGCAACTTCACTAGCCCCTTTTAAAACCAAAGGGAGTTCAATATTTTGATAAGCAGTCATACTTGGAATTAGTTGAAAATTTTGAAAAATAAACCCTAAATTTCGAATCCGAAAATCAGCCCAATCTCCTTCACTCAATTTCGTTACGTTTTGACCTTTAATGAAGATTTCACCATCGGTAGGTCGAATATATCCGCATAATAAATTTAATAAAGTAGATTTTCCTGAGCCACTTTTACCAACAATGGTTACGATTTCTCGTTGTTTAATATTAAAATTCACATTTTCTAAAACCGGCACCATTGTTTTTCTTTTCTTTTTTCCTATTTTAAATTGATGATTGATTTGTTTCATCTGAATCATGAAAATCCCCTCCACTCTTTTGACATATGAGTTTTTTTATCTGCTGCTGATTTTCAAATTCATATTGTATAATTTCTTAGTAAAATAATAAGATAGAGTCCCCGACCCAATTAATCCAAATAGATAAAACAGACTATTTAAATTTTTTAAGTGAAATGGTACAAATGCTGTTCCAATTAATCCACCTAATAACGCAAAACAAATAACGATGCCAAACATAAAGAACTTATTTAATTGTGAAAACAATAAAAATTTTCCATTACACTCTACTTTGTTTCTTTCATACAACAATGCACTTAATGGCAATAGAATTAATGTGTACAAAACAGGAATAAACAAAAAGTAAAAACTAAATTGATAGTCATAATCGTATGATTGAAGCGAATAAAAACCATCTTCAATAAAATAATTAAGATGTACTTTTTTAAAAAATAAATTTTTAGAACTATAAGAGCTTATATCTAAATAATTACCTAAAAACCACAAATCAAATTTGTTATGGAAGTTGTATAACTCCTTATTTAATACCGTTTGAGAAAAAATTTCCAATAAGAAATAAATACCTAAAGGAAATATGAAAAAAATAAAAGTTAACGCAGCTTGATATATGAACCCCCCTGTAATCGTGCCAAAAAATAAGGCAAAAACATAAAGTGCCATAAAAGCAGTAAAAGGATAAATAAAATATATAATCGACCATTCAAAATTTAACATGTTTTGATATTCAGAAAAATAAATAATAACTTGAGTGAATATAAAATTTAATATAAACGCTGAAGAAATAAATGCAGTTCCTATCATCCACTTTGATAAAAATATTTGTTTACGTGAAAAAGGAAGTGAAAATGTAAAATCATTTGTTTTATTTCCTCTTTCAGACCCGATTAAAAGGCTTGCTAATATAAAAATTAAGATTAATAACACAATATAGATGGAAATGAAATTAAGAACACTATTATAAAAGTAGTCTGTAGAGATTTTGAAATTTGGATTGATTGAAAGCTCGTTTTTTTGATATTCTGCTAGATTTTGCAATCGCGTAATTACTTGAACGGGCATCCCTAAAAATAATACAACCCACATAGACCATAAGATGAACTTTGCTTGTTTATAATTTTTATACCACAATGCTTTATTAAACATGTTCCTCACCTCCTAGCTTAGCTACAAAAATATCTTCTAACGTGATTGGGATTTCTTCGAAGAGCAACGGTTGTTCTTTTTTTATCATTTGAGAAATTTCATCATTTTTTTCTGAGAGTAACAAAGTATATACACGTCCTATTTGATTAATCTGCTTTACCTCATCTAAAACTTCAATTGACTCAGGTAAATTTTCTTTAAAAACAACCTGAATTTTTTTATATTTGCCTTTCATATCCATTAGTTCGTTATGGGACTCGATCCTTCCCTCTTTCATTATCATGATTGTATCTGTAATTTGTTCTAACTCATCTAATCGATGGGATGAAATCAAAATCGATGTATTCCCTTCAGACACTTCTTCTAAGATATATCGTATAATTTGCTTTTTTATAATGACATCTAAACCATCTGTTGGCTCGTCAAGAATGATCAGTTTTGCCTTTGTTGAAAAAGCAAGCACAAGAGAAAATAAAGCCTTCATCCCTTTAGAGTACTTCCCTATCTTCTTCCCCTGATTTAATGAGAATTTTTGTAATAAACTATAAAAATAATTTCGATCAAAATTGGGATATATCAATTCATAAAGTTTCACAATTTCAGGAATTGAATAATTTTTCAAAGCTTCAGGAGAATCAGGAACAAACACCATATGTTGTTTCACGTTTGGATTTGTATATACACTTTGACCTTCAAAACATGTATCTCCATTATTAGGAGTTAATATCCCTACAATTGTTCTTAATAATGTTGTTTTTCCAACACCATTTCTACCTATTAAACCTATGATTTTTCCAGGTTCAATTTCAAAGGATATATTGTCTAGAATGTTTTTATCTTGAATTGTTTTACTTAATTTATTAACTCTTAACATCTGTTTCTCCCCCTAACTCCTTATCCAATTCATCAAGCCATTCTGTTATTTGATCTTTTGATATCCCATAATACTTTGCTTCAATTAAAACTTGTTTTATCGTATTTTTTAACTCTTCCATTTTTTTAGAATCTAAATTAGAAACAGGTTGATTGGAAATGAAAGTTCCTTTCCCTCGAAGTGTGATTATCACCTCTTGCCGTTCCAATTCCTGATAAGCCTTACTTACTGTATTAGGATTGACTAACAGAATAGAAGATAATTCTCTAACAGAAGGCAGTTTCTCATTCACTTGAAGAATACCTTTCACTTTAAGTTCTTTAATCTGTTTAATAATCTGTTCATAAATGGGAGTTGAACTTTTTTGATCGATATGTACTAACATATGATCTCCTCTCTCATCTGTATTAAGTGTACTATATCATATAGTACACTTAATACAATACTGAATTTCATTAATGAAGTCAACAATTTATGATAAATAATAGTTTCAAAAATTAAAATTTTATCGAATTTATATATTCAAACATAAAAAAGAAAGACTCTCATGAGAGAACCTTCCACATATCTAGTTATTCGGTTTTTTAGTTATGAAGAAAAATTTATGTGTGTTTACCCTTCAACCATTATTGCTTTTTATAATTTCATTTAATCTTTTTTGAAACTGTTCACGTAAGGAGGTTTTTAATTCTACCACCTCTATAGCTCTTTTCAATAAATCTACATTTTTTTGATCTGTATAGTGCAGTTTATTTACATCTGATATAGAAAGTTGTTTGGGATGTCGTTTGATTAGATTTAAAGTCTGCCCTGGTTTTATATAACCTTCATTTA
Source organism: Chengkuizengella sp. SCS-71B (assembly GCF_040100845.1). Taxonomy (NCBI): domain Bacteria; kingdom Bacillati; phylum Bacillota; class Bacilli; order Caryophanales; family Paenibacillaceae; genus Chengkuizengella; species Chengkuizengella sp. SCS-71B. The sequence continues at coordinate 1,899,118 of NZ_JAZHSH010000001.1, read as the reverse complement.
ACACCCGAAAATAAAAACCTGTATAACCGCTGTCACTAACCATTTTTGCAAATTGGTCATTATTAAATTTTTTTGCTAAAACTCTACAAGGTTGCCTAGGCAAGCTAACTTGTAGTTTGGTTTCCCCAAGTTCAAAAATATCACCAATACATACATCGTCCTCAGAGATATCCTTTACAGTAAGATTTTCACCAAAAGAGGGAATATCTACTTTATGATTCAATTCCTGCTCCCAATGTTCGTAGTGATCATAAGAATATACACACAAGACCTGATCTTCTCCACCATGGTGTTTCAAATCAGCTTGTTCATCTCCAATAATAATTGTTGAAGATACATAAACCTTTTCTGTTATTGGGAATTTATTGATTGCGGAATTCAAACCTTCTTCAATTTGTTTGCACTTCCCAATATTAATTGACTTCACCTCATAATTCATGAGCTCTCACCACTTCCTTATGTATTAAAAGACCAGATAATAAATATATCTTAACAAGGAAGGGAATGCTATACAATGCATAAATACCTCATAATACGTAATTAATGATCAATGAAAGTGTTTGAAGAGCTCATTTTTTTATTTGGTCATTTTAAAAAAAATATGCAAGAAGGTTCATTTAGACCTTCTTGCATATCTTTGCCTAACAAAAGATAAATTATTATTGCAATCCTTTTTCAATAGCTGTCCATAAACCATCATTTGTCAAACCAATTTCCCAAACGGATACTCCTGCTAAACCATATTGATCAATCAATTGGACTTTATCAATAATACTTTCGCTGTCTTCATAATAAGCAATATGTTCCTGTCCATTAGCATCTGTATATGTTAAATAAGGTGAATTCGCAGCTTCGTCTCTATACATTTGAGTACTTTCATTATTATTCATGATATTGGAAAGTTCACTCCACAATATCGTTTTATTTTTTGAAGCATCATTTAAATTCCAATCATAACCATAGGAAGGAATTCCTAATAATATTTTATCAGACTCTATTTCAGATACTGCATATTTCACTGCGTCTTCTACCCAATTTAATCCTGAAACAGGACCTGCAGGACCCCAAGGACCATTTTGATCATAAGACATTAATTGTATATAATCTACAATTTCTCCTAATGCAGCGTAATCAAACGCTCCACTCCAAGCTGCATTTGGATTATCAGATGATTTTGCCGAAACTGAAACGATAACTTGATATCCCTTAGGTTGTAATTGATCAGCTAGTTTTTGCACAAACTGAGTATAAGCTTCTCTATCCTTGGGGTACATATTCTCAATGTCCAAATTAACTCCATCATAATGATATTCTTTCAATAGTTTTTCAATATTATTAATGGTTTTCTCACTTAATTTTGGATCGTTTAATATAAGACTTGCTAAATCTGGATCAAAACCATGTCCATTGTTTATTGCTGCATATGTTGAGATGTTATTTCCATTTGCAAAGTCCACACCTTCACTTGCAAATAAACCATCGATTTCCCCAGATTCAGTTAGTGAAAATGTAGTGGTAGCAATTGAATTTATAGAATCTTCATATAACATTAATGAATTATAAGATGACATGTCTTGCTCACTATATTTGGTGTAAAAAGCAAGTATTTTTTTATCTTCTACTGTAGATAATAAACCTTGTTCTTTTGCTATACCGTATACAGAATAGGCTGATTCTACTAAAAATTTACGATTGGCAGAAATAGTATAATCCACATGACTTTCTATGAACTTCCAATCTAATGCAGCTGCAACGTAATTTACTGCCCAAGTACTCACATTACCTTCAACAGATCGATTTTTTGCAATTTTTTCATTAGTTAATTCCTCATATCCGACGGTTAACATTTTAGCAAACTGCTCATAAGTAACAGTTTCTTTAGGTGCAAACTCACCATTACCCATTCCATTAATAATTCCAAATTCAGCTGCAGCTTCTATATATTTGTAAGACCATCTACTCTTTGGAACATCAGAAAAAGTAGGACTGTTGGTAACATTTGATAAATCTAAATCGAATAAAAGTGCGATAATTTTTGCTGCTTGTTCTCGATTCATTTTATCTTCTAAATGGGGTAACCCATCATCATAACCACTAAATATTCTTTCATCTTTCAATTCATTAAACTTTTGTTCTGTAGTTTTTGCTTCAACCGTACTGAATGTAATCATCAATGAAAATACCATGGCTGATGCAAGTAACGTAGATAAGATCTTCTTCATGGTAAAATCTCCTCCATATATATTTATTTTAATGCTAAAAGATGAATGTCATATGAAATACATATTACTCTATTAAAATCTAAAATCTCGCAAATACAGTTAATATAATAACAACTATTTATTTATGTATCTACCAGCAAATGTTTCCACGAATAGTGTGTAACTTAGTTACAAAAAAATAGCCTTTCGGCTATTTTTTAGTTAAATTTTTATTCTATCATTTAATTATTTTCTAAACCTTTTTCAATGGCTTTCCAAAAGTTTTCGTTACCATAGTCAATTTCCCATACGGAAACTCCAGCAAAATTATAATCATTAACTAAACCTACTTTTTCACTAATACTTATATCATCATCGTACCAAACGACATGTTGATTCCCTGCATTATCTGTATATTCATAATATGGTGTTCTTGAATTTGAATCTCTGTTTACAGTAATGCCCCCTTCAGAAAATCTTCTAGTTACTTCCTTTTGACTTATTGCTATATTATTAGAAGTGCCAGATAAATCCCAATCAATCGCATAGCCAGGGATTCCAATTATTATTTTTTCTGATGGGATCTGTGAGTCTGCATAATTAAAAACATTTTGCAGCCAATCATAACCTGAAACTGGACCAGGTTCGCCCCAGGTTCCATGTTGATCATAGGACATTAGTTGTACATAATCTACAATTTCACCAAGTGCAGCGTAATCAAAAGCTCCACTCCAAGCCGCATCTAGATCGTCATATGTTTTTGCTGTAACTGAGACGATAACTTCGTATCCCTGAGGTTGTAATCTTTTTGCAAGTTCATCTACAAATTGAGTATAAATTGCTCTATCGTAATAATACATATTTTCAAAATCTAGGTTAACACCTGAAAAGTTATAATTTTTTACCAAAGCTTCTATATTATTTACCGCTCTTGTTCTCTTATTACTATCATTCAATACTTCACTAGCTAATTGAGAACTAAATCCACTTGAATCATGATTTCCAATCGTTGCATACGTATTAATTTTATTATCCTTAGCAAAATCTAAAGCATCTGTAGGATAATTTCCTTCTATTTCTCCTAAATTGCTAATACCAAATGTTGCAATAGATATAGCATTCATATAATTGTGATACGTTTTCAATGCTTTCAGTGACGACTTGTCTTGAGAACCATATTGAGTATAATAAGCTAAAACCATTGATTCTGATTCATCACCTGTATTTGATTCTGATCCATCACCTGTATTTGATTCTGATCCATCACCTGTATTTGATTCTGATCCATCACCTGTATTTGATTCTGATCCATCACCTGTATTTGATTCTGATCCATCATCTGTATTTGATTCTGATCCATCACCTGTATTTGATTCTGATCCATCATCTGTATTTGATTCTGATCCATCATCTGTATTTGATTCTGATCCATCACCTGTATTTGATTCTGATCCATCACCTGTATTTGATTCTGATCCATCATCTGTATTTGATTCTGATCCATCATCTGTATTTGATTCTGATCCATCATCTGTATTTGATTCTGATCCATCATTGTTGTTCGTTTCTGTTCTATCGCTAGTAGTAGAACCACTATAATTTCCTTCAGATGAGGAAACTACTGGTTCTACTATAACGTTATCCGATAATTTTCTTTCTATTATATAAGTTGCCTCTACTAAAAATGCACGATTAGCATAACTTCTATAATTTTCAGTTTCTTCGATCAATCCCCAATTTAATGCAGATGAGATGTACTTTTTAGCCCAATCACTCACATTGTTATCATCTGATAGTTTTTCTTCAGGAATTTCTTCATTTGTCACATGACTATATCCAATAACTATCATTTTTGCAAACTGCTCGTATGAGACATGATCAGTTGGAGCAAATTCATTGTTTCCCATACCATTAACTATTCCGTTATTTACAGCAGTTTCAATGTATTGATGTGACCACCGATCTATAGGAACATCAGAAAAAGTCTGTTCACTTGAAGGCTCAGAAATGTTTAAATTAAAAATAAGGGTAATAATTTTTGCTGCTTGTTCACGAGTCATTTGATCCTCTAAATGAGGTAATCCATCATCATACCCACTAAATATGCTTTTTTCCTTTAATGAATCAAACTTTTCTTCAATACTTAATGCACTGACTATACTTAATGAAGTAAATAACAAAAATACCATGGCTGATGTAAGTATTAACAATAAGATTTTCTTCATGGTTTCCCCTCTACTAATATATTCTTTTAATATTCATTTACATAGATACCTACGAATAAAAATACATATAGATTATTTCTGCTGAAGCTATATCATTTTTCATTGATATAAAAGCATTTCATATAATATATGTATTGCTAAAATCCTAATGATCATATCACCTATTTTTTTAATAGACTACCAGTAAATTATACCAATTCTTGCATAATTAAGAAAAACCGTCCGGAAAACCATCGGTCGGTTCTTTAATGTGCAAACCCAAACATGTGCGCGTTGTTCAGGAAATAGGTACTCACTTCCACCACTGTTGAATCCAGAAATGTCTGAATGAATTTTACAAGGCACATTTCTGGTTTACCCTGTTAACACCTGTCACATCCTGTAACAAACACTGGATCAGCACATCGTGTGCTGAAAATTAAGCCGTTTCACTTTCCAGTGGGAACCTATTCATCACTTTGATATCCCTATACATCAATACAAAAAGGAGCGCTATATTAGCGCCCTTCCTATTACAGTTTAAACATAAAATTTTATTTTCAAACTAGACTACTAAATCCTATCTTGTAATCTTTTTAATGATTGTTCACTTCTATCTTCCACCCTTTGAATGAGCTCATCAATTCGCTTACGTCTCTTTTCTATACGTTCCTTACTCACATTCGTATCTTTCATTCTTTCTTCATATTTATCCATAGAACCTTTTAATTCTTCAATGATTTCATTTTTTCTGTCCTTTTGCCTAGCTATGACTTCTGATAACTCTTCTCTTAACAGCTCTCTTCTATCTCCCATTGTTTTATGATCTCTAGTTTTATCCTCAGCTCTTTCTAATAACTCTTCCCTTAATTTTTCTCTACTATCCATTACGCACCTCTCCTTTTGTATTCGTTTAAAAATTCATAGACTTCCTATAATAATTAAAATTTGGTCTTCATCTGTTCGTTTTAACACTCTGTAGCCATTATCGGCTCTTGTAGCAATGCCATTTGCGTTTGGTTTGCAATATCCATTCACTTCACTTGTTCCATCATCTCTCACTAATAATTGTCCGACTAACCCAACGGCAACCCATTCTGGTCTTTCTGATCTTGGGATATACTGTTTATCAGGATCGTATTCTGGATTTAGCTTTGGTCTCTTTTCGATCCGCTCAGGTGAGATGGGTTTACCGTTCTCATCTTTTCCCGATGGAATGGTGACCTCTTCATATAACACCTGACCCCACTTATCCGTCATATATCGCTTATTCCATTCATAATCGGAACTACCCGCCAAAAAGCCGGGAACAGCACTTGTTATACCTAAGATATATTTATCCTCATCTGTAGCTCTTCTTATTTTATCCCCTTCAGTTGTGACAAAGTATCCGTTATCAATAGGTTCGCCATCCAACGTTTCAAACAACTCAGCGAAATCACATCCTCTACCAGATGTGATTTTCCCTGCAAAACAGGCATCTCCCGTATTTCCATTAATCAAAGCCATTAAGGTATCATTCACTAAATGCCAGGAGTTATCTTCAACCGCTTGACCTGATCGTCCCATAATATGCGCATTCATTTTATTATTTGTATCTGTACCGTTTCCTTCCGCATGAGAGCATTCGCCTGAAGCAATCGTATTACAACCTTCAGCATGGGACGCAAAACCTTCCGCTCTAGTTCCATCTCCTTCAGCGTGAGAACAATCTTCTAAAGCTACCGTATTACAGCCTTCAGCATGAGAAGATAATCCTATGGCTTCAGTGTCTAACCCTTCGGCATGGGACGCATCTCCCTGGGCTGTCGTTCCATCTCCTTCCGAATGGGAATTATTTCCGTTGGCTTCAGTGTCGAATCCTTCGGCATGGGATTGATCTCCTTGGGCTGTCGTACGATTTCCTTCGGCATGGGATTGATCTCCCTGAGCTATGTTTCCCTCTCCTTCCGCATGAGAGAATCTTCCAATCGATTCTGTGGACAAAAACCCTTCTGCATGAGAGAAATCCCCCGATGCTTCTGTTAGTCTTCCCTCAGAGTGAGAAGCTTCTCCCGATGCTTCTGTATCTTCTCCTTCCGCATGTGAAGAATCAGCAGACGACAAGCTACGTCTTCCTTCGGCATGGGATGCCACTCCTAAAGAAGTTGTAGAATCTCCTTCGGCGTGAGAACCCGGACCAGAGGCTAAAGTATTCTCCCCTTCAGCATGAGCGGATGCGCCTGTAGCTCTTGTGAGCCTTCCTTCACTATGGGAAGCTTCTCCATTAGCCATTGTTTCAACCCCTTCAGCATGAGCGAATGCGCCTGGAGCTCTTGTGAGTCTTCCTTCACTATGGGACGCATCTCCTTCAGCTGTCGTTCCATCTCCTTCTGCATGAGAGAATGCGCCTGTAGCTCTTGTGAGTCTTCCTTCACTATGGGAAGCTTCTCTCTGGGCTATCGTTCCACTTCCTTCGGAGTGAGAGTTCATACCAATTGCATTTGTATCTCTACCCTCTGCGTGAGAACAATCTTCTAAAGCTACCGTATTACAGCCTTCAGCATGAGAAGCTAATCCTGTGGCTTCAGTGTTTAACCCTTCGGCATGAGAACCTTCTCCTTCAGCTGTCGTTCCATCTCCTTCCGCATGGGAATTATCTCCGTTAGCTTCAGTAAAAGATCCTTCTGCATGAGAGGCGGATCCTTGGGCTGTCGTTTCATTTCCTTCCGCATGGGAATTATCTCCGTTGGCTTCAGTAAAAAAACCTTCTGCATGAGAGGCGGATCCTTGGGCTATCGTACGAATTCCTTCCGCATGGGAGCTTTCCCCATTAGCTTGAGATGTAACTCCTTCAGCATGAGAGGCGACTCCATCGGCTCCTATGGCGCCTATCGCTCCTGTTCCCTCCGCATGAGAAAAAAAACCCAAAGCTCTGGTTCTAAATCCTTCAGCATGAGACTGATCACCAAAAGCAGCTGTATCTGTTCCCTCACAATGAGCCCCGATACCAAATACCATACATCCTTCACCCTCAGCATGAGAATTATCTCCTTGGGCAAGTGTGTCTCTTCCTTCCGAATGTGCATTATCTCCTGTCGATTTCGTGTTTCTGCCTTCTGAGTGCGCATTTTCTCCATCTGCCTGTGTAATATATCCTTCCGAATGGCTGTTTAATCCTCTGGCAAGAGAACCTAAACCCTCAGCGGTTGAATTATCCCCTTGTGCTACAGTATCTCGATTTTGAGCATGGGCATAATCTCCACTTGAGGTGGTATTTCTTCCTTCCGAGTGAGAAGCTTCCCCTTCTGCATTCGTTTTTGTTCCCTCTGCGTGAGAGAATTCTCCAGCCGCCGTTGTACAATCTCCTTCGGCGTGAGATTGAAGCCCCTTCGCTTTTGAGCTTGCTCCTTCTGCATGGGAGGCTGTTCCAATCGCCTGTGTTCCTTCTCCTTCCGCATGGGAATGCTCACCTTGCGCTTCAGTATCTTTTCCTTCGGCATGGGAAGTATCTCCGCTAGCTGTGGTATTTCTGCCTTCTGTATGAGATGCATCACCACTCGCCATTGTGCTTCTCCCTTCGGAGTGTGAAGCGTCTCCGCTTGACATTGTATCTCTTCCCTCGGAATGAGAATTCTCCCCACTTGATCGTGTACTTCTACCTTCAGCACAAGAGTTGTCACCGCTTGCTATCGTGTTTCTACCTAACGCTGTGGCGCAATCTCCCGTTGCTTCCCGGTTACAATTTTTTCCATTCATTTATTCACATCCTTATGGTTTTTTAATATAGAGTAGGAATAAATTTAAATCCATAACCTACTAGAAAACATAAAATCCTATGCTTTCTTTTCTTTTACGTTGAAAAAGGAATTCTTAATTTCTTTTTTAAGCAAATTGATCTTTGACAACTTCATATTCTTTTATTTTTCAGTTGACATATTACCGCAGGTCTTTTGTATTCGTTTAAAATTGCATAGGATTTGCTACAATAATTAAAATTTGGTCTTCATCTGTTCGTTTTAACACTCTGTAGCCATTATCGGCTCTTGTAGCAATGCCATTTGCGTTTGGTTTGCAATATCCATTCACTTCACTTGTTCCATCATCTCTCACTAATAATTGTCCGACTAACCCAACGGCAACCCATTCTGGTCTTTCTGATCTTGAGATATACTGTTTATCAGGATCGTATTCTGGATTTAGCTTTGGTCTCTTTTCGATCCGCTCAGGTGAAATGAGTTTATCGTTCGCATCTTTTTCCGATGGAATGGTGACCTCTTCATATAACACCTGACCCCACTTATCCGTCATATATCGCTTATTCCATTCATAACCGGAACTACCCGCCAAAAATCCGGGAACAGCACTTGTTACACCTAAGATATATTTATCCCCATCTGTAGCTCTTCTTATTTTATCCCCTTCAGTTGTGACAAAGTATCCGTTATCAATAGGTTCGCCATCCAACGTTTCAAACAACTCAGCGAAATCACATCCTCTACCAGATGTGATTTTCCCTGCAAAACAGGCATCTCCCGTATTTCCATTAATCAAAGCCATTAAGGTATCATTCACTAAATGCCAGGAGTTATCTTCAACCGCTTGACCTGATCGTCCCATAATATGCGCATTCATTTTATTATTTGTATCTGTACCGTTTCCTTCCGCATGAGAGCATTCGCCTGAAGCAATCGTATTACAACCTTCAGCATGGGACGCAAAACCTTCCGCTCTAGTTTCATCTCCTTCAGCGTGAGAACATTCTTCTAAAGCTACCGTATTACAGCCTTCGGCATGGGCGGCTCTTCCTTCAGTTAGCGTTAATTCTCCTTCGGTATGAGAAAAATCCCCAAAAGCTAAAGTAATAAAACCTTCCGCATGGGAACTATCTCCGCTGGCTTCACTAAAAAAACCTTCTGCATGAGAGGCGGATCCTTGGGCTGCCGTACGATTTCCTTCCGCATGGGACGCTATTCCTCTGGATATTGTTTCCTCTCCTTCCGCATGAGAGGATCTTCCAATCGATTCTGTGAGTCGTCCTTCCGCATGAGAGAAATCCCCCGATGCTACTGTTCGGCTTCCCTCAGAGTGAGAAGCTTCTCCCGATGCTTCTGTATCTTCTCCTTCCGCATGGGAAAAATCAGCAGACGACAAGCTACGTCTTCCTTCGGCATGGGATGCTACTCCTAAAGAAGTTGTAAGTTCTCCTTCGGCGTGAGAACTCGGACCAGAGGCTAGAGAATTCTCCCCTTCAGCATGAGCGGATGAGTCTATAGTTCTTGTGAGTCTTCCTTCACTATGGGAAGCTTCTCCATTAGCCATTGTTTCAACCCCTTCGGCATGAGAGGCGAATCCTATGGCTTCAGTGTCTGATCCTTCTGCATGGGACGCATCTCCTTCAGCTGTCGTTCCATCTCCTTCCGCATGGGAAGCATTTCCGTTGGATTCAGTAAGAAATCCTTCTGCATGGGACGCATCTCCTTCAGCTGTCGTTCCATCTCCTTCCGCATGGGAAGCATTTCCGTTGGCTTCAGTAAGAAATCCTTCTGAATGAGATCCAGATCCTCGTGCTGTCGTTTCATTCCCTTCGGCATGAGAGGCGGATCCTTGGGCTGTTGTAAGAGATCCTTCTGAATGAGAATCTGGTCCAGAAGCTATAGTTGAACGACCTTCGGCATGAGAACTTATCCCCTCGGCCTGTGTTCTGTTTCCTTCCGCATGGGAATGAATATTAAGAGCATTCGTTACGAATCCTTCCGCATGAGAATTTGTTCCAACAGCTAAAGTTGCACTACCTTCGGCATGAGAAGATATACCTTCGGCTGTCGTAAAATTCCCTTCCGCATGGGCTCTATCCCCAATAGCTTCTGTATTTGTTCCCTCTGCATGAGCAGAGTTACCTGATGCTGAAGTTGCCGATCCTTCCGCATGAGAAAAATCTCCAGAAGCTATAGAACGCTCACCTTCGGCATGAGACTGTACACCAGAAGCTTCTGTATTTGTTCCCTCTGCATGAGCACCGATCCCTGTTGCTGAAGTTCCCTCTCCTTCGGCGTGGGAATTATCTCCTTGAGCAAGTGTGTTTATTCCTTCCGCATGAGAATTATTTCCTGTCGCTTTTGTATTTCTACCTTCCGCATGAGCGTTTTCCCCATCAGCCTGTGTGATATACCCTTCCGAGTGGCTATTTAATCCTCTAGCAAGAGTACCTGATCCCTCCGCAGTTGAATTATCCCCTTGTGCTACGGTATCTCTGTTTTGAGCATGCGCAAAATCTCCACTAGCTGTGGTATTTCTGCCTTCCGAATGGGAAGCTTCACCTACAGCATTCGTTTTAGTTCCCTCTGCGTGTGAGTAGCTTCCAGCTGCCGTTGTACAATCTCCTTGAGCGTGAGATTGAAGCCCCTTCGCTTTTGAGCTTGCTCCTTCCGCATGGGAGGCTGTTCCAGTCGCCTGTGTTCCTTCTCCTTCCGCATGGGAATGTTCACCTTGCGCTACAGTATCTTTTCCTTCGGCATGGGAAGTATCTCCACTAGCTGTGGTATTTCTGCCTTCTGTATGAGATGCATCACCACTCGCCATTGTGCTTCTCCCTTCGGAGTGTGAAGCGTTTCCGCTTGACATTGTATCTCTTCCCTCGGAATGAGAATTCTCCCCACTTGATCGTGTACTTCTACCTTCAGAAAGGGAGCTGTCACCACTTGCTATCGTGTTTCTACCCAACGCTGTGGCGCAATTTCCCGTTACTTCTCGATTACATTCTTTACTATCCATTTATTCACATCCTTATATTTTGTTAGAAAATCATGGTTAACTGACCCTACCACATAATATGAAGTCATTAGCCTAAACGAGTGGGCATCTGTCTATGAAAATTAATTTTTATTCAATGTTGAGTATTTCCCAATAAGAAAAACCGTCCGGAAAACTATCGGACGGTCATTTAAGTGCAAATCCAAACTTGTGCACGTTGTTCAGGAAATAGGTACCCACTTCCACCACTGTTGAAACCAGAAATGTCTGAATGAATTTTACATTGTTAATATAACATGGCGATGATTCACTTGAAGTAAAGTACTCCATTTTTATATTGAAACTTTAAAATCTCTTACATAAACAGCAGTACCATAAATCCCAACTTCATAACCCACAGAAGTTTGCATTACTTGGACTGATACTCTACCATCCCTATCCATTTCTTGACCTTGTTCAACTAAAATTGATAATGAGTTCATATCTCGTTCATTATTAATATATTTTGCAAAATACGCACCCATTACCCCAGATGCTGTACCTGTCACTGCATCCTCAGTTGTTCCTGAGTATGATGAGGAAAAATGCCTACCATGCATATCTGCTAATTCGTCGTATGTTTCTAAACAAAAAGGATGTACAGATGACTTTGGCATCTCTTTTAAAACTTTTGGAAACAATTGATTATTAGGTTTCATTTTATGAAAAGATTCCAGTTTTTTAATAGGTATCAATAGAGTCCAAACCCCTGTATTGCCATATACAATAGGATATTGCAAGTCTATTTCATGTTTGGTTAACCCTATAGATTCGGCTAACTTGTTTATTGGAGATTTAAAAGGTAAAAACTGAGCTGGTTTTTGTTGCATGAATATACTTAATTGTTTTCCTTCTTCATAAATACGAATAGGTAAATGACCTACATTCGTTTCAATTGTAATGGAATCTTGAGTTATTTGTTTATTGGTTCGAAGTGCATAAATGCTTGCTATCGTTGCGTGACCACATAAATCTATTTCATGTCCAGGAGTAAAATATCTTATACGTACATCTGAGTTATCAGACTTAAGAATAAATGCTGTTTCATTAAATCCAACTAATTTTGCAATTCTTTGCATTTGATGTTCATTTAAATGGTCTGCATTTAATACGATACCAGCAGGATTTCCTTTGTTTGCAATTTCACTAAAAGCATCTATATGTAAAACCTTAATTTCATTCATGGTGTCTATCCCCTTGTTCGTTTTTCATTTACCTCATATAACAACCGTTATTAATATCAAATACAGAACCAGTAAAATTACGAGCAGAATCCGATAAAAGAAAAGCAACCGTATTGGCTACATCTTCAGGTTGTAATCTCTCATTTAATAGTTCCTTTTCTCTGTATTCATTCATCCGCCATTCCGGAATATCCTCTAACATACTTGTTTCTACTAATCCAGGCGTTACGGCATTGACACGAATATTAGGGGAAAAATTAAGTGCACAACTTTTAGTTAACCCAATAAGTGCAGCTTTCGTTAATCCATACACCGCATCCGTACTACCTTCTTGCCCAGATACAGATGAGATATTCACTATAGAACCTTTGTCTTTACGCTGTAACAATAATTCCCCAAAAAGTTGTGAAAAGTACGTAGAACCCTTTATATTTACGTTAATGACCTTATCCACTAGCTCTGGAGTATAATCTAGTAAATCTCTACCCAAATAAATTCCAGCATTGTTTACTAAACCATCAATTTTAGAGAATTTCATATTAATGATTGAAAAAAATTGTTTTACATCTTTATGATCCGAAACATCTACAGGAAAAACAAAAAGTGGATTATCGTAAAATCTATACTTCAACTTTTCAAGTTTTTTTAATTGTTTATTATTAAGGTCACAAGCAATTACGGTTGCGCCTTGCTCTAAACATTTAATTGTGATTGCTTCCCCTATTCCCCCAGCAGCTCCTGTTACGATCATCGTTTTGTTTGCTAATTCGTTCATGCTCATCACCTTATGTATGTAATATATTCTAATTTTACCAAACTTCTTGTAAAGTCTCTAAAAATATTTTATCTAATATATCATCGTTATTCCATACAACTTTAGGAACATTTTGAGTATATTGTTCATAATATTGTATTGTTTCTTCTATAAACAGGTGAATTTCATTGATTCTAGGTTCCCTATCTAGTTCCTCACCTGCTTTTTTTCGATTTAACAAGTTGAAAATCTGTTCTTGAAGTTGTCCCTTAGGAACAAGAGATGACACTAATAATTCAAAATCCAATGGAGGAGGAGTTTGTTTTAACTCCATCCATTTACAAGCTAATAATGGTCTTAGAACATAAAAGTACTTTTTTATTTTTACTTCGTTTTCTTGTAAAAAGTCTCTAAAGTTGCCTTTTGCCATATTTAAATAATGATGTAAACATGATTTTGGGGAAAATGATACAGGACTTAGATTTCTAATTTTTTGAGCTGTTGCAAAGGGTTCTGAATACACTATATCCGATTGTAACCATTCCAATAATGGAGGGTTTGATTTCTTAAATAATTTTAATGCTTTTTGTAAGTCCCATCCATTTATATCTAACAAATCATCAATGGGTAATTCAATGACATCTCTTTTTTCTTTAATGGACAAATACCAATCTCTAGTATGGATATAAATAAACCTTACATCGTAATCACTGTCCTGTGAAGGAAATCCCCAAGCTCTGCTTCCTGATTCACAAGCATATAAAATTTTTACTTGATGTTCTTTTTCGATGTTAACAAGTTCCTGTTTAATTTTATTTCTCACAGTGACCTACTCCTTTAGAGCTTTCTCCTATAGCTTTTCATATTCCTTTTTTAAAAGCGAGTACATCTTTACATCTTCATAATTCTCTTTAATATATATTTGTTCTCTTAAAATCCCTTCATAAGTCATCCCTATCTTCTGCATGACCCTTTCAGAGCCTACATTTTCAACATTACATCTCGCTTCAACTCTGTTGACCTTCATTTTTTTAAAAGCAAAATTAATCAAGGCTTGCGAAGCTTCTGTAATTAGTCCTTGGTTCCAGTAAGCTCTTGATAGAGAATATCCTATCTCCGTTCGTCGATGATTAGGGTTCCAATAAACAAATCCACAACCTCCAATTAATTTTTGGTTTTGTTTATGTTCAATTCCCCACGTACTCATTTCTTTGTTTTCATATTTCTGCAATGTCATTTGTATAAATTGTTTTGAATCTTCAATCGTTTTATGAGTATCCCAAGAAGTATATTTTGTCATCTCAGGGTCAGAAGCATATTCAAACATATCCATTGCATCTTCAAGCCTCATTTTTCTTAATAGCATTCTATCAGTCTCTATAGAGGGTATGTTTGTAAAAACATCTTCTATTTTTAATATATCATTCATTTTGTCCACCCCATCATCATTTATTACTTAATTGCAATAAAGGGATCCAGAAGTATATTTATTTGGATCCTATGTACATGCCTCTTCCGCTAATTCCCTTTGAATCATGTTGCACTTGAAGTCCTGCACTTTTAAAAGCTTCTTTCATATCTTGAATCGAAAACAACCCCATTTCATGTCTTTCAGTAACATGTTCTATACCTTCACTGCTTCCTATCAAATAATGAAAATCCATAATAGACAAGTTCCCATCTTTTCTGTATGAGTCATCCTATTTATTTTTATTCCTTCTTTTTCTGTTGTTAAAATATTAACTCTACCAGGGGTCCAAACTTCTGGAGTAAACCAAGGTTCTATTATTAGTAAACCATCATCCTTAAGATGCTTTTTCAATTGTTCTATTGTATGTTTAAGTTTATCAATGGTTTGTACATAACCAATTGAACTAAATAAACACATTACGATATCATAAGTTTGTTTTAAATCAAATTGGGTCATGTCTCTTGTATAGTAGTTTCCTTGTGGATTTTTAGTTTTTGCAATTTCAATAAATTCTTCATTTAAGTCTATTCCATCGATTTTGTAGCTTTTTTTTAAAAATGATGCGTGTTCACCTGTTCCGCAAGCCACATCTAAAATTGTTTTTGTGTGAGGTTGGATTTCATCAATATATTTTTTAATTTTTTCAGCTTCATCTCTATAGTTTTTAAAGCTATAAATAAGATCATAAAACTCACTAGTTTGATAGAACATTTCCACTCCTCCTATATTATTAAAAATTACTCTTGGCATAATGTAATAAGAGATTTTACTCTGTTTAGTAAATGTTGTCAACAAAAATTTAATGAGGTAATTTCTTATTATATCTTTCAAAAATTTTGTATTCCGGGTAGTACCAGCGAAGCTGTCACCAGGTGCAAAGTAAAATCATTTTAGTGGAAACTTATTAATGACTTCATTATATTGCTCTTGTGCTTCGCTGATTGAAAGTTTAGAGTATATCTCTAATGGTTTTCTGCTTTCTTCTTGGAAGTTTTTTGTTTCCCAAACAACATTATAATAACGTTTTAATTCTTCCTCAGTTGGAACATTTAAAATCATTTATCTTTTACAAGTCGAGTACCCGTAAAGATTATAGGACCACTTAAATTAACCAGTAATGTATCTGTATCACAAACAACTGTGTAGGTTACATCTTTTTCTAATGTCGTAATCACATCCACAAACTGTTGCGAAAATATTTGTCCTTGACCATCTCTTGTCGGAAAATCTATTTCTGTAGATGCATTATAAATAGGATTGGGATCATTATTTTTTAATATTCTGTGATTCACCGTAACAACAGAACTAGTAGTAGTATTATTATCTACGTGGAATATGCTATTTAACCAGATACGATCCCCTGGTTTTAAACAGTCAAAAGTAATTGTTGCGACTTCAGTAGGAATCAGATCGTCCGTGGAAATTGGTGTTTTAAATGTATTTGAATTTACAGGAGGGCGAGGGTTAAACTCGAATTGTGTCCGATCTTCTACAAGTCGAGTACCCGTTAAAATAATAGGACCACTTAAATTTACCATTGGCATATCTGTATCACAAACGACTGTGTACGTCACATCTTTTTCTAGCGTGGTAATGACATCCACAAACTGTTGCGGAAATATTTGTCCTTGATTATCTTCACCCCCATCTTCAATGTTTGTACTCGCAGTATAAATAGGATTATTATTTTTTAAGATTCTGTGATTCACCGTAACAGTTAAACCAGTATCATTATTTACGTGAAATATGCTGTTTAACCAGACGCAATCCCCTGGCTTTAAACAATTAAAAGTAATTTCTGCAACTTTAGTAGGTATATTAGGAGTCATGGAAATTGGTCCTTCATCTGTATTCGAGTTTATGGGAGGACGACTAAATTGGAATTCTAATACATTTTTTAACAATCCATTGGAAATACGTTTAAAACTCTTCTTTCCTTCGACAAAACGAGTGCCTGTAAAGGTGATCGGTCCTTGTAAAAAAGCATCTTGCTGATCTGCAAAACAAACTACCGTGTAGGTTACATCTTTTTCTAATGTCGTAATCACATCCACAGTTTGTTGAGAAAATATTTGTCCTAAATCATCTTGAAAATCGTCAACCTCTGTAGCTGCACTATAAATCTCATCATTTTTTTTTAATATGCTGTGATTAACCCTAACAACACCACTACCACTTTTATCTACATGGAATATGCTGTTCAACCAGACGCAATCCCCTGGCTTTAAACAGTCAAAAGTAATTTCTGCAACTTTAGTAGGTATATTAGGAGTCATGGAAATTACTTTTCCTGTATTACGGCTATTTTCTGGGATATCAACCTCAAATTGTTTCACCTCTACTTTATTATGAAAAGACATATAATAAACCTCCTTTCAAACTTCTTAAATAAGAAAAACATGAAATTATACTTGTATAATCAACTTTTCATTTATTCTCGTTCATTCTATCTTATGAAGTATCTAATGAATTTGCTTGGATTCTTATCTATGGGCTGGAATGTAATGTAAACAATGATTAATTTAATAGTTTTTTCAATATAGATAATTGCAACTCGCTATTAATATTTACCAACCTTTGGTAGAGACACCTCGCCATCAAGTTAAGGGATAGCGAATTCACCATTATTTACTATGTTTTAAAAAAAGCCCCTTAAAAAAGGGACTTAATAATAATCTGATATTTTTACTTTCTTTGAAATTTATCCTTAAGCATTTGTACATCAGTTGCCAAAAGATTGTAATTTGTTATAATACTCCAATAGCGATAAGAAGAAAATTATGAAGAAACATTTATCTCTATTCGGAGGAGGGTTAACATTATCTTATTTCATTTTAGTGAAAATCCAAACATCAACAAATTTGAACCACGAAAAAGCAATGCATTTCCAGAGCTTCCATCAGTAGTATGGTCTATAGACAAAAAAAATGCACCTCTATATTATTTTCCGCGAGAATGCCCTCGAATAGGGTTTTGGCCAAAATCTGATTCTAAAACAGTAGATTTACAAGAGTTCCAAAAGTCTACAACCGCAGAAAAAGTAATAGCAATTGAATCTGGATGGCTGCAGACAATTAGAGAAACAAAATTATATGTATATCATTTTTCAAATGAATCATTTAACTGTTTTGATGAGGGAGCTGGATATTATATATCTACTAGAACCATTATTCCAAAACAAGTTGAGCCCTTAGGAGATTTAATTGAACATCTAGTCAAAGCTAATGTAGAACTAAGATTAACTCCTTCACTAATGCCTTTAAAAAACTACCTGCTTTCTTCTACTTTACATTTTTCAATGATACGAATGAGGAATGCTGCACAATTATAAGTTTTAACCTTTAAAGCAATTTAATATTCTCATTTTTATGGGTCAGCATCCATTCATAAATTTCTTCATTCTCATATGTTCTCGTCCATGAGTCATGACCCAAATGAGGATAAATTGTAAACTTAACTTTTCCGCCAGCTTGATGTAAAGCTTTGACCATTTCTTCTGAATGATGGATGGGGACCGATTCATCTTCAGCGCCGTGAAACACCCAAATTGGTGTGTTGTTTAACTGATTTATTCCACTGCGAAATCTTACTAAAGGCAAAGATACACCACAGATTGGAATTAATGCCGCAAACAACGATGGGTATTTTTCAGCTAAGCACCATGTCCCATATCCCCCCATACTAATACCCGTCAAATAAATACGTGAAATGTCCACTTTATAGTTTTGCGCTACATCTTGAATTAAAAAAAATAACATTTCTAGTTCTCTATCCCAGACCGACTCTACGGGACATTGTGGAGAAATTGTAATAAAAGGAAAATCATCTTTTTCCCCAACTATTTTGGGGATGCCATGTTTTTTAATGAGTTCGAGATCATCTCCTCTTTCACCAACTCCGTGAAGAAAAAGAATCAATGGTCTCTTTTCATCTGTTTCAAGATATCTTTTAGGCAAGGTTAATAAATAATTTAATGAGGATTCTTGAGATATCGTTGTAGTATAATTACATTTTAATTGTTGCACAACTACCCCCCCCAGGAAAAAATGTATTTTAATTTTAAGTTGATTTAAGTATTCTAGTTCATCATACGTTTATTAAATTCTTTTGATTTTCCTTTTGGAACACTTAAGGAGACCCATGAACTTGAAAGTTGTTTTGATAAGTAGACAATTTGGCCAACATGGTAGGAATAATGTGAGAGCTGTCTTTGGATTGCTTGTAATACACTTAGAGGTTCATTTCTAATCGTAGTGGTTTTATTTAGATCATCTTCATTTAAACCCCGAATAGCTTTAAATACAAATTCCCAACCTTCATTCCAGATAGATAACAACTCTTCTTTAGTATTAATAATCCCTTCAAATTCACTATCTCGATCTCTTGCAACAGATTCTCCATCAACAAGTAAAAAGTTCTCCCATCTTGATTTCATATTCCCATGTAAGTGTTTTACAATTATTGCCACACTGTTTGAATCTTCATTTTCAGCAAAATTGATTTGACTTTCATTTACTTGTGCAATCGATTTTTCACCTAATGATTTCAATTCTTCAAAGTTATGTACGACGGTTTCTAAATAATGATTTCCTATATTGTTCAAATTTACATCCTCCTTGATTAATCTACTAATTTCTATGTCCCTATATCTTTTATGCAAGTTGTTTTAACTTAATGAGTACTAGTTTAAAATCTCGGACCCAATTCCTGTTAAGACTAACTGATGAAACATCTCATCTACTTCAATAGCAGATACTTGTGTATGTTTTTCCCCATCCATCCACCAATGAATAAGGCTCATCAAGGTGTTCACTACAAACTCTACCGCTATGTCTTGAGGAATTTTTAACGAGTTAAAAGAGTTCGATATGGTTATTTCTTCACGTATCAAGTCAGAAATTACTCGTTTAATATGATGAAGAACAAACAATCCGCTTGGTGCAACAGTTGCCTTCCACAAACGTTTACTATCTTGTGCATGCTGCAGAAAACTTAAACTAAACTCGAATCTAAATGCTTTCGTTTTTATAGTTTCAATTTTAACCATCTGCTCTTTTATTAACTCTCTTAATATATTTACATTCTCAACAAGCAGCTCTTCCTTATCCACAAAATGAGAATAAAAAGTTGATCGACCGATATTTGCCCGATCTATTAAATCTTGGACAGTAATCGCTTCGTAACCTTTTTCTATCATAAGTTCCTGAAGTGCCTCGTGTAATAAATTTCTCGTTCTTTGAACTCTTCTGTCTTTTTTTTGTTCCTTCAAGAAAAATCCCTCTTTTAATGAATAATTTTTATGAATCTGTTTCTTTTTGAACAATACAAGCTATATTGATTATTGTTTAATCTCTTTATGTACATTATAGTCGATAATGAACACATTGTTCAATATTTATTATCATTAATTTAAGGAGGTTCACAATGGCAAAACTTAATCATCTCATTTCTCTTAAAAAAGTAAGTAAAATATATACTTCATCATCAGAAACCTTTACTGCTTTAAAAGAAATTGATCTAGAAGTAAACAAGGGTGAATTCGTAGCATTTGTCGGTCAATCTGGGAGTGGAAAATCTACGCTAATCAATATGATTACCGGAATCGACACCCCTTCCTCTGGAGAAGTTTATGTTGCTTCAAAAAGCATTCATTCTCTCAATCAAGAACAAATGGCGGTTTGGCGTGGGAGAAATATCGGAGTCATCTTTCAATTCTATCAATTACTTCCCACACTTACTGTTGCAGAAAATATAATGCTGCCCATGGATTTTTGCAAAACGTATCCAAGAAAGGAAAGACGCAAGCGAGCCATTAATCTGCTAAGCAAAATGGGCATTGCGGAAAAGGCCAACAATTTACCTTCTGATTTATCTGGCGGTCAACAACAACGTGCAGCTATTGCTAGAGCGTTAGCTAATGACCCTCCCATACTAGTTGCTGATGAACCGACTGGTAATCTTGATTCTGCAACCACAAACATCGT
This sequence comes from Chengkuizengella sp. SCS-71B, assembly GCF_040100845.1. Classification (NCBI taxonomy): domain Bacteria; kingdom Bacillati; phylum Bacillota; class Bacilli; order Caryophanales; family Paenibacillaceae; genus Chengkuizengella; species Chengkuizengella sp. SCS-71B. The sequence continues at coordinate 1,878,549 of NZ_JAZHSH010000001.1, read as the reverse complement.
AATGGATCTCTTTACAGGTCTCATTAGCGAAGGAAAAACAATCGTGATGGTTACACACGAAAGAGATTTAAACCATTTTTTCACAAGATCGATATTACTGTCTGACGGTGAAATCGTATCTGAAACAAATGGGGAGAAGGTACACCGTGTTTAGCCCAAGATGGAAAAAAGTAATAGCAGATCTACGTAATGCAAAAGGCAGATGGATCATGATGGTAACCGCCATTGCAGTCGGTATTTTTGGAATTGCAAGTATGTTAAGTTCCTATTCTATTCTCACACGCGAACTTAATCTCAATTATATGAGCACTAATCCCGCTTCCGCCTATATTGAATTGGAAAGTGTTGATTTAAAAAATAGTGATAAAAATCTCCTTGAAAAAGTTAGAAAACAACCTGGGATAGAAGGTGTAGAAGCCACAGCCTGGGTAAATGCCAGAATTGAAATGCAACCAAATGAATGGCAAGAGATTATGTTATTTGGCATTGATGATTTTGAAAACATGAACATCGGAACATTCGAACCAGAGTCTGGTGTTTCCCCTCCTCCAGATGGTTCAATTTTACTGGAGAGATCTGCACTTATATTTTTAGAGGCAAATATTGGGGATACTCTTTATATTAAAACTTCTACAGGAGAGAAGAAGCAAATATCCATCTCAGGTACCGTACATGATCCAAGTTTGCCCCCAGCAGAACAGGATCAAAGAGCGTTTGGTTATATTTCTGAATCCACCCTGCAACAACTTGGTGAGACTGAGTCTTTCCACATTCTAAAAGTACTATTCCAAGATCAAACAATGAATATAGCAAAAATTGAACAAAATGTTGGAAAACTAGCAGAATGGATGCAACAACAGGGGATTGCTATTGAAGAAATTCGAATCCCGCCCCCTGGTCAACATCCACATCAATCCCAACTCACATCCATTGTAATTATGTTACTTTTGTTCAGTTTAATGGCATTGATTCTAAGTGCTATTCTAATTGCCACAATGATTAACGGGATGCTTGCTGGACAGATTCATCAAATTGGTGTTATGAAAGCAATCGGTGCAAGTACTAAACAAATTGCTGGTATTTATTTGTTAATGGTCGTTGTTTTGAGCATCATAGCTGTTCTGATTGGTTTGCCTGCAGGCATCACATTTGGACGACTTTTTGCTGAGATGATTGCAGTGATCTTGAATTTTACGATTTACAGTGATGTCCTTCCTTTGTGGAATTACATTGTTCTGCTGTTAACAGGTATTCTAATACCTGTTTTAACAGCACTCATCCCTATCTTAAGAGTAACTCGAATTACTGTTCGAGAAACCCTCAGCGAATACGGAGTAAGTAGGAAATCACTCAGTACTAGTCGACTTGAGACATTTCTCGGAAAAATAAAAGGATTAGATAGAACTCTGATCCTATCTTTACGAAATACATTTCGTAAAAAAGGGCGTCTTATCCTCACCATCTGCTTATTATCAGTTGCAGGTAGCATGTTCCTAACAGGTTTAAATGTTAAAGCAGGTTGGGAAAAGATTATATCTGATGCCGCTTCACAACGTCATTATGATTTGGAAATCAAATTAAATGATGCTGAACCGAGACAACGAATGAAGCAAATCCTTGAAGACATCCCTGGCGTAGAAAAAGTAGAAGTTTGGAATATAGAAGAAGCTGCCCGGGTTCGATCAGATGGTTTAAATATCGTGCAAACGTATCCAGACGGTGGACATGGAAGCTTCTCGCTTCGCTCTGTACCAATAAATAGTTCTATGATAGATTTGCCATTAATTAAAGGGAGTTGGCTCGATGAAATAGAAAACAACAATGCTATTGTACTAAACCATAATGCCAAAACATTATTCCCAGATTTACACGTAGGGGATTCCCTTCCACTATTGATTCGTGGAAATTCAGTGCAATTTGAAGTGGTTGGCATTGTGAGAGAAGACTTAGCTAAAAATACTGTTTATATATCTTCAGAAGGATATGGTGAAGTTACAGGTCAATTAGAGCAATCAAACAAATTGCGTGTAGCTTTAAAAGATCCAGAATCTATAGCTGCCATGAAAAATGAGCTTGAAAAGGTGCTAGCAAAAGAAAACATCAATGTAGAATCTATCATATCAGAGATTATGCTAGCCGAAGCATTAACTGGTCATATTTCCCTTCTTATTTTTGCCTTAATTATGATGTCTATGATCATGGCAGTCGTTGGTGGACTCGGTCTTATTTCATCAATGAGTACCAACATAATTGAGCGTACCAGAGAATTTGGGATTATTCGTACGATTGGTGGAAGGACTGGAACAATTTTACGCAATGTAGTCAGTGAAGGTATTTTCATTGGTATCATAAGTTGGATCATTGCTCTTCCCATTTCATTACCCTTGTCTGCCAGTATTGGAAAGCTGATCGGAAACATGACTTTTAATGTTCCACTGCCGCTCATTTTATCACCCATGGCTATTTTCATTTGGTTAATTTTTATCTTGCTGGGATCCACAGCAGCAAGTTTCTATCCTGCATGGAAAGCTTCACAATTAACTATTCGAAATACACTTGATTACGTATAGAAGGGAATGATTCATGAATGAAAAGAAAAGGAATGATTACACTTATTATTATTGCAGCAATCCTTACTGGGTTAGGTATAGCTGCTCATGAGATTGATTTTAAGCAAGTTATATTAGACCTGCATGGATAGTCCTAAAAATTTATCGTAACACATTCAAAATACAAATAAATTGTAGGACGGATTTCATTATGTAACATTTTGTACATTTTTAAATATAAAAAGTACCGCCTTTGTTTACATAAAACAAGGGGGGTACTTTAGTTAGTCATTATTGATCAATTCAATAACGTCCCCAGGTTTCAATACTTCTTTATTCTCAACGTTAAACTTTCTAATATTCTCTACATTATAAAATCCGTCTTCACCTGTGCTAATAGGAATTACTTTTTCCGCATTAATCATTTTTGCTACCTCAGCTGCTTCTTCTGGATCCATATTATATATCCCATCAACTGGTAATAAAGCATAGGTTAAATTTTTATTTGATAATAACTTCATTTCCTCTATGTAAGATGTATCTCCAGCATGATATAACAAGACATCTCCTAATTCCAAAATATAACCAAAGGATTCTTCTTTTTTATGAAATTCATTATAGGCTGCAACAGCATTAATTTTTATTCCCTCAATCTTAATAGAATAACCAGGCAATTCACTATGAATGCTTTTCTTCTTGAAATCAAAGTATGGTGTAATATATACAGTGCTTTTTTTAGTTTCAACTTTTTCAATGTCAGCATGATCATAATGAAAATGAGTGATTAACACAATATCTGCTGGCTCATCATAGTTATCACCAGCCCATGGATCAATATAAATGACCTTTCCTTGATCTGTAACAATTTTTATACTGGAGTGACCTAAGTATTCAAGTGTAGTGTGTTCTAAGTTAGAATTACTAGTGATAGTACATCCCGTAAGAAAAATGCTAGAAATAATAATCAGAAAATTTGACATCGATTTCATTAATTCTACAGAATTCACTATAATTCTCCTCTCACATAAAGTAAATATACATAAATTATACTTTCCTATATGCCAAGTTGTTTTATTAATATCAGCTCATATATTTAAAGAAGATTATTATATTTAATATATAAAGAACTTCTTTTGTATGTTTATTGTATATTTATTATATTTTTATAATAAATCTTAGATCTAGAGTAACATATATTAAGCCTTTTTGTAACGCTTACAAGTAAAAAGTTTAAATTATTTCATATTTCATATTTAAATATTGAAAAAAGCCTAAGAACTCTCTTGATATTTATATTTATAATTATTCAATTATATCTAATTTTATTCAATTGTATTATTCCCTCTTTTCTATATTATTCAAATTATAATCATGTTTGATAACTATGAATTTCATATCTACTGAAATGATATGAATGCGGTCATCATGTTTTAACGAATATGTTTTATAAGGAGTTAGCTTTTCATCATTTAAAAAACTTCCATTTTTAGAACCAAGATCCTTTATTTCATATTGTCCTTCATCAACTTTTATAATTTCTAAATGAGCTCTTGAAACTCCCACTTTATTAATTTCATAATTTACTATTGTTGGATCTCTTCCTATTAAAAAATGTTCAATTTCCACATCTACTCTCTCAACTTCAGAATTACCTAACTCTGAAATATTTAAATATACTTCAGGTTCTTTTACTTTATTGAATTCAAGTAGACTCCCAGATCCTAATAAGACAGTTTGATCTGAAGGAGTTAATATCGTCGTGTGATTGGGTAATTGTTGAAAGTATGTCTCATCTTGTGTTTGTTCAAAAATCTCCACTAAGTTCACATCTTCTTTTACTGAATTAGATTGATCGGCTACTCTTTCCTCAGATTCATATTCTTTATTATTTCGATTATACTTTTTTCCAATCCAAAATATGAAAAGATTTAAAACAATCATAAAAATGGATATTCCAAGAGCAATAATGTAAAAAATTGATGATTCGTATGCTAAATAAAACCTCCATGTCATGGCAACGATCAAAACTGAGATCGTTATTATAATCGTACGATTTTTTCCATGGATAAAATCTAAGAGCGCTACTGGTGTTGACCTTATGATATTATCATTATATACGCCATTTAAAGTATGCATGCTGTCTTCTAATTCAGGTCTGTCTGTTTCTTTCATGTCATTCAAATTATTCAAATCATTTATTTCATTATCATTATGTTCTTCAAATCCATCTTCTAACCATTGTAAAACTTCATCTTTTATCGTTTTTAAAGAAACATTCCCTTCACTTAATAATGTGAGTATTTGTTGCAATTCATTCCCTTTCATATCTTGAACATATTCAGTTAATGTTAAAACTAGCTGTTTTATTTGTACAATAACAGGTTCCCTTTCATTTAATTGTTTTAATGGTACATAAGTTAAGTAAATATCTGTAACATCCCTACCTATAAAAATAAAATCAGGATGAATGATATAATTTAATTCATTCAATAACATAGCTTTATGTTTATGAATGATATTCACAATTTGCAATACAATTTTATAAAATTCTTTTATAGTAATTTGTTCGACTTTTAGTTGTTGAGTCAGCATTCTTTTATTTGTGTAATCAAATAAAAGTCGTACATTTAAATTTCGTTCATCTATTTGCATTGGCAATAATTGTTGAGGCAAATTACCCTCTATCATTTTGAGTTGTAAATTCGATAACATATCCCTTCTAAAATTAGGTTTTGACAATACAATATAAAATCCATCTTGTTGAATATAATCAAAATGGAAATCCACTATTTTCCCAACAGAAGTATCACTGATTTCATTGATCATTTTCTATATCACTCCTTTCAAAAATGACAGTAAGCAGCAACAACACCTGGTAATACCGCAATCATAAATGGAAATCGCAAATTTTTTTTTGTTGCAAACAAATGAAGCAACTTAATGTCTCGATATATAAAAACATGAAAAAGGGTTAAATAAATAGTTTTGATTCGACTCCAGTTCTCTTTTTTGAATAGTAAGATACACATCCCTATCAAAACTGAAAATAATATAGAATACACAAGGATATATAACGATAATTTTAAGCCAACCCATGCTCCTATAGCTCCAAATAGCTTTACATCACCTGCAGCTACTGCCCTAATTGAATATAATAAAACCATAGGAAGCATTACAACGAATAAACCCATAAAAGAAAACCATAATCCATAAAATCCACTATTTATAATATGATACAGCCATGCAGAAAGTAGCGCTGTCATGGTAATCACGTTGGGTATTTTATGTCTAGTTAAATCTGTATAAAATGCTAACAAAATAAAAATCATTAAAATGTAATATTGAATTTGAGATCAACCTCCAATCCATACTCGTTCAAGTGATTTTTTCTGAATCATAACCTCACGTTCAATAAATGGAAGTAATAACTTCATAGAATAACTAGCCTCTATGGAGAAATAGGCATTTTGTTTATTTTGAAGATTTGGTAAAATCACTTTAATCACTTGTATTTGATCCTTTTGTAAAATATCCTCATCGATAAATAACAACAAATAAGGTAAAAAAATGACGTTTAAAATTTCATTTGTGATATTGTTTATATTGTCTTTTTGTAATTCTACTAATAAGTTCATTTCCTCAGGGATCATGTTAGTCATATCATTTTGAAAGGTTTGAATTGATTGATTATTGTTTAATATATAGACAGGGTATACATGGGTCGCAGTCATTTTCGTTGCTTCATTCACTGCTTGATGAAGAGCCATTTCTGCCAAAGCAATTTGTAAAAATGAAATAAGGGCTAAAAAAACAGATATAAATATGGGTAATACAATACTTGCTTCTAACACCAGACTTCCCCGATTTTGCTTCAACATATCCATTCTCACTTCCAATGTGAACATGATTATTTACTTCTAATAAGAAAGAAATATAGTTTTGTTCATGATTACTTCATCACCTTGTACATCTCGATTAAACATTTCCATCGTTCTTGGAATAAACCACAATCGTATCGAAGTTTCAACAGAGGCTTCAACACTGACGTGTTTTAGAGTCAAATCTTGTTCAGTGTTTAATTCTATTAACGATAACAATCGACTGAGCATGTTGGAATTATTGCTATGTAAAAAAAGAAAAACTCTTAAATAATCTTTATAATCAAGACGTATACTTCTAGATAACTTTTTAGATAAATTCACTTCTTCACCTGAAATAAGTTTCTCCATATCGTTATAAGCTGCAGATGCTCCTTCAGCTAGTGCCCATAAAAATGACAACAAGGGTGAACCTACCTTAAGGATAGATTGTTCAGGATCACTTAAAGCTTCCATTGTCCTAATCGCTAAGCGAAGTAAAAAAACTTCAGAAAAAGCCGAGCTTTGATTCAATTCACAATGATTAAAACCATAAAGGATATATTCAACCTCTTGATTGAATAATGTGTGATGCTGAGGAGCTGATAATTCATTTGAATCTTCTAATGTTCTGTAATTAAATTTTGTAAGAGCAAATTCATTCATATATACTTCATCTCTTACACTTAATAGTGCAGCTGATATTTTATTTACTATAGACATTGCTTGCTTACCAACATCTTCAGCACCATTTTTTAAATCAATAGAGGAATTTAAAGTTTCGATTGCATTATTTTGATTAAATTGATCATATTTTTCCTTAAAACCTTCTAATTTTCCATATGCTGGCTGTTCTGTACCATTACATGAATGTAATAACTTTGTAACTTGTTTTAATTCGCTTTCTGTTTTTTGACGTTGCTCATCTTGTCGATCTTTCATTTTATCGTTATTATCCATCCGTTTATTTTCAATAATTGATTGTGTGTTATAAAATTCTGATCCGTAATTCAGCATTCTTTCATTGGCATCTAACAATTTTTGATGCCGAATTATATAATCTGATCCAGTAAGCAACTTTGTTGAATCAAATTGTGATTTCATTCCACTAAACAAACTGATGATAACTCCTATTTCACTCTCTAACTTTCTAAAATAAGTTTGATCATAAGTACTTATGTACTCTGCTCCCATTATTTTTTCATTTTCTAATTTATCAACTAATTCATCATTTACTTTTTGTGCTTTTTGTATATTTGAATTTATCCATGTTTGTGCGTCTAGTAGCTGTATGTAGTCCTTATCTAATTGCAGTTCAGTAATTAAAATCGTTTCTACATATTGTTTTATCTTTTTAACTAAAGTCTCTAGATCGGAAATTCGATCCTTTATTTCATTTATTGATTTTTCTAAATTATTAATTTTTGTTTGCAAAATAGCTTTTTCTGCCTCAGTCTCGCTTTTTTCTTTTTTTTCATTGAGATCATCCATCTTCTGTTGATTGTAGTCTACACCTTGTTGTAAATTTTTTATTTCCTGTCTAATTTCATCAACTTGTTTGAGTCCAATTTCACCTGCTAAATCATTGATCTTATTAAACTGCTGATCATAATAATGATAGTATTTTCTAATCACACCTGAGGTCCCTATAATTTGCTGTATTTGTGTCCACACAGAATCCAAGTGTTCCTCTCTATTAACAATTAATTTTTCGATATCTTCTGCTTGTTTTAAAAATGTTGAAGTTCCCTTTAAATCATCAGATAACCCTTCTTTCTGAAATGGCTCTAATACGCTTAACATAAATTCAATAGGTGCTCTATATTTCATCTCCTCTAGGATTTGTTGCTGAAATATGCCTTCGTTGGCTAAGGAATCAATTCCTGAAATTTTAATTGAATCCTGATTTAAAACTAAAGTACTTAGATGTGTAGTATCTCCTACATTAGAAAAAGACAAATTCTTCTTATAAACTTCCTGAAAGATTTTCAATGCATCCTTTTCACTTGTAAGGGCATATAAACCATAAGATTGTAATTGATTATCATAACTGGACAACACAGATCGTATGGAAGATCTCATAATTTTTTCTGCTTGTAAATCGGCTATTCTGATTCTAGCAAAATCAATCAAAACAGTATTAAATAGAAAAATGCCAATAAATATGATCATAAAAAAGATCGAAACAGATCCTGAATTTGATCTTAACAAATCTCTCAATTCTCACCCTCCATTAAAACTAATCATGGATGACTACTACAATCCCTTTACTTTCTAACTCTGAAATAAAAGCTTTAGAAGGACCTACCTTGACAGTTTGTTTATGCTTTCTAAAAAAATGCCAAATAACACCTTTTACTTCTTCTCCATTATTTAATAACTCAACATCCTTTACCATTTGAGAACGAAGTTGCTTCTCGTTAAATGTTAAATAAGCTTGATGTGCAATACCATTACTATCCAGTGCATCTATTTTTCTTATTCCATAACTTGTATCAAATTTATTCTTACTTCCCTTTACCAGTTTTTCTAAATAAATTGCTGCAGTACCATGATTTGCAAAGGAATTAGGACTCTCAAAATCAAAAAACTGATTAAAAGCATCCTGGACTTTGTTCTGATCTATCTTTCGTTCCTTTAACTCTTGTATATACGTCCGTAGTAAATCAATATTTCGAATAAATTCTACAGGTTCGGTTATAGAGGATTCGACATATGAATAAACGTGATTATTCATTTTCATTACTTCTGGAATTTGAATGAATCGGTGTAACTCAACTGACACTTTACGTGATACTAAATGGTTAGAATAAGCCATTTTACCTATAAAAGAGTCAGGCAATAAGAGAGCAGCATTGTGCATTTTCTTTAAAACTTCATCAAAATCATTCATAATGTTTTCTACAGGGAGTTCTAAAATGACTTCTCCATCTTCTGCTCCAAATAAAAAAATATGTGATAACGAATCTTGAAACGCTCTCCAATAAAGATCGTCCTTCATTTCAGATGAGACCCTTCCAGTAATGGGATCTTTGAAGCTGTTATCCCAATTAAAAGAAGTTCTTTCTGCTGTTAATGAGGAAGAGGAATATAATATTACTTTCTGATAAAAAAATAATGTTGAGAAAAGAGTAGTTAATGTAACGATAAAGATAATCGGCAATATCAAGGAGGATTCTATAGTGAAGCTCCCTTTCTGTTCTTTTAAAATAGAAAGGCACTTCCTAATGATTTTCATTTTTTTAATTACCTGATGTTGTAGGCTCTTTTATACCATCCAAATTTGTTTTCATTTCATTTTGTGTTTCATCAAACAAAGTATTTACCCATGAAATAATCCATTTTCGAAAAACGATAGCTATGGCAACTAATACACCAATAATTAGTAATATTTCTAAAGTTCCAAGCCCTTTTTCGTCTTTCCACAGTTTTTTTAATTGAACAAGTACATTTTTTTCCATTTTACTTTCCCTCACTTCATCATTAATATTGCAGGAGCTGCAACTACTAAAATAACGACCACAAAAACAAGGATCATTGGAAATATCATTTTACTAGAAGCTTCCTCACCTAAGGTTCTAGCCATTGTTTTACGTGAAGCCCATAATTGATGAGACAACGTTCTTAAAGACAAACTTAACTGATCTCCCCCCCTCCGATAATTCATTAAGATTGTATTTGTAAAAATAGAAACTTCATGAATTCCAACTCTGTAACTTAATTCTTCTAGCGCTTGCTGAAACGAAGCATTGTTTTTCAATTGTATACATACCTTTTGAAATTCATCATAAAGAGGATGTGTCTGGTTCCTTTTCTCACTTTCCACAGATGTGATCAGTGCTCTTTGTATCTGTTCACCTGCATTTACTAACAAGGCAATTTTATTTAATAAAATGGGCAGCTCCATTAAAATTTCTCTTTTCTTCCTTTTAACTCTTTCATTCAACTCTCTGTACAACAAAAACGGTAATACAATGAGAAGGATTAATCCTATCACCATTAACTCTGTACTCATTCCTATGAAAATTACTACTCCAATAAAAAAGAATATAATACATAATGATGTAGAGATGATTTGGGCCACATACATTTTTTTATAAGGAATCACTTTTTCAGATCCATATAAAAACTGGAGTTTCACATGTAATGACTCCATTTTATTAGAGAAATGATCCATTAGCTTTAACCGGTCTATTAAATATAATGAGATAGGATTTAGTATATTTAGTTGAAATGGCTCACCAAACTCTCTTACATAAGTAAAATAATTCTTCATCATTTACACCTGTATCCTCATTAATTTCTGGCTGATTACAAAACTGAGAATCAATAGAATTAGAGCTATGAACATGATGATAAACCCTTTTCCTTGATATAATGGAGCCATATATTCTGGTGAGCTATAGCGCAAAATCACAATGAATATAAAAGGAATAACATTTAATACCCTTGTCTCAAACTTTTTATTTGAGATGAGGACTTGAATCTCTTGCCCAATCTCAATTTTATCGCTGATCATATTTGTTGTTGTACGAATCACTTCCACTAAATTTCCACCTGTTCTTTTGCAGATTTTAAACACTTCTACAAAGTTGGCGATATCTTCGATTTTCGTTCGGTTACTAAAGTTTTGAAATACACTCTCAACTGTAACGCCGTTTCTAATTTGCATATTCATCATTTTAAATTCTTGAATTATATACGTATTTTCATTGGGATATATTGCTCTTAAATCTTCTAAAGTATAAACAAGAGCCTTTTCAATTGATCTCCCTGCTGATAAAGAAGATGACAAACTAGCTAGAGCTTGTTTAAACTGTAAAATCAAATCTTCTCTTCTCTTTATGTTTAAATGCTTTGCTCTATATTTAGGAATAAATAATGCACATGTTGAAAGAAGAATACTAATGGTAAAATTCATAAAAAACACATAAGTAATTAGAAAAAATACGCATCCAGCAATGAACACCGTCAAAATATATTGTTTTTTTGACAAAGAAAAATGAGTATAATCAACCATAACCACACCACCACTAAACTAATATCCTGCCATTTTTAACTTATTCCGATTTTTCAAAGTACTTCCTGTTGGGTGTAACCCTCCAGTTATCATTCCATCTTTTTCACCCTCTTCTACAAAATGATATAATTGGTTTAATTGAATTTCTCCATTTATTACACTTTTCACCTCACAAATTTCAAGCACTTTTCTTGAGCTATCTCTCATTCGAGATAAATGAATCATAATATCAATTGCTGAACTAATTTGTTTCCTAACGACTTCTATTGGCAAATTTGCCCCACTTAAAACCATTGTTTCTAATCTACTTAACATATCCTTTGAAGAATTTGCATGCCCTGTTGATAAAGAACCATCATGTCCAGTATTCATAGCCTGAAGCATATCCAATGCTTCTTCACCACGAACCTCTCCAACAATAATACGATTCGGTCTCATTCTTAAAGAGGAGCGGATTAAATCACGAATGGATACCTCTCCTTTCCCCTCTGTATTCACTGTCCTTGTTTCCATACTAACTAAATTAGGAATGTTTCTAATTTGTAATTCTGCAGAATCCTCAATGGTAATAATTCTTTCATCACTTGGAATAAAATCGCTAAGAACATTTAAAAAAGTAGTTTTCCCTGATCCAGTACCACCTCCAATAAAAATGTTGTATTTTGAAATGACCAATTGTTGCAAAAAGTCAGCTGCTTCTTGAGATATAGAATCATTAGAAATAAGACGTTTAATAGATAGAGGTTTTTCAGGAAATTTTCTTATGGTCATTGTAGGACCTTTTAATGCAATAGGTGGCAATACTACATTCACCCTAGATCCATCCTCAAGCCTTGCATCAACTATGGGAGAGGACTCATTCACTGCTCGATCCACCTTTGAAACTATGGTCTGAATAACATTCTCAAGCTTTTCTTGGCTTTCAAATTTTCCTTCATAGGGAGTTACTTTACCATTCTTCTCAATAAAAATTTCTTCATAGTTGTTAATCATAATTTCTGTAATAGAAGGATCATCTACAATTGGTTGCAAAATATCTAATCCTCTAAATGAATGAAATAAACGCATAACATAGTCATACTTTTGCCTTGAGGATAAATAATATTGTTCTGAAAATTGAAACATAATTTCTTCAATCATTTGTTTTAATTGCTCATCAGAAATATCATCAGCAACATGAAGTTGATCAATAACCTGCTTTTTTATTTTTTTTAATAATTTTAAATCAACCATCTCATTTCCCTCCAAGACAGCTAGCCAGTTGTTTGTATGTTTGAATCACCTTCTCATTGAACACATTTTGAGTTAATAGCTGATCAATATGTTTTACAGATTTCCATTGTGGAATGTATGGCAAATATGTGTGGATATATAAACCATGATCGTCAAAATTATTTTTACATTCATTTGTATATTTGTTCAAAATATATTTGCTTTTAGAAGACAAAACTTCACTCAAACTTACTCCATACAAATTGTTAGATTTCTTTAATAGTTGGTTCATTTTCAAAATACATTGGTTATCATCTAAAAGAATATTCATTATGTAATCACTTTGTTGCAAACTTCCTATCATTCTTTCATGCAATGAACTTGAACAATCTATAATAATGGCATTATATTTTTTCGTTTCCTTTATCAATTGAATGAATGTTTTAATATCATCCAATTGAAGATCTATGCTGTCGTTCATTTGTGAAGGCGGATTAATATAATCACAATGCAAAACTGGGTGGTAACTGAAATAATCATCCAACTGATTCTGCAAAAATTCTGGATTTGTTTTTATATAATAAAGCAGTTTTGAAAATTGGTTTTTATAGTCATTGTTTTGAATATAAAATTGAAACGGATATATTGTCTCAAGGTTTAAGTAAAAAACTTCTTCATTCATCATCGTTAATTGTTTTACTAAGTTAATAGTAACAACGGATTTACCACTTCCACCAGATGGTGAAAATACAGAGATCACCTTCGTTTTATGAGCCTGACTATTCTTATTTTCAGGAACTAAGTTATGCATTTCTAAGTAACACTTTTTTACAGCCATTAGTAAATCATTTATAGATTGATATTTAGGATGAGATTTTTGATTGAAATTTTCCAAACTCTTATCGGATTGACAAAGTATTTGAATGTTTATGGATGCAGTTACTTCAACTGGCATCCAAATCTCGTCAATTAGTAATACATTAGCTGCAACATTGTTTTGCAAATGCTCAATTAGCAGTAGTTTATCTGTAAAAAAAGTAATGGAAAACTCTTTTCCTATTTTTGAGGTTCTTATGTAACTTGAAAAACCTTCTATATATTCTCTATCATTAGTTGCAACAATAAGTAAGATTTTATCCATCCAATTCCCCTTTCATAAGAATAACTTCCCCAATAGCGAGGCAATAAAAAACCACAGATCCCGACTGATGTCGATAATCTGCGGTGCTTCCGCAATCTTTTTTTCTAATCGAGTAGGAGGGGGCGGCTAGCCCCCGACCTCTCACACCACCACACGTACCGATCGGTATGCGGCGGTTCATGTCATATTCCGTAAGTATTTGTATCTATCCATTAAACTTCGCAAACCTTGATTTGACCAGAATTTATTATTCATGGTTCTATGAAGAATTGGACTACAGGCAATTCTCCAGTATTTCTTTCTCGAGTTACCCCATTCATATGCCTTCTCTCTAGGGATACCTAAACCTGTAAGTTTCCTTACTTTCGTTTTCGGTTTCTTCCATTGTTTCCAAAGACACATCCTTAATCTTCTTCGTATCCATTCATCCAATTCTCGAAAGATCGTAGGTGTATCTATTAATGCGTAATAGCCACACCATCCTGTTAGATATTGATTGAGTTTCTTAATTCGCATCTCCATAGCTACGGGACTTCTCCTTGATGTAATCTCTCGTATCTTTGCTTTCACTCGTTGCATGGATACTTTGGATATCCTCACTTTTGGATTCTTCTTGTCCCAACTAAAGGTGAAACCTAGAAACTTTCGTTTCCATGGTCGGTCTATCGCGCTTTTCTCTTGGTTTACCTTCAACTTTAGCTTGTTTTCGATGAATTCTGTTACTGAACGCTTCACTCGTAATCCTGACTTCCACGTTTTAACATAGATGTTGCAGTCGTCCGCATAGCGTACGAATCTCAGGTTTCGCTTTTCTAGTTCCTTATCTAGTTCATCTAATACGATATTTGATAATATTGGACTTAATGGTCCACCTTGCGGCGCTCCTTCTGTCGTAGGTTTAACGAGTCCATTTACCATCACGCCAGATTGGAGGTATTTTCGTATAAGTTTTAATAAGGTTTTATCTGGGATTCGTTCTGCTAACTTTGCCATGAGACGATCATGATGCACTCGATCAAAGAATTTCTCTAAATCAATATCCACTACAATACGGTATCCTTCTTGCATGAATCGTCTTGCTTTCCTCACTGCATCATGTCCTCGTCTCTTTGGACGAAAACCATAGCTTTGTTCAGAAAACATAGGATCAAATATTGGGGTTAATACTTGCGTTATTGCTTGTTGAATGAATCGATCTATCACAGTGGGGATACCAAGAAAGCGAGTTCCACCGTTCGGTTTCGGGATTTCGACCCGACGGACTGGACTCGGTTCATAAGCCCCCTTTTCCAACTGCTCACGAAGAATATGCCAGTTTTGTAGAATATGTGTCCGTATCTCTTTGACAGACATGCCGTCTACTCCATGGCTTCCTTTGTTCGCTTCCACTCGCTTGAGTGCTGTAATTAAATTTTCCTGTGACAATAATGACTCCATCATTCTTAGATACGCTCCTTACGTGAATTGTTCTCCTGTTCATGCCATGAGTAAATTCAGCCCTTCTGAGTACCCTCATGGATTCACCATTACTTTCCTCAGATAAGTCCGTACTGGATTGTCTGCTTTCATCACTTACTCTTGAAATTCCAGTCGTTCAATTCCTATTTCATGTTCAGCCCTTCCGTTTACTGTCGTCACAGCTCACGTACTATGGCGTCTGCTGACTTCTGTATGTTCAGCCTGCTTTCACAAGCAGGGTTACGAAGTTTACTTCGCATTTCATACAGATCTCCCCAGGTAAGAATGCAGTCTTTCCTTCCATCTATCTGCTCCATTTACTCTGTACCATCTTTGGCAGAAAGGGCTTTGTTTTGTTAAGCAAACTCACCCAATGATACCTAGCCTTATATGAAGTTCGTGTTCCTCAGACCGGAAGTTTGCCGCTCGCTTCCTTCAGATTCCGCATCACTACGGACACCCTTGCGTTGAGCTAACTGCTACTTCTGCCTTCACAGCTCGGGACTTTCACCCTATAGACTGCACCCATGCTGGGCGCACTTAATAAAATACACATTAAATTTTAATGTTGTATTTGAAACCATTTTTTTAAACTGCCCGTACTGTTGGCTTGCTGCTCTAACATACTTTTAGGAACAATCTGACTAATGAATGGATACAACCCCTCTATTAATTTGTCTTTAATATTCTTTTCGATTTGAAACATCTTCCCTTTCCAGATATGTTCATGAACATTCTCAAATGGGAAATTTGCTATATAACAACTAGGATTCCAAGGTAATGTGTTATTCCAAAGTTTTTTGACTCTTGCATTTATATCTCGATTTACTATAAAATGAACGTTTTTCCCAGATTGTTTCAATCGTATTGCTGTTTTTAAATTATTTTGCGATAATCCAGCACTAAACTTTGTAGGGATGGAATCAACAACACAACAGATTTCATCAGCACTATTACACAACTGTTGAACGCTTGGATGTGACCATCCATTTGAAATATCCACTATCATAATTGGTTTTCTAATATTAAAAAGTAAAGGTTCAATTTCAGTTTTTGATTCGTTTTTCTCGAGTAGAGCATCATTTGATAATGGCAACGGATACCATGTCGTATATCCTGAATTCCATTCTAATTTATTTGAGCTCCAATGATCTTCATGATACTTATCAAATAAAAACTCATACTGTTTGGGTTTGTTCTTCTCCCCATTTAATAAACTATACAATTCAGGTATGTTGGTAGGGTATTCAACAAGAGCATTCTTTATTTTGTAATGATGAAACATTCTTGCTAGAGCTATAGAAGTAAATGTTGAGCCTGCACCTTGATACATATTTCCTACTACTATCACTTTAGGTTCGAATTGAAGGCTTAGTTCCAAACTAGTTTTGTTAGGAAAATCCAACCTTTGTTTATCGTTCTGTAATTTTTCTAAATCTCTCTTTACTTGTAAAGTATCTTGATATCGATCTTCAGGATTAAATTGTAGTAATTTCTGAATCACTTGGATCATTGGAAGGGGAATATTCGTATGTTGAAGCGATTTCCGACTAGTATAATAATGACCACCTGTAAAAAAATAATACAGCATTGCACCTAAATTAAATAAATCTGTACGGTGATCCGATTGTTTATCTTCAAACTGCTCAGGTGCAGCAAATCCAACTGTGCCTAAATGAACGGTATCTTGCTGTTTATGCTGCTTAAAACTACGTGAAATACCAAAATCTATCAATCTAACATTATCTTGTTGGTCTATCATCACGTTAGAAGGTTTTAAATCTCTATAAATAATTGGATTTTTTGAATTGGAGTGTAAATAATGAAGAAGTTCACATATTTGAATAGCATATTTTATCACTTTTTCAAATGGAAGCTGATTTCTCATATTTTTAAATTTCTGTGCTAGGTTCTGTCCATGAATATAATCCATTACTAAGTAACTAATCCCGTTTTCATTTGGAGGAAAATAATCAACTATATTAGGTAAGTATGGATGGTTTAATTGGATAAGAGTTTCCGCTTCTTTTCTAAAATTCTGAACATGGCCATTTCCTTTGGATTCCTTTATTGCCCAACGTTTACCTCTTAGTTTTAAATCCTCTGCTAAATATACAGCGCCCATACCGCCTTGTCCGATAATGGATAAGATTCGATATCGACCGCCTAAGCAATCCTTTGGGTTTAAATGATTTTCGTTCATTTTGGAACACCTACTACTGAAAATAATAACTACTTCTCTATTCATACCAATATAAGAAAATAGTAATATATAAGTTATATATTTACCATAGGACGTATGTTCCATTTTTTTAATATTTGTTCTCAAGTTAACTCTGAAGTAAAAGAAGGAATCTCCCCATCTATATCTGTAATGATATACGCTTTATAACCTGAGAAACTTTCTTTTGAAACAGTGATTTTTATAATATCAGATGCTCCTGATTTCAACGTATATTTGATGTCGAAGCTTGTTTCAAATTCACCAATTTTCCGCTTTGTTAAAACTGTTAGTTCTGCCATCTGTCGATTAGACACCCCTATACCGCCTAATCGTAAAATGGTGATTTCTTCTTTTAAAGCTTCATCTAAATATACTCTAGCTAAAGCACCACTTCTCAAAATTAAAGCTTCTTCAAATCGATCTATTAACTCTTCCTCCGATTCAATCTGTACTAACAAAGCTTCTTGAACATATTTTAGCTCTGTAAGTTCATCAGAATTAGAATTTTCATTAATATTTATACCACCTGAACTAATCTCGATCTCTGAGTTTGAATTTTCAATTGTAGCTTCATCTATTCCACAGCTAGTTGTAAAAAGCAGAATAGTGCCTAAAGTAAAAAAGACGAATTTGTTTTTATATATATAATCAAACATAGTAGAACATCACATCCTTATCTGATATTTTATCGATCTACCATAGGTCAATTATATCCTATTCTTACCAAAAAAACATCAAACTTTTATATGGTTCGATTGATACTCTTCTCACACTCAAACCCGTTAGGATACCTTTTTTCTAATTTTGCTATATTCCCTTTTGCAATTTGTTCCAATGAAATCCCTAAAGCTTCTGCACCTGCAGCTAAATACCACAAAACATCACCCAATTCCATTTCCAACTTTTTTCTATTAAGTTCATGACCCTGAAATATATGCTTTTTCAGTTGATCTGCAACCTCTCCACTTTCACCACATAACCCCAAAGCGGTATTCAATAACAGTTCTTCCGAGTCAGATCCTGTTGCAGTTCGCATAGCTTTCATTTGATATTCATTAAAATCCATAACACTTTCTCCTCTCACTTTTTTCGTTTTTTTATATTTAATTTATCTTTAAAGTCCAAAATTTTTCCAAAAAACTTGAATAGCCATGAAAAAACAAACAGTAATCACGACTGGCTTTATTAATGAAGCTCCTTTTTCTAATACCATCTTCGCTCCAATATATGAACCTATAATTTGACCAAGCATCATAATGATTCCAATAGCCCAAACAATTTGTCCGAAGAATACAAAGTATAACAAAGCGGAAATATTACTTGTAAAATTCAAAACTTTAGCATGAGCAGTTGCTTTTGAAGCACTATATCCACATAACGCAATAAACGATAATGCCATTAGACTACCCGTACCCGGACCAAAAAAACCATCGTATAAACCAAGAAAAGGAGCGACAGAAAAGGAGAAAAGCGATAATCTCATCTTCATTTTTCGATCTTTATTTTCAATATTTGGTGAAAACAAAAAATACAATCCAATAAAAATAAGCAAAAAAGGCAGTATCAATTCGAGATATTCTGCACGTATCTGCAACATTATCCAACCGCCAATGACAGCTCCCAAAAAAGTCATTAATATTGATAACCTTATCTCTTTAAGATCTACAGCTCCCTTTTTTATAAAAAACATAGTAGCAATGAATGTACCGCTGCTGCCTTGGAGTTTATTGGTTGCTACTGCCGTTGCAGGGGGTAAACCAGCCAACAACATCGCCGGTATAGTAAGCAATCCTCCTCCACCAGCAATGGTATCGACCCAACCTGCGAGGATAGCCACAAAAAATAATATGATAATGACTTCTAGACTAAAATGCATTGCATGATTCTCTCCCATAGCGTACTTTAATTTCATGACCTTTCAGAGCTTACAGAGTGGAGCTCCGATACTAACTCTAACGCAAAATATTATTTAAACAAACGCACGATATAAAAAATGATAGAAACCACCACACTGATTAATATACAAGTAGTAATAGGAAAGTAAAATTTAAAATTTTCTTTCTCTATAAAGATATCACCTGGAAGTTTACCTAATTGCAGAAATCGTCCACCAACTTGCCATACAAATCCGAACAAGATAAGAACTACACCAACTAATATCAGAATCTTTGCTACTGGGTTCATTTTTTACCCCCTCAATTTCTTCGCTCATTTATATCTTTGGCAATGATCTTTCCATGGAATCGTCCATTTTCTATAAAAATGGCATTTGCATCATTACCTGCAGCTAAAACGCCTGCCACATATAAACCTTTGACATTGGTTTCCATCGTTTCTTCACTAAATCTCGGTGCTCCCGTTTCTTTATTAAATTTCACACCCATCGACTCTATAAATGAATGATCTGGGTGATACCCTGTCATTGCAAAGACAAAATCATTCTCAAACTCATGTTTAATACCATCCTGATCAATTACGATAGACTGCTCTTTGATCTCTTTCACTTCTGAATTCCAAAGCATGTCTATTTTCCCTTTTTCGATTAAGCTTTCAAACAAAGGGCGTACCCACTTTTTAACACTGTCTGATATATAATCTTGTCTATGAATAACAGTTACTTCCGCACCACATCTTTGAAGCTCCATTGCAGCATCAACGGCTGAATTTTTCAAACCGATGACAGCGACTTTCCTTCCCTGATAAGGATGGGCTTCTTTGAAATAATGGCTTACTTTCGATAAATTCTCACCAGGTATATTTAATAGATTTGGATTGTCATAATAACCTGTTGCAATAATTACATTTTTCGTTTCATACTGATGGACTTTACCAATACGATTCTCGGTTGATACTCTGAAATACTCTTCATGATTTATGACTGATGTCACTTTTTCGTAAGTTTGAATCCTTAAGTTTTTCCTTTCTGCGATCAAACGATAGTAATTCAATCCTTCGTGCCGACTTGGTTTGTCTTGAATCGTTGTAAAAGGGATATCTCCTATTTCTATTAATTCCGGTGTACTAAAAAAATGCATAAAAGTAGGAAAATGATAAATGGAATTCACTATGCAGCCTTTATCTATAATTAAGGGATGTATATTATATTTCTGCAACTCACATGCTGCAGACAAACCACAAGGACCTGCACCAATAATGATGACTTGTTCCATAAAATACGCCTCCAAACTAGATTAACAGTCCGATTGAACCTCCTATACCGAGAGTTCACGCACTGTTATATGTTAAATATGTTTCATTATCCAACCCTT
This sequence comes from Chengkuizengella sp. SCS-71B, assembly GCF_040100845.1. Taxonomy (NCBI): domain Bacteria; kingdom Bacillati; phylum Bacillota; class Bacilli; order Caryophanales; family Paenibacillaceae; genus Chengkuizengella; species Chengkuizengella sp. SCS-71B. Next base: position 1,857,819 of record NZ_JAZHSH010000001.1, on the reverse strand, counting down.
GTCACGCTATAATACTTGTATCCAAGGTCGATCATTAATCCATTCAATCTGAACAGGAATTTGGAATGTATGATGTATCCTCTCACTCGTTAATATTTCTTTTTTCTTTCCTGATGCAATGATTTCTCCATTATTCAATAACATTACATTTGAAAATAAGGGGACTATTTCTTCTACATGATGCGTTACATAAATTAAACTTATACCATTTGTATTAAATCTATCAAATTCCATTAATAATTTTTCTCTTTCATATAAATCCAAACCAGCACAAGGCTCATCCATTATAATAATTTCAGGTTCGCTTATTAATGCCCTTGCTAGCAAAACTTTTTTCCGTTCACCCTGTGACAATAAACCTAAAGGTTGATCTTTTAAATAAGATAAGTTCAATTGAGCCAGTATTTCATTCGATTGGTTTTTAACCTCATCTGGAATCTCTTGATAAAATCTAAGGAATCCATATAAACCTGTTGCAACAACTTCCCAAACTGGATCACTAAAGTTCAATTTTTCTAACAAGGACTGACTGATATAACCAATACTTTTACGAACTTCCCTTACATCACATTTCCCAAATTGATTTCCAAGCACTTCAATAGTACCTTGACTAGGAAAAAGATAACCGTTTAACATCTCTAGAATTGTTGTTTTCCCTGAGCCATTTTTGCCAAGAATAACCCAATGTTCACCTTTATTCATTTCGATATTAATATCTGATAATATCTCTCGAGAATCTCTTCTAAAATAAACATGGTCTAGTCTAATCATCCGCTCACCTGTTTCAACAAATTCTACATATATTGCTCTAATAATTCATATGGCATCGGGCCATTATGCAATACTACATCATCTGGTTTGTGCTGATATAACAACTGATACATTTCCATTCTACCATTTGAATCAGAGGTATGCAGAAATATTTCCTTTGCGAAGCATTTCTTTTCCACCATCATTTTTGTTAAATCGTATCCCGTAGGTTCATTCCAACCTAAGTCAAAATCTAGGGATAATATATTCACATCACTTTCTTGTAATAAAACAATACACTCTTCAATATTTTTAGCTAATACAAACCCCTTAGGGCAGGGTCGTAAATCATCTAGATAAACATTAATCATCTTCTAACTCCCTTTATGAATTAATCTATTTATAATTTCCAACTCTTGTTGATATGAAAAATGTTCAGAAGTTGGTGTTTCTAATATAATCGGAATCGCTTTCAACCAATCTGACTTTAAAAACAATTTGAATCTTTCTTCTCCTATAGTACCATAACCAATATTCTCATGGCGGTCACGGTAAGAACCACTGGGATATTTGGAGTCATTTAAATGTACTGCCTTCACATGTGAAAAAAAACCAAGTTCTTCACCATGACGGCAAAATTCATTCCAATTCGTTTCATTCCATAATCCACTTGCGTAAGCATGACAGGTGTCAAAACAAAAACCAATTTTTTCAGAAAAGTGCGCTAGATTGCGAATCTGTAACAATTCCTCAAAAGTCATTCCCATTTTGGTACCCATACCTGCTTGATTTTCTAATAAAATTAATGTTTTACCATCCCATTGAGAAAGTACTTCATTTAAACATTGTAATATATTTTTATATCCTTGTAACGTGTTTTTTTCACTATATTTACCAAAATGGACAACTAACCCCAATGATCCACAAGCATTTGCGATCTCTAAATCATTTAAAATTGATGCCACCATCGGATTTCTTAAGTTCTCATCCACAGCTAGATTTGTTGGATATGGTGTATGTGCAATCGATACCAGTTTTTTTTCTTTACACCATTTATCGCAAGCTTGAGCATCTAGTTCATTTAACTTTTTTATTTTTAAGCTTCGTGGGTTTTTCGGGAAATACTGGAAGGCAGTTGCTCCAAGTTGTGTTGCAGTCTTAGCCGCATTTAGAAACCCGTGTCTAATACTGACATGGCATCCAACATACATTTATTAATCACCCTTCACTCTCCTCCATAATGAAAGAAAGGTTCACTTTATTTTATCGTGAAATTGAGTAAAATCAAGCGCTGTCTATACACATTGTTGTCTATTCTATGACAAGTTAATCAAAAAACTCTTGTATATATTACGATTACTTCTTTTTTTCTAGAAATGAGTCCAGTAAGTTATTCATTTTTTTGTTCAACGCATTTAAAGAGTTATTTTCCCCTTCTAAGTCCATATTTGAAAACATCTCATCCATTTTTTTCATGTGTTTTTCTAACAAATCACGATTTTGATTGATTAAACCGTTGATTTGCTCATTTCCTTGAAACTGTTTCACTTGATTTAATTGTTGATTCATTACTTCATATAAACTTTTAAAATGATCATTTTGTAACTTTAATTGTCCACTTTGTCCCCCATTACTTCCTTGTATACGTGACATTTGTTGATTTAACATTTGTCTAGCCTGATTAATTTGATTTTTCAAAAAAAGATTATCCATTCTGCTCACCTACCTATATTGATTTCCTTTAAGTTATGCATAATATGTGCTTCTTGTCTGGTGCATTTGCCCTATTTCTCATATATAAATTAAAATCAAACGATTGCCTAATCCACATTGCCTATCTTTATAAAAAGGGTCACCTGTCTAGGACTTTTACCTTAAGGTTTCATATGATGTAACAATAACTAAAAATTAGAAAGGATAATACGAAATGACCGTACGAAAAGTCCCAACTAATGAATTTCCAACGATTAATGATGCATTAGCAGTGTCTGCTCCATACGATACTATTAGAGTAGGTGAAGGAGATTTCTCTGAAGCGCTTACCATTAATATAGATGGTCTTCGCATTATTGGAGCAGGTAAAGGAAAAACAATCATTGATGGGCAGACCTTAGGTGTTAGTAATGGCATAACTATAAATAATCAATTAGTTACCATTGAAAATTTAACAGTGCAAAACTTCAAAGGCACAGGTATTTTTGTGAATTATCAAGAAAATATTATCCATAAGGTACAAGTCATAAACAATGAAATAGGAATTGAACTAAACGACGGGAGAAGAAATTTGGTTTTTGAATGCGATATAAATGGAAATGTTGGAGATGGAATCATTTCAAGAAGAGGTAATACTTTTATTATGCATTGTAAATTAATAAATAATAAATCTAACGGAGTATTAGTAGAAAGCAATGTTAGTAAGAATTTAATATTTTGTTGTGTAGCCAAACAAAACACTAAAAATGGATTTCTTCTTGGAAGAGGACAATGTTATATTTTCTCCAACACTGCTATAAAAAATGGGAAAAACGGTTTTAGTGATTCCACTAATTCATTTGAAAATGTTTATGTGTTTAACAAGTCAATTGAAAATAAAGAAAATGGTTTTTTAATAAATAGTGAAGTAACATTATTTTACAATATCAGCAAAAACAATGTGCTAAATGGCATATTAGCAATGAATGGCGTAACAAGAATTATAAAAAATCATGTAAGCAATAATAAAAAAGCTGGAATTCAGGTGGGAAGCAATGAGAATGTCATTGATCGAAACTTCGTAAAAAATAACAAGGAGGCTGGCGTTCATATAGCTGGTGATGAAACTGCTGTCCGTTCGAACTGTATAAGAGGAAATAATCCAGATATCTTGTTGGAAGAATCAATAATGGACAGTACATTTGCAGAAAATGATTGTGAAACAAGTATCCCGCAAGGATTATGTGAAGAAAATGATATCATAAATGTCCAAAAAGGAGAATCTATTCAACAAGCTGTAAATGGTGCAGAAGATGGTTTTCAAATAAACGTGAATGAAGGCATTTTTCATGAGCAAGTGAACATTCCTATTAATAAACAACGTCTTAGAATTGTAGGATCAGGTAGATGTAAAACAATCCTTGATGGCACAAATATAGAAGGGGATGGGATTACAATTAGCAGCCGCCTCAATTCTTTAGAGAATCTCACGGTACAAAATTTTGGGGTCAATGGAGTAAATATAGAGGAGGATTTTAATACATTAGAAAAAATTCAATCAAAAAATAATATTGAAGATGGATTTATGATCACTGAAGATGTAAGCTTTTTCAATCAGTGTGAAGCAATTATGAATGGGAGAAATGGGTTTAATGGTGAAGATACTAATTACTTTATTAAATGTAAAGCAAACAAAAATCAAGTTCATGGTTTTATAGTTGTAGATTGCAATATATTTTTATTTAACGAGGCAAAAAATAACATCTTGAATGGTTTTTCATTCAATGATGAACATATTTGCATCGAAAATTGTGCTATAGATAATAGAGCCAACGGATTCCTCTCTCGATCTGATGATAATTTATGGTTTTTGAATAAAGCAATTGGAAATTCATTAAATGGCATTAATGCAACCGAGATTACTCACATCATTTGGGGCAATGTCTGTAATAAAAATCAAAGTAACGGAATTGAATTAACTGGTCTTGGTAATCGTGTTATAAAAAATATATGTCAAATCAATAAAAGCAATGGAATACAAGTGAATGAATCATTTGATAATGAAATTCAAACGATCGTAGATCATAACTGTATAGAAAACAATAGAGAAGCTGGAATTATTATAAAAGATTCCACAATAGATTTCTTTGGAATCCGATCTAACTGTTTACTTGGAAATAATCCAGATATCCAAAATAACTCATCAGAAAGTGACAATTTCACAATTGATGAAAACAAATGTAATTCTAGTATTCCAGAAGGACTATGTGAAAAGTCTTGCAAATCTAAGAGGTTCTTTAAATGATAAACCTTACAATGAACACTTCTTTTACATTAGAGAAGTGTTTTTATTTTTCCATTATATCGTATTAACGTAAATGGGTTCCCTGATCCCTCACTTATGGTATATGATATTGTAAGATGAACTTGAGAGGAGAAATCAAATGGCGCAGCTTTTTTTCAGATATGGTTCTATGAATAGCGGAAAATCAATTGATATATTAAAAGTAGCACACAATTACGAGGAACATGGTAAAGAAGTATTAATCTTCACTTCTGGTATAGATGACCGAGATGAAGTCGGTTACATTTCTTCAAGAATTGGATTTAAAAGAAAAGCCATTCCTATTTATAATGATACAAACTTGATAGATATTGTAAAAGAAAAATCTAACATTGCATGTATATTAGTAGATGAAGTCCAATTTCTGAAAAAAGACCAAGTATTACAATTGGCTAAAATAGTCGATAACTTTCATATTCCTGTTATCGGATATGGACTCAAAAACGATTTCCGTAATGAATTATTTGAAGGTAGTCAATACATGCTCTTATATGCTGATAAAATTGAAGAAATTAAAACGATCTGTTCCTTTTGCAGCCGAAAAGCAACGATGGTACTGCGGTTCGAAGATGGCAAACCTGTTTATGCTGGTGAGCAGATCCAAATTGGCGGTAATGAATCATATCATTCTGTCTGTCGAAAATGTTATGAGGGTAAAAAAACGGAATAATGTAATACTTATTAATACTTTAAAACACTCCATTCTAATTGCAGGAGTGTTTCTTCATGTAAACATGTGTATATCAATTTGTTGTTACACATTCATCTCAACTTGTCTTAATTGTGAACTATCTTTAACGGCTTGTTTCTTTTTCGTCATTATTTTCTTTTCCAATCGAGTTTTCCGTTTTTGAATTTCCTGCAACGCTTCAGTATATTTTTGATCCCTTTTTGATAGAGAAACTCGATTATACACTCTTTGCTCCGCTTCTTTAGTATAATAAATCGCCTGATTTAAATCCTTTATACGATGTTCATAATATTTCGCCAACTCTATATACGGTTCAGTAGTTATTATTCGTTGGTGTCCTTGCAGTTCAATAAATTTTTTCCATAAAAAAACAGATGTTTCAACTTTCTTTTGTTTCTTAAAGATCATAGCTAGGGGGATAAAATAATTTGGATCTTCCTCTTTGGCTCTAGAAGCGAGCAATTCATAAACATGCTGGAACTGTTCTGTTAATTCCATTTTGTTGAACCAAAGACACAAGCGATATAACTCATCCAATTCTAAACTATTATATAAATCTGTATTCTCAAATAAAGCTGTAAAATAAATACTCAGAGCAGCTAAGGTCACAATATCTACTTCATTATGACAAAACACATCCGCCACAATGTTAGGATCTTTTTCTGTTAAGTATTTAAAATATAACGTAGGTGCCATTGAACCTGGCACATCATCTATACGATGAATTCCTAATCTTTGACGCTCCACATGACTTAACTTACAAGTGGTTAGAGTATTTCTCCACAAACTTCTAGATGGATATAATAAATCTATATGTTCCAAATGTTCCCCTTCAAAAGCCAGTCGATGAATTATGAATCTATTTTTGAGTAAAGGTAGGTCAAACGTTTTACCATTATAAGAGACTAGATGAGTAAAGTGTTGGAACTTTTCATTTATATAAGCTAACATCGCTAATTCTTCACTTGGATTACGAATAAATAATTGCTCTACTATGAATACATCATCTGTATAATAACCAATCCCAAGCATAAACGGCACGTTCCCAGCACCAATCCCTAAACCCGTTGTTTCTGTATCAAAAAATAACATTTTATCGTGTATAACATTTGATTCTAATGCTTGCATGTGAGATAAAACATGAGCACAATTTACCAATTTAGATAATGGATAGAAACCAACCTTTTTATGCAATGGAATCTTTATATCCCTTTTCACAAAAGAACCGTATTCATTCGTATCAGTAACTGCTCCTATCCTGTTCCATTCTTCTACTCCATTTAAATGAGAAGAGGGCTCTATATCATTAGCACTAGCTGAAGTTTGAGTTTGTTTCAATCTATTTAATCTGTTTTTTAGTTGGCTCAATCTTATCCCCCCACAATTCATTTCATTTCATTGGAACATGCTTCACTATTAGATTAAAATACTTAGCTGTTATTGTAATTTAGCACCCTTTTCCTCAATCAAAACGCTCAAAAGTTCAAGTGCTAACTCTTTCCCAGTTAATCCAACCTCTTCGATTGGCCCTACGCAAGCAGGACATCCGCTTAAACAAGTACAACTTTGAATTAAATCTTTTGCTTGTCTTAACAGTGCATGATGCACTTCATATAATCGTTCACTTAACCCTACTCCCCCAGGGTAACGATCATAGAAGAAGATCGTTGGCAATTTAGTATGAATGGCTTTGACTTGTGGCACCACTAGAATATCCATCGGATCACACATTAAATATAATGGTGCAATATGAACTAATACGTTTGAAAGTCCTAGTAAAGCAAACTGCAGCTCGTTTTTACTTCGAGTTTCTAAAATATTTTCAGCAAATGAAAACCAATACGAACTGGTGTGCAACTCTTCTTCTGGTAAATGTATTGGACCAGACCCAATGTTTTCATGTGTTTTATATTTGATTTTTTTAAACAATGTTGCTTTAGCGTTAACAGTTACTTCCCCATATTGGAGATCATGTGTTTTGGTTTCACTCTGTTTATCTACTTGAAGCACTTTCAATTGGACTGCTAAATTTGCATCTGTAAAATAGTCAACATCCACTTTCCTTACAAATGCTTTTTTCTCCTCAAAATCCAACTTTTCTACCTGGAACTGTATACCTTCATGGATATAAATCGCTTCTTCGTGAATTAAAGTGGGAGCGCTGAAACGGTCCACTTCACCAATGACCCTGCTGCCTTCTGTCATATCTATAATAATAAAGTTTTCTTGAGCAGCAGAACGTAAAGAAATATTATGGGCTGGAAACGATTGCTCCATCCAATACCAACGATCTCGGACTTGATGCAGTACCTTTTCTTCAGTTAAAAATTCTAGTACTTCTAATAATGTCTCCCCTCCAAATGTTTCTCCTTTTTCAAACGGCAATTCATAAGCAGCACATTTGATATGATCAATTAAAATTAATAAATTATCTGCTTCTATTCTTGCTTCCTCAGGTGTTGCTTCAAAGAAGAATTGAGGATTTTGAATAATATATTGGTCTAATGGATTGCTGCTTGCAACCATAAAAGTAAGTGAGCTTTCCTGTCTTCTACCAGCTCTGCCTGATTGCTGCCATGTACTCGCAATGCTACCTGGATATCCGTTCAGCACACACGCTTGCAACTGACCTATATCGATCCCTAATTCCAGTGCATTTGTAGAAACGACACCTCGAATTTCCCCATTTCTTAATCCCCGCTCAATTTCTCTTCTTTGTTTTGGTAAATATCCTCCACGATAACCACGGATTGATTTTGTACCAAATTCATTTTTGGTTTGTTCCTGTAAGTAAGTTAATAAAATTTCAACACGTACTCTACTTCTAGCAAACACAATGGTTTGAATACCATTTTTCAATAATAAACTTGCTAGTTTTTGAGATTCTAACACACTGCTTCTTCGTATGCCTAATTGTTGATTCACAACAGGAGGATTATAAAAAACAACATGTTTTTCGCCAGCCGGTGCCCCATTTTTATCAATTAAAGATACTTTTTGTTCTAGTAATCGTTCTGCATGTTCCTTCGGATTCGCAATGGTTGCTGAAGTACAAATAAATTGAGGATTTGAGCCATAAAAATTACAAATTCGTTTTAATCTGCGTAATACGTTGGCAACATGACTACCAAATACTCCTCGATATGTATGTAACTCATCGATAACAATAAATTGCAGATTCTCAAACAATTTTACCCATTTTGTATGATGAGGGAGAATGGCTGAATGTAACATATCTGGATTTGTCACTACTATATGACCTGCATTACGTATCGCTTGTCTTGCCGTTGGTGCTGTGTCTCCATCATAGGTGTAGGCCTTTATATTCATTTCTAATAAATTGACAATTTCATTTACTTCTGCCACCTGATCCTGTGCCAATGCTTTTGTAGGAAACATATACAAAGCTCTAGCACTGTCATCCTCCAACAAGCGTTGCAATACAGGCAAGTTATAACAAAGCGTTTTCCCTGATGCCGTAGGAGTTACTGTTACCACATGATTTCCCTTGTTTATTTCTTGAAAGGACTCTGCTTGGTGTGTATATAAATTTGAAATGCCTCTGTCCAAAAAAACCTGTTTCAAGTTTTCATGGATTTGTTCAGGGAATTTTGCAAAACGTGCTTCTTTAGCTGGTATCGTATGCCAATGCGTAATTTGCGATTTGAACTGGGGCATGTTTCTAATTTCTGTGATCAGCTCATGAAGGGAATTAAATTTACCCGTTAATCTATTCATTATTTAAACTCCTTATTAACCGTATCTATGCTCAATTTCCATTACAATTCTTATACACCCCATTTTACAGAATATATGTTCTAGGATCAAGAATGACCATTAGAGAACATAACAAAAAAACAGAGATACATTATTTTCTTTTCTGTAACTCTGCTGCTTCATTTCATTTTTGCATAAATTCTATTCTTTAACTAATTCCTTCTTCTCTCTCCTGTAGTCTTTCTAATTTCCAAATTCGGCATTAATACAACACGTTGTTTTGTAGTTTTTTCCTCTTTAATCTCTTTTACTAACAAGTCTACAACTTGTTTACCCATATCTTGTATAGGTTGTGCGATCGTAGTCAGAGGAGGATCACATAATGAAGCTAAAATTGTATTATCGAATCCAACAATGGACAGGTCTTTTGGTATTTGAACCCCTTTTTCACGAGCTGCTTGAATAGCTCCCATTGCAAGTAAATCATTACAAGCGAAAATTGCAGTAGCCGGATTGTTTTCAGATAGAATTTTCGTTGCGACTTGTTTCCCTCCCTTAATAGTGAAATCACTTACGTGTAAATAACGTTCATCATACATTAATCCGTGATCCTCTAAAGCTTGGCAGTACCCTCGAATACGCTCTTTACTACTCATCACTGTTAAATCTTCTGCAATAATAGAAATTTTTTGATGACCCAATTTAATTAAGTGTGAAGTAGCTTCGTATCCTCCCATATAATCATCTACTAATACAGTATCTACAGGAAGTGAGGGCATGTCCCTAGCAATTAATGCAATCGGTACTTTTTTCTTTAATAGATTTTGCAAAATAGTCATATTATGAGTTCCTGTAGCTAATATAATTCCATCCACTCTTTTTTGCTCTAATAATGATATATACTTGGATTCTTTGTCTATATTATTATCCGTGCTGCACATCATCACACTAAAACCTAATTCATTCCCCATATCTTCAACACTTCGAGCAATTTCAGCAAAAAATGGGTTTGCAATATCTGGAATGAGGAGACCAATTGTATGAGTTTTCTTTCCCGTTAATGCCGAAGCAACTATACTTGGCTGGTAATCAAGATCCTTCATCACCTTCATGACCTTCTGCTTGGTTTTATCTCCGATTCTACCTGTATTGTTGATCACTTTTGATACCGTTGCAATCGATACACCAGCTTCACGTGCAATGTCGTAAATCGTAGGTTTCATGATATAAAAAAACTCCTTCTAGCTTTTTTCGTTCCCCTTTTCCAATCATTATACTCTAATTACAGAAAAAAAACTTACATGTTAGAACATAACTACGATTTCCTTATATAACATGAAGAATAAGAACCGCCTCAGGCGGTTCTTCCGTATTTCATCAAGTCCAACGAGCTGTCATCATTTTTCTTCTTGTGTAAAATTCTACACCATCTGTACCATTTGCATGTAAATCACCATAGAAGGAGTTTTTCCAACCTGAAAATGGGAAGAATGCCATAGGAGCAGGGACTCCTAAGTTGATTCCTAACATCCCAGACTCAATATTCTCTCTAAAATATCTCACATTGCTTCCATCCTGAGTAAATAAACACGCACCATTACCAAAATCAGATTTATTGGAAATCTCCACTGCTTCCTCTAAATTTTTCACTCTAACGATGGATAATACCGGAGCAAAAATTTCATCTTTCCAAATTTTCATCTCAGATGTGACATTGTCAAAGATTGTCGGTCCAATATAATATCCTTTTTCGTTAACAAATTCATCATTACGTCCATCACGTATTAATTCAGCACCTTCATTAATTCCAATTTCGATGTAATTTGCTGTCCTCTCTTTATGTTCTGCTCGAATGACAGGACCTAAAAAGACATCTTCATCTAATCCGTTCCCCATCTTAATTCCATCTGCTTTTTCTTTTATTTTTTCAATTAATGCGTCTGCCACATCATCCACTGCTACTACAACAGAACAGGCCATACACCTTTCACCTGCTGATCCGTAAGCTGCAGTAACGATTTGTTCAACAGCTTCATCTAACTTAGCATCGGGCATAACAATACTATGGTTTTTAGCACCTGCTAATGCTTGAACACGTTTTCCATTCGCTGCCCCAGTTTTATAAATATATTCAGCAACAGGTTGTGAACCAACAAATGAAATGGCAGGTACATCGGGGTGTTCTAATAAACCATTTACTACATCATGTGCACCATGAACGATATTAAATACGCCATCAGGCAAACCAGCTTCTGTGAAAAGTTCTGCTAAGCGATTTGCTAGTATAGGAGTTCTTTCAGAAGGTTTTAATACAAATGTATTTCCACATGCAATCGCTAACGGGAACATCCAGCAAGGAACCATCATAGGAAAGTTAAATGGTGTAATTCCACCTATAACACCAACTGGATAACGATACATTCCTGATTCTAAATTTGTTGCAATATCAGGTAATTGTTTACCCATCATTAAAGAAGGAGCACCTGCTGCAAATTCTACACATTCTATTCCCCGCTGAACTTCTCCGTATGCCTCTTTATAGCTTTTACCGTTCTCTTGCGTAATTAACTTAGCAAGCTCATCCCAATGATCTACTAATAATTGCTGGTATTTAAACAATATACGTGCTCTTCTAGGTACAGCTGTTTTGCTCCATGTTTTAAAAGCTTCTTTTGCCACTGCCACAGCTTTAGCTACATCTTCTTTTGTAGAAATTGGTACTTCTGCGATTTGTTCTTCTGTTGCTGGATTTGGTACTGATAATGTATCCGTTGCTGCGGAATCTACCCATTGTCCGCCAATGAAGTTCTTTAATGTTTCGATTTGTGTTTTATTCGTCATGACTTTGTCCCCTCCATTTTTTATAAATCTATTTTTTTGTACTTGTATAGCTAAAAGCACCTTATGGAATTATTCTATAAATCTAGCTTGCATTTTATGAATTTATATCTTCTTCATTGCACTTCACTTTATAAGTTACTTACTATGATTGTCTATGACACTACTAATCTGCTCATAAGTCGGCATTGCATCTGAACAACTATGGCTAGATATAACAATGGATGCCGCTGCACTGCCAAACTCCATAGCTTTATTCACTTCCCAACCATTCATCAATCCGTAAATGAAGCCCGCAGCATATGAGTCCCCTGCTCCAAACGTTTTCACTATTTTTGCCGGGAATACAGATCCTGTATATGATTTTCCGTCTTTAGCATAAGCAATAGAACCATCTGCTCCATGTTTAATGACTACAATTTTGGCATTGTAATCAAACCATTTTTTTGCAGTCACCCAATCATCACTTTTTTCATAGTTTTCCATTTTTTCCATCATATCAAATTCCTCACGAGTTCCTATGATGACATCACATTTTTCTGCTGCTAAATTGTAATATATCGCTGTTTCTTGTTCTGATTCCCAAGTATAAGGTCTATAATCAACATCAAAAAATACGACAACACCATGTTTTCTAGCATATTGTAACGCTAGGAAAACTGCTTCTCTAGAAGGGCTTTTTGCAAGCGCAGTACCCGAGATTAAAATAGCTTTGGATTGTTTAATATACTCCTCTGATACATCGTTTGGTTCTAACTTCAAATCGGCTACATTATCACGGTACATAAGAATGCTGCAATCCGTTGGGCTTTTGATTTCTGTAAAAGCTAATCCTGTGACAGTTCCAGATTTATCTGTGATCACATTGGATGTATCAATGTTGTTATTGTTTAAATATTGCTTTATAAATCGACCCATTTGGTCATCTGCAATTCTCCCGATAAAACCGGATTTCATATTTAATCTAGATAAACCGATCGTTATATTCGCTGGAGAACCGCCTACATATTTCGTAAATGTCATTGTTTCTTCCATCGGTCTATGAATTTCATTCGCATTTAAGTCGACACATAATCTACCTACACCTATAAAGTCTAGTTTTTTATTTTGATCAAAGTTTAATAGATTCATATCATTTCACCTGACTTCCATATGCTCTCATTCTACTCATTAGCCATTCATGGTTTGGATCATTTTTAAATGCCCAAGTTCGAACAGGTCCTGCCATCACATTTAGATAATACACTTCATAACCAGGTGGAGCAGATACTGGATGATATCCTTTAGGTACAAGCACTGCATCCCCATTTTTCACTGTTAATGTTTCATCTAACGAGAGATCATCTGTATAAACACGTTGAATGGCAAAACCATGTTCAGGATTCACTTTATGATAATAGGTCTCTTCTAAATAGGACTCCTCTGGCAGATTATTTTGATCATGTTTGTGAGGCGGGTAACTAGACCAATGACCTTCTGGAGTAAATACTTCTACAACTAATAAGCTATCTGCTTCAGCTTGTTCTGGTAATATATTATGTATACTGCGTTCCATGTTACCAGATCCTCTTAGCTCCACACCAACGTCCTCAGGAGAAATTAATCGAGCTGGAAATGATCCTTTTCCAGGGGCAGAACAAACAGCTAGTTGAAGATCAGTTAGTGCTAACACCTCATAAAAATCACCTGATGGAATGTAAACAGAATACGGTGGTATTTTTTCAAATATATCCATTCGCTTTCCGATATTTTCCCATTTCTCTAACTTTGAATTTACAGAAGCTCTACCACTAAGCAAAACGATACAAGTCTCTTTATCTCCGGTTACTTTTTTAAGTGATTGCCCTTCATTTAAGGAGAAGACTTCAAACCCTACATATTGCCATCCAGCTGACTCAGGAGTAATAGAAATCACTTGTCCTTTATCATCTGGTTGTTTAGTTGGTACTATGAATTCTGACATTTGATCGTTCCTTTCTGATTTTTTAAATTACATTTTAGATAAGCATTTCATTCTCGTTTACAGTCCTGATTTCCGTTATTTCCCCCTATTTTCTCAAAAATAGAATGATTCAATACATCATAATTTGTTTAATTCAACAAATAAATCCTTTATATATTCCTTTGACTTTTGTGCATAAAACACTGGGTTTTTTACAGCTGGATCCTGCTCCGCTTCTAATATTGCCCAACCATTATAATTACGATTTAATAAAAGAGAGAAAATAGGTTCGAAGTCTATTACACCGTCACCTGGAACAGTAAACACATTTTTTGCTATAGAGTTTTTAAAGCTAATTTTCTCCTCTCTTACTTCGTCCAAAACCTCTCTTCTAATATCTTTAAAATGAATATGTTTAACTCGATCATAATGTTTAACTAATACCTCATATGGATCTGCACCACCATAATAAGCATGTCCACTATCAAAGGTTAAGGAAACTAATTCTGGATTTGTCGCTTCCATTAATCTATCAATTTCTTCTGTTTTTTCAACATTTGTTCCCATATGATGGTGATAAACTAATGTCATACCGTTATCCTTACAAATTTGACCTGCCTTTTCCAATCCTTCCACCATGTTGCTCCACTCTTCACTCGTCAGTGGTTTCACTTCAGTCACATTTGCATCTCTTCTTGGATCACCAATTGTAGAACCACCAAGCTCACATGTCACAACGACTCTACAGCCCATCTCTTTTAAAAAAAGCACATGATCTTTGTATGCCTTCAATTCACTCTCATGTTTTGACTTGTCGGCAAACAATACACCCTTCCACTGGGTAACAAGCTGCATCCCTTTGCGGGATAAGACTGTTTTTAACTCTCTAACTTCACTAGGAAATTTACTATGCATTTCTGTACCTACAAATCCTAGTGATTTCATTTCATTTAGAATCGTTTCACATGTATAGTGTTCTCCTAGTTCTTTCACATCTTCATTGGACCAGTTTATTGGCGAAATCCCTAGATTAAAAGGGTAGATGCTCATTCATGATCTCCTCCTCTTACCTCTTTTTGTCATCAGTTTAACTCATTCAATTTTATTAAACGAGTTCACTAGTTATATTAAAGTGGTTTACTCTTATCTTTTCATTAATATTGCTTAGTTAACTTGATGTTTTGCTCCATCTGTTTATGGGCTTGTTGTACTTTTTCACTTTCAGAAACTTCTGCTACACCTACCCGCCACCATGATTCGTATCCATCAGTATTTGTGCCAGAAAGAACTTTAATATCTATTAAAGTTGATATGGTATCTCGTTTCGATTGTACAAGAGCATCTTTTAATTCTTCTAAAGTATGAACCTTATATGTTTTTACACCTAACGCACCGGCATAAGCTGCAAAATCTATCGGAACATAATCAGCTGTTAATCGATTTGTTTCTTTAGAACGATAACGAAATTCATTTCCGAATCCATCACTTCCATGCCCTCTTTGCAAGTTATGAATACATTGGAAGCCATGATTATCCAATAATATGACATTGATTTTTTGACCTTCTTGTATACTTGTCAGAAGCTCTGAATGTAACATTAGGAAACTTCCGTCTCCACACATGGCATATACCTCTCGACTTGGCTCTGCCATTTTCACACCAAGTGCACCTGAAACTTCGTATCCCATACAAGAGAAACCATATTCCAAATGATAGGTTTTAGGCTGAGTTGTTCGCCATACACGATGTAAATCTCCTGGTAAACTTCCAGCTGCACCTACAATCACATCTTTTTCATCAATAAATTCATTTATTTCACCCAATACTCTTGTTTGTGTTAAACCTCGATCACTTTCTAATGCATATAATCGGTCTACCTCTGTATCCCATTCTTTTTTCAAGCTCGATAAATGACTTTGATCATATTCAGTTTGATACCCTTCTTGACTTAACACTTGTGTTAATGATGTTAACGTCTCTTTCGCATCTGCCACGATGCTTAATCCGTTCATTTTTAGAGCGTCAAATGGACTTACATTAATGCTAATGATGTCTACTTGTGGATTTTGAAAAGCTTGTTTTGATGATGTAGGGAAATCCGCTAATCTAGTACCCACGGCGATTACTAAATCTGTCTCTTTTGCTAATAGATTTGCCGCCAATGACCCTGTCACACCAACAGACCCCATGTTAAGAGGATGGTCCCAAGACATTGCACTTTTACCTGCTTGTGTGTCTGTTACAGGAATTTGAAATGTTTCAGCAAACTCTTGCAACGTATCGGTTGCTAAGGAATAATGCACTCCACCACCTGCAATGATCAAAGGTTTCTTTTTAGATTTGATAAGTTGGGCAGCTCTCTGCAACCCACTTTGAGTTAAAGGCTTTCTATCCATATAAAAAACTCGTTTTTCAAAAAATGCTAGAGGATAGTCATAAGCTTCACTCTGAACATCTTGAGGAAGACATAACGTAACTGCTCCAGTATCCACAGGATCAGTTAACACTCGCATCGCATTCAATGCTGCTGTCATTAATTGTTCTGGTCTAGAAATACGATCCCAATATTTACTCACTGGTTTAAATGCATCGTTCGCTGTGACATTATAATCTGTAGGGTCTTCAATTTGTTGTAAAACAGGATCAGGTTGTCTACATGCAAATATATCACCTGGAAGAAAAAGCACAGGAATGCGGTTTACAGTAGCAGTACCTGCTGCAGTGACCATATTTAAGGCACCAGGACCTATAGAGGATGTACAAGCAAAGGTTTCCAGTCTATTTTTTTGTTTTGCATATGCCATTGCAGCATGTGCCATACCCTGTTCATTTTTTCCTTGAATATAGGTTAAACTTCCTTTATCTTGTTCTAACGCTTCCCCAATCCCTGTCACATTTCCATGTCCAAATATGCCCATAACACCTTTAAAAAATTTTATTTCTTTGCCATCTAATTCAACGTATTGCTGATCTAGAAACTTCAGTAGTGCCTGTGACATTGTTAAACGAATAGTTTCCATAAAGACCTCCTTAATGAAAAATTATGGTTTTATGATTTCATTTTTAATGTTCAATTTTTACTGGCTTTCCTTGCTGCAAAGATTCCTTTGCTGCCTTTGCAATTAATTCCGCCTGATATCCATCATTGCCAGTGCATACTAGTGGTGAATCTTGAAGTAAGGACTGTATAAATTCTTTTGACTCTACAACATATGCATCCTTATATCTTTCTAAAAAGAAATATTTAGGTTTATCTTTAAACACACCCTGAACCGTACTAATTTCAACGGTTGTTGGATGATCATTTTGAATCGCTACAGAACCTTTAGAACCAAACACCTCTACTCTTTGATCATATCCATATACTGCCTTTCGGCTGTTATCAATCACACCAATGGCACCGTTTTCAAATTTCAGAGTAATGATAGCCGTATCCACATCTCCATATTGCTTAAACACTGGATCTACTAAACTAGCACCTTGAACATAAACCTCTTCTACTTCACTACCAGTCACATAACGTGCCATATCAAAATCGTGAATGGCCATATCCATAAACAAACCGCCAGAAGCTTTAATATATTCAGCAGGAGGTGGTTCAGGATCACGTGAAGTGATTTTTACGATATGCGGATCTCCAATCAAACCATTTATAACAGTATCGTGCACCTTTTTAAAGTTATGATCAAAACGTCGATTGAAACCAACCTGCAGTTTCACACCATGTTGCTCAACAACTTTTAGTGCTTCAAATGTTTCTTCTGCTGAAAAGCTAATCGGTTTTTCACAGAAAATATGTTTCTTCGCTTCAGCTGCCTCTTTAATCATTTGTGCATGTGTATTGGTAGGTGAGCATATGTATACTGCATCAATTTCTGGATCTTCTATTATTTCCTTATAATCTTTTGTCGTTTTATTGATTCCTAATTTATTCGCCCAATCTATCACGTTATCAACGTAAATATCAGAAATCGCTTTCAATTCAACCTTTTCTAATAAAACTAAATTCTCTGCATGCAACTTTCCTATTCTACCAGCACCGATAATACCTATCTTTAAAGTCTGTTTCACTATGCCTTTCACCATCCAATCTAGTAATCTAACAATAAGTTAAGCGCTTTCTCATATTTTATTTTATATTTTTTATGATCATATATCAAGGGGAGATTTAAAAAATATTAACCAGTTTGGTTCGCAATTTAATATTATTTTAGACATTGTAAAACCTCACTACTAAATTAATTAATAGTGAGGTTTTTGTGGGGAAAGTTAAATGAGCATATTATGGTTCATTATCATAAAGCTTAATTATATTATTCTGTCTTTGAAAATGACTTTATCATTGTATTGATATCCTCATGATATAAGTCTATCATTCGATTATTATAATCTCCCCCAGTCTCATTATTTTTTTGAGGATTCTCCTCTTCATACTTTGGTCTTAGATGTAACCAAATATAATTTCGTGTATAATGATCCACATCATATTCAAAAAACAATTCATCAACACCTTCTAAACCTAATCCATCTACAAGTTCATCTGTTATTTTCTTAGCAGTATCAATGCTCATCATTTCTTCTTTAGTACCTTCAATATATGAATATAATCCTTCACTCATATCAACGTTATTGAGATTAGCCATGATTAAAGTTACTTCATACCGTAAAGCATTCGAAATTGCATCTTCAAGAATTTCCTCTGGTTTTATATTCTCTGTTTTTCCTGACATTACTTTATTAATCGCTATCCTTTCAATCCACTTATTTATATATTCATCAGCAATATTCACTTCATACTCATCATTTCTAAAACTTGCATTATAGCCTTTGCCATTTAGTTGTTTTAAAATATCATTTTTCAGTTGTATAGCCAATTTTAACTCATCAGATTTAACGGAACCACTCAATTCTATTTCATTACGATTTGATGGCAACTCATTTGGGACTTTTTCTTCCCTTGTAAAAAAAATGCTAGATATTAGCAAAATACTAGTGACAGCAACTATAATCATTATAAGAATATAATGACTTTTTTTAAATCCTTTCATTTAAAGACCACCCCACCTCATAACATTTCAATTACACAAATACTATTTATGTCTAAGTTAAATTATATTTAAAACAAGAACTTTTCACAAATGTGATTGATTCTCTTTATTCTAAACTCTACCATCTAAAAACCAATTTATACAACCTCACCATGTATGATGATTTGAATACTTTCACTTAAAACTCCCGCATGATCAGAAGGCCAAAGTCCTGATAGTGTCCGATCTTCTTGTTTATCACCCACAGTATTAGAAAGCTTTACATTAAAATTACCTTTGAATAATATTAAATCAATCCTCTCAGTCAAAGTAGGAATAGGATTTAATAAATCTCTAGCCTGGAACGCTGTAAATCCAAATCCTATGCCTGAAATATTCCAAACATCTGTAAACCCAAAGTTAATCAGTAAATCGTAAGTTGGTTTTATAACTCCCTCTGCATTTGAATTAAAATCACCAATGAATAATATCGGAAGTGTAGTATTAGCGGGACCATTTAATAACTCCTTTGCTTGCTCCATTTGTACATCTACTGAATTCCCCTCTAAGTGTGTATTCAATAACCTGAATTTTTGTCCTTGAAAACAAATATCTACAGAAGACCAACCCCGAAGAACAGTAAACAAAACACCTCCTACAGGAACCACTAAATTTTTAGAAAAGTTCTCCTCTTGTATATTACAAAAACAAAAACCTGCATTCCTTTTTGCAAGAATAACATCTCTATCTAAAATGCCAATCAAATCCCCCGTACTGCTGGGTAATTCACTACTAAAGTTATGATTCAATGCCACTACACCGTATTCCAAACCTATCCTTTTTAATTCTTCTAAAAGAATAGTTAAAAAATTTGTTTCACTCTTCGTTGTCAGACTTCTAACTGTCCATAGTGCTACTTCTTGAAGCCCTATTAAATGAGGTTTTATATTTTTAATTTGTTGTGAGATGGACTTGGCCCTTTCTCGAAAATTAGTTTGCTCAAATTGATTAAAAATTTCTGTTGTTACTTGTGGAACTTCTTCTGGTGTTGTACCGATAAGAGGTTCTAAATTAGCTCCAAAATATATATTCCAAGTCATTATAGTAAATTTTTCCTCATTATTTTTTTTGTTATTCATATTACCATCTCCTCTACTAATATTTAAGTATTAAGATATAATATGTAATTTGGATATGGATTGCTTGGATGTATTTACTAAAAATCGATAAGATCATGAAAAAAAAATCATAAATGATAAGCTTCATTTTTAAATATAAATGTGATCAAAATGTTACAAAAAGTATTGACTGAATTTTTTTAATACGTTAATATTACCTATAATAGATATCGGAAACGTTACCGAGAACGCTTCCATAAATATCAAGTTAATCATGAGAATATATTTTATTAGAGCTTCCAGACTGAATTGAAAGCGTTGTCATATGATTTGTATTTTCGGAAACGTTACCGGAACGAAACCTACAGAATAAATTTCTCTTCTCGGAGGTGAATTAAACATTGGTTACTATCAAAGACATTGCAAAGCAACTAGGTATCTCTGTTTCTACTGTCTCACGCGCTTTGAATGATCATTCTGATATAAAAAAAGAAACAAAAATGAAAGTTTTAGAAACCGTTAAAAAACTAAATTATCGTCCGAATAGTATAGCAAGAAGTTTGATTCATCAACGTACCTACACAGTAGGATTAATGATTCCAGATATTACAGATCCTTTCTTCTCAACGATTTCTGTTGGTGCTCAAGAGTTATTATCAGAACAAGGATATCAAGTCATTATTGGAAATACCTTGCGAGATAGCGACAAAGAAAAACGTTTCATTGAAAGTGCATTGGAACGAAAAATGGACGGGTTGATCATTACTCCTGATCATGTCGACGAAGAACTTGTTGACATGTTATCTAATATAAACATCCCTGTTGTTTTTTTAAGAAGAAGACCTGCCAAAGGATTAAAGGTACCTTTTGTTGACGTAAATCATTACAATGGTGCATGTCAAGCCGTTGAACATTTAATTTCACTAGGTCACAAACAGATAGGTTATATTGGAATCCCTTTAGAAACACAAATTGCGATTGATCGATTTCAAGGTTACAAAGATACATTAGAAAAACACAATATCTCGTACATCTCTGATTACATACAACTTACAGGTGGAAGAACGATACAGTCTGGTCGAATTGCAATGGATCAATTATTCTCACAAATACCAGAAATGACCGCGTTATTTGCTTACAACGATTTATTGGCAATAGGTGCTCTAGAGTCACTAGCTCAACACAACATGAATGTTCCAGAAGCTATATCAATTATGGGATTTGATGATTTAGAAATATCAAGTTTGTATTGGATTCAATTGTCAACCATGTCTCAACCACGTAATCAAATGGGACGACATGCTGCAGAAACATTATTGAAAATGATGAATCATTCTGATACAGATGAAATACCAGAGTCTATTTTATTAAATTCTGTTCTGGTTAATAGAAATACTTGTAAGAAAATCACTTTTCGGTAATTTGTTACATTATTAGGTTAAGCGCATACCCTACTTTCATAACTCTCTCACATCTCACTTTGGTTTAGAGAGTTTAATAATCAAAAGATATTACGCTGAGGAGGTGACAAACCAGCCATATAGTTCAATGTTTTTTAGAAGTCTATGATTTTAAACACTAATTTGGAGGGGTCTATTTCATGAAAAAATCTTTATTCGTTATTTTATCTGTATTGTTGTTAATAAGCATAGTAGCAGCAGGTTGTAGTTCAGATTCTAATACTGTAGCAATTTATACAGCATTTCCAGAACAAGAAGTTGTTATGTATATTGAACAGTTTGAAGAAGAAACGGGTATTGAAGTTAAGTTTGTACGTTTATCTGCAGGGGAGACATTAGCTCGAATTAAAGCTGAAAAATCAAATCCACAAGCAAGTGTTTGGTTTGGAGGTCCATCAGATACATTTGTTGCAGCAGCAAATGATGATTTGTTAGAAGCTTACCAACCTGAGGGAGTGTCTGAAATCTCAGAACAATTCAGAGATGCTAAAAAAGTATGGACACCGATATATGTTGGAGCGTTAGGTTTTGCAAGTAATACCGAATGGTTAGAAAAAGAAGGAATTGAACCTCCTCAAAGCTGGGCAGATTTATTAAAACCAGAATACCAAGGGAATGTTACAATGGCTCATCCTGCGTCCTCTGGAACGGCATACTCTGTTTATGCCACACTTGTACAATTGAAAGGTGAACAAGAGGCTTTGGATTACTTCTTACAGCTTGATGAAAACATTAGGCAATATACCAAATCTGGATCTGCTCCAGCAAAACAAGCTGGATTTGGTGAAACAGGTGTAGGCCTTTCCTTTGCTCATGACATTTTAAAACCTAAACATGAAGGTTACCCTATCACGTTATCTTTCCCAAGTGACGGTACTGGTTATGAAGTTGGCGCTGTTGCATTAATTAAAGGTGCTCCGAGTGACCAAACTGAAAATGCCCAAAAATTCATTGATTGGGCAATTAGTAAACAAGCACAGGATTTATACGCAGAATCAGGATCTTTCCGATTACCTGTAAATCCAGAGGCAAAAGTGCCTGAAGGTGCAGTGAAACTTTCTGATTTAAGTGTTATTAATTATGATGCTGTATGGGCTGGAGAAAACAGAGATGAGTTACTTGATAAATTTGAGTCTTATGTTGTTGGTAAAGACGCTGTAGTGGAATAATTTATTATTATTTATGGAGACGAGGCGGCTTCATGCTGCCTCTTTCATTTTACCCGACTTACTTAAAGTCTCATAGAAAGGAACCTTTCGGAATGTAAATACGGGATCATGTTTTACCCTACAAAGGAGTAGAGAAGCTTGGCAAATACAACACCATCAACAAATAAAATAGAATCAAAAGTCAATGGACAACTCAAACGAATGAAAATGCTTGTAAAAGAACCTTACTTGCTTGCTTTAATTATCATTATATTTTTATCTTTATTTGTATTTTCAGTTTATCCAATCTATCAAGTGTTCAAAATTACTGTGATAAATGATGAAGGGGTTTTAGACTTTTCTTTAATAGTAGAAACCTTTTCAAGCAGTTTTTTTCTAAAAACGTTATGGAATAGTATCCAGCTAGGTATCATGTCAGCCATCTTTGGAACGATCATTGGATTTATTTTTGCATATGCGGTAACACGGACTGAAATGAAAGGTAAAAAATTCTTCAACCTTGTTGCTCTGTTGCCAATCATCTCTCCACCGTTTGTCATTGCCTTATCCGTCATTTTATTATTTGGACGAAATGGAATTATCTCTAATGGTCTATTTGGTTTTGACGATAGCAATGTATACGGTTTAAGAAGTTTAGTATTTATACAAACATTAGGTTTTTTCCCTATTGCTTACTTAAACTTAAAAGGAGTTTTGGAATCTATCGACAGCTCCGTTGAAGATGCAGCATTAAACCTTGGGGCTTCCAGGTGGAAGGTCTTTAGTACCATTACTTTACCATTAGCTGTACCAGGTATTCTGAGTTCATTACTTTTAGTTTTTATTAAAGCAATTGAAGACTTCGGTAATCCTATGGTCATAGCTGGGGAATATCAAACATTAGCCGTGCAAGCTTACTTACAAATTACAGGCATGTATGATCTAAGAGCTGGTTCATTTTACGCAGTTGCTTTATTATTGCCATCACTTACTGCTTACTTCATACAAAAATATTGGATAAGCAAAAAATCATATGTCACCGTTACAGGAAAACCATCTCAAGATAGAATGAAAATAAATGAAAAACACATTGTCCTACCTTTATTCATATTCTGTGGATTGATTACGGGCGCAGTTATGCTCATTTATGGAACTGTTTTGTGGGGGGCATTTGTAAAAGTTTGGGGCGTAGATAATACTCTCACATTTGATAATTTTAGATACACATTTACACTAGGGTTTGATTCAGTTAAAAACTCACTGTTATTATCTGCGTTGTCTACACCGATTACAGCATTATTAGGTATGATTATTGCCTTTTTAATTATTAGAAAACAATTTATAGGTAAAAAAATAATGGAAGCTTCATCTATGCTTGCTTTTGCAGTGCCTGGTACGGTTATCGGTATTGGATACATCCTTGCGTTCAATCAAAAGCCATTACTATTAACTGGTACAGCGATGATCCTCATTATAGCCTTTACATTTAGAAACATAACGGTTGGTATAGAAGCAGGAACTAATAGCCTTAGGCAAGTGGATCCCTCTATAGAAGAAGCATCAACTAACCTTGGGGCTAGTTCCTTTACAACTTTTAGGAAAATATCACTGCCATTAATGAAATCAGCGTTATTCTCTGGATTAGTATATTCTTTCGTACGTTCCATGACTTCTATTAGTGCAGTAATCTTCTTAATTTCAGTGAATTGGAATCTTTTAACTGTTACGATCTTGTCTCAAGTAGAAGATGCTAGTCTAGGGGCTGCAGCAGCATATTGTATTATCCTAATTGTCATTATACTTATTGTTATTGGTTTATTAGAATTCTTTGTAAATTATTTAGCATCATCCAAAAGGAGGAACTATAGATGACGAACATAAACACACCAATAAAAACACATTCAGTGGATGTTAAGCTAACAAATCTATTAAAAGTTTTCCCATCAATCAACGGTGGAGACAATTTTTATGCTGTTGATGATATTGAATTGGATATTAAAGCTGGTGAACTAGTTACTTTGCTAGGTCCTTCCGGATGTGGTAAAACCACTACATTAAGAATGCTCGCTGGTTTTGAACTACCTACTTCAGGTTCCATTCATATAGGCGATGAAAATGTCACAAATGTACCGCCAAACAAGCGGAATGTAGCAATGGTATTCCAAAGTTATGCCCTCTTTCCACATCTTTCAGTCTTTGAAAACATAGCTTATGGTTTAAGAATAAATAAAGTACCAAAAGGAGATGTCATTGATAGAACCTATAAAGTCATTTCCTTAATGCATTTAGAGGAATTTAAAGATCGATTACCTTCACAATTATCAGGTGGACAACAACAACGTGTAGCATTAGCAAGAGCAATTGTCACGGAACCAAAAGTGTTATTATTTGATGAACCTTTATCTAACCTTGATGCAAAATTAAGAGAATATATGCGGGATGAATTACGGAAAATTCAACAAAGATTAGGCATAACAAGTCTTTATGTTACACATGATCAAACGGAAGCCATGGCGATATCAGACAAGGTTGTCATTATGAATCATGGAAAAATTCAACAAGCAGATAGTCCGATTAACATCTATACTAAACCTAATAATCATTTTGTTGCTGGTTTTATGGGAAAAGCAAACTTCTTACATGGTGTTGTTAAGGAATTAAAAAACGATATGGCTATGATAAATATATTTGGAAAAACCGTTTTGATTCAAATAAATGACAAAGTGAATCTCACTGAAAATGGTGCTGTAGAGTGTGTAACAAGACCCGAATTTTGGGAGTTTTCAGAGGCAGGTAAGTTTATCGGTGAAGTTACGAGAACTATTTATTTAGGAAATCATGTTGAATATGAAATCGCAATTGGCGATGATACAATAACGATGATGGATTTTGAACACTTTAAACATGGGATTAAACATGAAGGAGAGCAAGTAAAACTTCACTTAAAAGAAGAGTGTGTAAGCCTGTTACCCACTAGAAAAGAACATATTAAGGAGGGGCTTGCTTGAACACTCATTTAGAAGTCGCAAAACAAATCGCAAAAGAAGCTGGAGCTTTATTAGAAAAGAGAGTTACAAGTGAGTACCATGTTGAACAGAAAAAGAATGTTTTTGATCTAGTAACTGAAATGGATCGTGCATCTGAAGATTTAATAAAAAACCAAATTAAACATCACTTTCCCGATCATCATATCATAGGTGAGGAAGGAGTCGCTGAAGGTACAGATAGTTTAGATGATTGGTTTGATCGTATAGCTGACATTCCGTTCGCATGGATTGTTGATCCAATAGATGGAACAACTAATTATGTGAACGGATTACATAGTTACACTGTTTCTATTGCACTTGTTTCTTACGGAGAAATTCAAGTAGGTGTGATATATAACCCTTCTCTTGATGAAATGTTTTGGGCAGAAAAAGGAGAAGGCGCATACTTAAATGGAAATCAAATTCAGGTTCATCCAGCAGAAAAATTAAACGAAAGTGTTATCTCTACTGGTTTTCCAACAGATATTGAAAGTGCACGTAAATATGTACTCAATGGAATAACAGAGCTTGGGATTGTAGCTCGTAACATTCGAGTTTTTGGTTCTGCTGCCTTACATTGTGCTTATGTTGCCGCTGGGAAATTAAATGCTTACTGGGAAGTCGGTATCAATGTATGGGATGTTGCAGCCGGAGTATTAATAGTAAAAGAAGCTAGTGGGAATGTAGTGGATACATTAGGAAATCCTTATCAATTATCTACTCGTAATTTGATATGTTCAAACGGTAAAATAGAAGAAGAACTTTTGACACACCTAAAACATGCAAATGCAACTGGTTTTTAACGATGTTGGAAACAAATTAAAAAGAATGGATCAATGTGCATCCATTCTTTTTTCACTGCTTTTTTTTAAAATCTACTTGAATGATCTGTGTGCATATTTTTAAACATGATATATGCGTAGTTTTAAATGAAGTTGAACGTTATCTTCACTATATAAACTTTCATCTTGATTTTGATCATTTTTTTCAGTTTTTTCTTGAACAAATTCCCATTCCAACAAATGGATAACCCGCTCTAAACGTTCTAATTCGTTTATAAATTGTGAAATGGCTGATAATGTTCCGTTAATGAATAACGTTACCGTTTGCCCATAATATTGATCCTTATATAGTAATTGAGAATGGCTATAATCAAGAGATTGTATTTGGATGTTGTTATTTTCTGCAATGAAATTCAAATCAATGGTAAATCTTAAACTTTCTTCATGATCTAGAACTTGAATGTTAGCCTCATCAGATGAATTAGTTAAGTTTTGATCTGAAGATGAACTTGGAGGATCTCCTTCTAATCTTAGTAATTCTTCGTTTAACACGTTCAATTCCCTTTCCAAGCTATTTACTCGTATCATATTTGGGATAATCCATACTGAAATTAACAATAGATGGATCATCAATCCGCTAAGTAAGATGATCATCATGATTCGATTTTGTTTAAACCACCATGTTATATTCATCTTACGTCCTCTCTTCTTTTTTATTTCTTCTCAATTAAACTGACCATTAAAGAATTAGTTTAATCGCGTTGTATCATAACTTCAATTACAGTTTTACTACCCTCACTCTTTTCAAATGAGATCAGTCCACTCTGATCTTCTATTTGTACTTGTCTTATCGACAAATGCTCAATAATCTCATATTTTTGTAAGAAGGTTAATTCATTTAATATTTGATTCAGAGTCTGGTTCATATAATGTAAAGTAAGTATATGATTATTCTCAACCTCTTTTATTAAATTTACCTTTGTTATTGATGGATTACCTTTTATAATTTCATATAATATATGAAATAACTCAAAGCTATATTGACTTTGAGTGTTCAAAGTCTCAGCATCCAAAGCAACTTGACTTGAAAGTTGGTTTATTTCTTCTTCATTCAAACTCATCCTAGTCTCAATATTTGATTCCAATTTAAAAACATTATTTGATAGAGCTTTTACATTATTATGATAATTTACACCAATAAAAATTAAGATGGGCAGACTTATTAAAAAGGTCAAGATCAATAAAATGATAAGTAAAACAAATGATTTATTCTTTTTACTTTTTCCTGGTAATAAATTAATCGTCTGCATTAATGCCTCCCCCTTAAAGCTAGTCCTAGAGGAACTGCGAAAAATGGCAACAAGTTGTTATTTTTATCATTAGAGATACGTTCATCAGCATTCAAAATTCTAACTTCAAATGGAAAAGCTCTATTAAATTCATACCCAATTTGATGCAATTCTGATATATCACCTAATAAGATCAAACACTGGAAATCCTCTTTATTTTTATTGTTATCATAATAATGATAATAGTTGATAAATTTTTTTACCTCTAAAGTTAAATAACTGGATAAATCACCCTCGTTTTTTTTTACAATTTTAAATGATACTGCCTTTTGTGCCGCTGTTTTTACACTTCTATATTTTTCAGGAGATCGCATCACGGGAATTGAACGAATAGTTTGTAATATCCCACTCTGAAAAACACTTAT
This sequence comes from Chengkuizengella sp. SCS-71B, assembly GCF_040100845.1. NCBI lineage: Bacteria > Bacillati > Bacillota > Bacilli > Caryophanales > Paenibacillaceae > Chengkuizengella > Chengkuizengella sp. SCS-71B. The sequence goes on along the minus strand of NZ_JAZHSH010000001.1, from coordinate 1,829,570 downwards.
TTCTGCAGAAAACTTATTTATTTCAATGACGATAAAAGAACACATGATGTCAATGAGTTCTAGCGCATGTATGAGGCGAAAAAGTGAAAAAGCTTTAATTTCTAAACTTATTGGTTTTAAATTTACAGCATTAAACACGTTAACATAAGTCTCTATTTCATCCTGTGGGGCAGTGAGTAGCATTATGTTTGTTTTACCAGTGGTGTCAGTAGATAATTTAATCATATCAAAATGAGGGTTTTTAAAAGGTAATTCGATTCTCTCATTCTCAAGTTCGGTTTGTATCCATTTGAGAATCTTTTCTTTCTCATGATGAGGAACTGTTAAAAAGTGTAGATGAACCAAATGACTTGGCAGCATAAAATGAACCTGATTTGTATATAAAGTAAGTTGTTTTAACATGTCATTTAATTTGTTAATCACTTCATTTGTGTTAAGTATGAATCCATCTTTAATCAAATTAGTCTGAATTGGCTCCATTTTATATTGATGAATTATAAAAGAATTGTTTTTATCCATTTTTATTTCTACTAATTTAATATACTCATCTGTCATTTCTACACCAATAAAACATTGAAGTGAAACAAGTTTTCGTTTCAAATATTCTACTATATTTGTCATTTCACTTTAATTAACTCCTTTTTTTAACATACATCCCCACCACAATTATATTCACTCTAAGTACAATCTATGCAAATTGAGATGAACTATATTGATTTCATTACATAAAGTCTTATACTGTAAATTACTTATAGTTTTGTAATCTAGATGGCCGTAATTAATATTGTTGGCTTGTTTTTCATGCTACCTTGTATAAAATTTTCATGATCAAGACATCTTATTAATGTTATTAAAGTTTTAACCAAGGAGGCATTTATGAAAGCTAAACCTGACAATAGAGATGATAACGTAGAAAAGTTACAGGAAGCAGTGCAGAACACGATTGGAAACCTTAGAGAATCTGAAGATTATTTAGAAGAATTCGGTGATGAGATTGGTAACAACGAACAACAAGCCATAGAATCAAAAAATGAACGTAGAAAACAGAGCATTCAGGGGCTTCGTGAAGAAATAAAAGATGAAGCTCATGCAGAACAGCAAAGAAATTCATAAGATAAATGAAATAAGAGTCCATTAAATTTGGACTCTTGTTTCATTTATCAAACTACCTTACCCATAATGTTCACATTTAAATAAGCAGTATGATTAAAGTTATGATGCGTTTTCCTTTCATTTTTTACTGATAAAATTAATTATTTATTTTTTCGCTTTATAGGAAATACCCAAAAATCATGGGCTATGTGTGTATTTTCATGTATTTCCCTTGCTTCTTGTAACAATTGATCTAAACTTTCACCTTGATACCTTGAACTAAAATGTGTTAATATCAACTCGTTTACGTTACATTCCTCAGCTAACTTAGCAGCTTGTAAAGAAGTAGTATGATAATACTTATATGCAAGATCATGTAATTCTTCTGTAAAGGTAGATTCATGTACTAAAACATCAGCATCTATAGACAGTTTAGGTGAGTTTTCACAAATTCTTGTATCTCCCATGATCACAACAATTCTTCCTTTTAAAGCTGGACCAACGTAATTTGCAGCAATTAACTTCTCCCCATTTTCTAAAATAATGTCTTTTCCTTTTTTAATTTTAGAAAATAAGGGACCAGGTGGAACCCCACTCTCTTTCAATTTTTTTGATAGTAAGGGACCAGGCTGATCCTTTTCTGTAATTCGATATCCATAGCTATTAATACGATGCTCTAGCTTGGCTATTTCTACTAAGAATTGTTGATCTTCAAATAAAATACCTTCGTTTAAATTTTCAGGGATCTCCTCTATATGTAAATCATACTCTAAATGGGCTTGGCTCATCATTAAGGTCGTATTCACCACATCTTTAATACCTTTTGGTCCATATAGTGTTAGAGGAGATTTACCACCAGAATAAGCACGACTTGTTAGTATACCAGGTAAACCATAAATATGATCACCATGTAAATGGGTAATAAATATCTTTTCTAATTTACTTAGTTTTATAGAGGATTTAAGAATTTGATGTTGTGTTCCTTCACCACAGTCAAATAGCCATACAGTCCCTCTCTCTTGTAACAATTTTAAACAAATGGAGGTAACATTTCGTTCACGAACAGGCATTCCAGCAACTGTTCCTAAAAATTCCAGTTCCAATATTAATTTCCCCCCATACACTCTTTCAAAATCAAATTCAACTCATATTCAAAGTCTAATCTATTGTTGCTCAACCTAGGAGTTTTTATCCTGATGTATATTCACCCTTTATCTACGCTAAAATATTTTGCTTCAGGATGTGCAAAAACCATCGCAGATACAGAAGCTTCTGGTTCCATCATACAACCATCCGTTAATTCCACCCCTATTTCCTCTGGATTCATTAATTCAAATAAAGGTATTTGATCTTCAAGGTCTGGACATGCTGGATATCCAAATGATACCCGTATCCCTTGATATCTAGCACCGTGCCTCTTTTTCATCGTCATATCAGGTGCATCTGGGAATCCCCATACATCTCTCATCATATGATGTATACGTTCTGCAAATGCTTCAGCAGTTTCTAATGCAACGGCTTGGATGGCATGTGAACGAAGATAGTCACCTTGATTTTTCAACTTCTCTGCTAATTCTCGAATTCCTTTTCCTGCTGTTACTACTAAAAAACCCACGTAATCCATATAACCACTATCTACTGACTTTAGAAAATCAGCTAAACATAAATAAGGTTCTACCTGCTGGCGTGGAAATGAAAAAGTTTTCAATACTTTTGTATGATCATTCGGATCGTATATCAGAATATCATTTCCTTTAGATTGGGCAGGGAAAAATTGATACATCCCATGTGTTTCAATCTTATTTTCATAAATTGCTTCTTTATAAATTTGATCTACAACTTCTTTTAACTCTAAAGCTTTAGAATCATGAGCTTCAATCAATTGATCTACTTTTCCACGTAGACCTAAATGGTGTCCTAATAACATCTGCATATTCACATATGGAATTAAATGATCAAGTGGATAGTTTCTCAAGACATGTCTTTCAGTGTCAGGAGGTGTAAATACAGGAACATCCTGTGAAATATTAGAGTGAACAGCTCTGGTTAGTTTAGGCATATCTTTATTTTTTCTTGAATCCATGACATCTGAATCTTTCAACTCACGCATTTTTTGGATTAAGAGCTCACGTTGTTCTGGATTACTGATTTGATTTGCTAAATCTAATCCATTCATGGCATCTTTGGCATATAAAACTAAACCATCATATTCTGCTCCAATTCTATTTTTCGTAAATTTACGACTCAGTGCCGCTCCACCTACAAGGATTGGCACATCAATTCCTGCATTTTTTAAATCTTGTGCAGTAACTACCATCTGCTGTGCTGATTTAACTAACAAGCCAGAAAGACCAATTGCATCAGGTTTTTCTTTTTTATAAGCTTCAATCAATTGTTCTGGTGGAACCTTTATTCCTAAGTTCACTATTTTATATCCATTATTGGACAAAATAATTTCAACTAGATTTTTACCTATATCATGAACATCACCTTTTACAGTGGCTAATATAATTTTCGCCTTTACAGAGGATTCCGTTGTTTCCATATGAGGTTCTAAGTAACCTACAGATGCCTTCATTGCTTCTGCACTTTGCAAAACTTCCGCTACAATCAACTCATTATTGTTAAATAAACGTCCCACCTCTGCCATACCATCCATTAGTGGTCCATTGATGATTTCTAAAGGCTGATACTTTTCCAAAGCTTCATCTAAATCAACAAATAATCCTTCTTTAGTTCCCTCAATAATATAGGAAGCTAAACGTTCTTCTAAGGTTAAGTTAGATATTTTTTCTTTTTTCTCTACTTTCTTTTCACGATAAAATGCAACAAACTCAGCTAAAGTATCATCATTTGTTTCAAAGATTAAAGCTTCAGCCAAACGTCGTTCATCTTCAGGTATAGAAGCAAATCGTTCTAATTTTTCAGTATTCACAATTGCATAATCTAATCCAGCTTTCGTACAATGATATAAATACACCGCATTAAGTACCTCTCGCCCCGCAGGAGGCAAGCCAAAAGATACGTTGCTTAACCCTAAAATTGTATGGCATTTAGGCATCGCTTCTTTTATAAGTCGAATTCCTTCAACCGTTTCTTTTGCAGAACCTATATATTGTTCATCCCCTGTACCTACTGGAAAGACCAAAGGGTCAAATATAATATCCTCAGGGTTAAGTCCATACTTATTCACCAATAAATCATATGATCTTTTTGCAACCTCCAGCTTCCCTTCCCTAGTAATCGCCTGTCCGTTTTCATCAATTGTTCCTACAACTACTGCTGCACCATATCGATGTATTAGCGGGACAATATTTTCAAACTTTTCTTCCCCATCTTCGAGGTTAATAGAATTGATGATAGCTTTTCCTTGAGAGTACTTCAAAGAGAGTTCAATAACATCTGCACTTGTTGTATCAATAACTAATGGAACTTTCACTTTTTTCACAACGTATTGTAGAAACTTTTCCATGTCATTAACTTCGTCTCGGTCAGGATCTTGCAAACAAATATCTAAAACATGTGCTCCACCTTTAACCTGCGCTCTGGCAATTTCAGAAGCTTCCTCAAATTTGCCTTCTGCTATTAATCTTTTAAATTTTCTAGAGCCCAGTACGTTCGTTCTTTCTCCAACCATATATGGCCTATTATCTGTATCAATATAAACAGTTTCAATACCGGACACCGCAGCTAAATGCTCACCTGTTTGAGGGCGAGGTGTAAATGACTTCATCGTTTCTGATAAAGCTCGAATGTGTTCTGGTGTAGTTCCACAACATCCCCCAGCAATATTTAACCAACCTTTTTCAGCGAAACCCGCCATTTTTTTTGCCAAAGATTCAGGTGATTCGTGATAATGGCCATCTTCATCCGGTAATCCTGCATTAGGATAACAACTAATCGCTGTATCTGCGATCTCCGAAAGACTTCGAATGTGATCTCTCATAAATTCAGGGCCTGTAGCGCAATTTAATCCAATGGATACAGGTTCAAGATGCTCCAAGGATATATAAAATGATTCTATATTTTGACCTGCTAATGTTGTTCCCATCGGTTCAATTGTTCCTGATATCATGACAGGAATTTTTTTATCTAGTTTTTCAAATGCACGCTGAATCCCGATACTAGCCGCTTTCACATTTAAAGTATCCTGGGATGTTTCAAGTAATAAAACATCTACTCCGCCTTCTATAAGTGCTAATGCTTGTTCATGGTAACTCTTTTCTAACTCGTCAAACGTGACCCCACCAGTAACTGATAATGTTTTTGTAGTAGGACCCATCGCTCCAGCTGCATACCTTGGCCATTCATCAGTTGAGTATTTATTAACTGCTTCAACTGCAAGTTTTGCTGCTTCTAGACTCAATTCTCTAGCTCGGTCTTGAAGATCATACTCTGCTAAAACAACACTAGTTGAACCAAAAGTATTCGTTTCAATAATATCTGATCCGGCTTCCAAGTATTTCCCATGGATCTTAGAGATCAGTTCAGGACGAGTTAATACAAGCATCTCATTACAACCGTCCAAATCTTCTCCCCCAAAATCTTCTGGTTTTAAATCTGCTTGTTGAATCATTGTACCCATGGCACCATCTAATATAAGTATTTTCCTTTTTAATTGTTCTTGTATTGATATTTTGCTCATTTTGCTCCACTCCGCTTCAATATATGTGCGTTTGATGTATAAATCATCAAATATCATCCATTGTCATTTTTACATAGTCTATCAAAATTGTCGGAATTGTAAAAGAGGATAAAAATCCATATACGATTTCTTAAATTAAATCAATTATTATAGACGAATTATATCATATTTAAATGTGGATTGTAGTTGATTAAAGAAAAAAACTTTAGAGGAGTAAAGGGAGTTTTAAGAAGTAAAACTTTCTCAATGCAATCTTCGATTTTTCTGATTACTTGCTGGTTAGCTTAATAAAAGTAGATCTACACTAAAATAAGGGAGTTTTTTGGTCTTATTTTTATAATTTTACTCAAAATAAATAATTAACGGTATCTGGTGGTCTTATTCGATCATTTTTCATAACATTTTATATCATTTCATTAAAAATCCATAATTTAAGACCACAAATTACCGTTATTTTGTTATGGAGTTCCAAAAAGCATAGAATAAGACCATGAAATACCGCTATTCCCTATAACAAAAACTGCTATCGGAGTCTCTCGAAGATGTAGCCGAATACTCATTAGCAGTTGTTTTTTTGAGAAGAAAGTATGTATAACAAATTTTATACGGCTCCTATCCTTTAAAAAAGGTGTTTAGAAGTCATACTTTCTTCTAAACACCTTACCTTAAAGAGTTTGTTATAAAGTACAGATTAACCTGTTGTTACGCTGTACATCTTTTCACGTAAACCTTGAACTTCAGAGCTTTCCAAATACTCATCATAACTCATTTGTTTATCTATTAACCCATTAGGTGTAATTTCTACAATACGATTTGCTATAGTTTGAATAAATTGATGGTCATGTGATACAAACAACATAGTACCATCAAATTGAACAAGACCATTATTCAGGGCTGTAATGGATTCTAAGTCAAGATGATTGGTAGGTTCATCTAATATTAAAACATTTGCTGCACTAAGCATCATCTTAGATAACATGCAACGTACCTTCTCTCCCCCAGAAAGAACATTGCATTTTTTCAATGCTTCTTCACCAGAGAATAACATTCTTCCTAAAAACCCGCGAATAAATGATTCATCTTGATCCTTGGAATATTGGCGTAGCCAATCCACTAAATTTAAATCTACATCAAAATATTCCGAGTTATCTTTTGGAAAATAGGCTTGAGAAGTAGTAACTCCCCAAGTATAAGAACCGTCAGTTGGTTCAATTTCACCCATTAATGTTTTAAATAATGTTGTTTTTGGTATTCCATTGGGTCCTACAAAAGCGATTTTATCCCCTTTATTTACAACAAGGTTCATTTTATTTAATATCAAATCACTTTCCTGAGAAACTGTTAGGTCTTCGATAAATAATAACTGTTTGCCAGCTTCTCTTTCAGATTTAAAGTTGATGAATGGATATTTTCGATTCGATGGTTTAATATCTTCTAGTTTTAATTTTTCTAATTGCTTGCTACGGGATGTTGCTTGTTTAGATTTTGAAGCGTTGGCACTAAATCGAGCAATAAATGCTTCTAGTTCTTTTCGTTTTTCTTCTGTCTTTTTATTTTTCTCCTGCATTAGTTTTAAAGCTAATTGGCTTGATTCATACCAAAAATCATAATTACCAACATATAACTCTATTTTCCCAAAATCAATATCTGCGATGTGTGTACACACTTGATTTAAAAAGTGGCGATCATGGGAAACAACAATAACTGTACCATCAAACTTCGCTAAAAAATTTTCTAGCCATTGAATGGACTCTAAATTTAAATGGTTAGTTGGCTCATCCAATAATAAAATGTTGGGATTACCAAACAAAGCTTGCGCTAGTAAGACACGGACTTTATCGTTTCCGCTTAGTTCTGACATTTTTAGATCATGAAGATCTTTAGAAATACCTAGCCCTATCAATAATTCACCTGCATCGGCTTCAGCTTGCCAACCATCCAATTCTGCAAACTCTCCTTCAAGTTCTGCTGCACGCATGCCATCTTCATCTGAAAAATCAGGCTTCGCATAAATAGCATCTTTCTCCACCATGATATTATAAAGTTTACTATGACCCATAATAACGGTTTTTAACACTTCATACTCGTCATATTCATAATGGTTCTGTTTTAAAACAGCAAGTCTTTCTCCTGGAGTAATATTGATTGTACCTTTATTAGCTTCAAGTTCCCCTGATAAAATCTTTAAAAAAGTAGACTTTCCAGCTCCATTAGCACCAATCAAACCATAACAATTTCCTGGAGTAAACTTTATGTTCACATCTTCAAATAAAGCTCGTTTACCATATCGAAGAGATATATTATTTGCTGAAATCATTGTTATTACCCTACCTTCTAAATTTTCATATGAAAAGACTCATTAAATTTTGTAACTACATATATAAGATGAATTATATTTTAAGAGAAGAATTTTGCGCCCATTCCTCCACATTCCAAACCTTCGTAACCCAATCTTCATAAAATTCAGGTTCATGACAAACAAGCACGATCGTTCCTTGATATTCCTTTAAAGCACGTTTCAATTCTTCCTTAGCAACGACATCCAGATGGTTCGTTGGCTCATCAAAAGCAATCCAATTGCTTTCTCTCATTAATAATTTACATAAACGTACTTTAGCTTGTTCTCCACCACTTAATTTATTTAACGGTCTGGAAATATGCTCATTCTTCAAACCGCAACGAGCCAATACACCCCGTACTTCATTCTGGTTCATATTAGGAAACTCATTCCAAACATCATCAATAGGAGTTAGATGACCTGCTTTTGCTTCTTGTTCAAAATAAGCAGGGATAAGAAAATCTCCTTGATGAGTTTTCCCGCCATAAGGTTTAATAAGTCCTAACATTGTTTTTAAAAGAGTGGATTTTCCTACACCGTTACAGCCAACAATGGCAATCTTATCCTTACGTTCTATCAGCATGTTCATTTCAGGTAGTAATGGTCTATCATACCCAATTTGCATTCCTTCAGCTTCAAAAACAATTTTCCCACTTGCCCGTCCTTCTTTAAACACAAAAGTGGGCTTCATTGCAACTTCAGGACGATCTATTCTTTCAAGTCGATTCAATTGTTTTTGTCTACTTTTTGCTCTTCCAGATGTAGAGTACCTTGCTTTATTTCGTTGAATAAAATCCTCTTGTTTTTTAATGAATTCCTGCTGTTTTTCATAAGCATCAATATGTTGGTTTTTATTTAAATCAGCCATTTGTAAAAACTTTTCATAATTAGCAGTATATCTTGTTAGTTTTGTAAATTCCAAATGATAGATCACGCCCACTACTTTATTCATAAACTCCGTATCATGAGAAATGAGCATAAATGCTGATGGATATTCACGTAAATAATTCGTTAACCAATCTATGTGTTCTGTATCCAAATAGTTTGTAGGTTCATCTAATAATAGTACAGTGGGTTGCTCTAACAGTAACTTTGCCAACAAGACTTTTGTCCTCTGTCCACCACTTAATTCAGAAACATCACGATCCAATCCAATGGCGGCTAATCCTAAACCATTTGCCATTTCTTCAACTTTATTATCCAATAAATAAAATCCACTGTTTTCTAAACGATCCTGAATCTCACCCATTTCTTCTAATAGCTGCTCCAATCTTTCTGGTGAAGCCTCAGCCATCTCCCCTGTGATTTCATTCAACTTTCTTTCTTCTTCCAATAAAGGTAAAAAAGCATCTTTAAGCACTTCTCTCATTGTTTTCCCAGGTGTTAATTTTGTATGCTGATCTAAGTATCCATAATTCACCTTAGGTGTCCACTCTACTTTACCTGTATCTTTTAAAACTTGTCCTGTTAATATGTTCATCAATGTAGATTTTCCGACTCCATTTGCTCCTACAAGCCCAACATGTTCACCTGGCAGTAATCTAAATGACACATTTTTAAATAAAACCCGATCTCCAAACGTATGACTTAAATCTTCTACAGTTAAAAGACTCACGATATTCTAACTCCTAACTTAATAAAATTACATCTATATTAAATGTATACGTATCAATAATATCCTAAGCAAACAATTTATTATAACATATATCGATGATGGATAAGTGAATTAAATAAAGAAATACGCCATACAACTAACAGAGTCAGGTGTATGGCGAGGTTTGTTTAATTGATATAAACATCATTAATTGTTTAAGAGGATACTTTAGTATTAATGGATTGGATAATGCCATGCAATTCATTTAATTCTTTAATTTCAAAGTCAGGTTTAATTTCACCTGAAGATTTTATGTTATTACGATTAATCCATACACATCTCATCCCTACGCTAAGAGCACCTTTAATGTCAGTGTTAAGGTTATCTCCTACCATGATCCCTTCATGTGGTTCAATTCCCAAAAGCTTCATTGCATGTTCAAATATAGCAGGTGATGGTTTTCCTTGACCAAAACTACCAGATATCATCACTTGATCCATATATGGCATTAATTTTGGCATAGCAGCTAATTTTTCATTTTGAATATCTGGAGATCCGTTCGTTAATAACATCAGCTTATATTTTTCCTTTAATTTATCTATTGTAGGATATGTCTCATCATATACATAAGATCTTGATCTTCTTTCACTTGGGAATAATTCACTTAGTGTTTGACCTAATTGAAGGTCATCAATTCCCATCACTTTTAATCCTCTTGTCCAAGCTTCTTTACGATACTCAGGTGCTATTTTTTTTAATAGACTGAAATGTTCATTTTCATCGTTAAAATTTCCCCATAAAGCTTCAAAAGGATTGATACCAATATTCTTACTGAATTCAAACGTTTCAAACGTTTCATACAAGGCCCTAGCTTCTTGACGAACAGCCTCCTCTAATTTCACAGGGTCTATACGGTAATGTTGTTCCACTGATTGACAAGTAACCTCAAAAGCTTCTTTTACACAACGTTCATCCCAAAGCAAGGTATCATCTAGATCAAAAATAATGGCTTTAATACTCATGTTCTCACTCATTTCCAGTAAAATATTTAATTTATAATGAATTAAAAATTGCTTTTATTATTCAAGCTAGCTATATATTTAAATGTTTTAAACGTTAAGTGTTCGTTTAAACTTGTTTATAAATCGGTTTGGATATTCATCAGGAAGAGCACTGACCTCATCAAGTTTATTCCATTCCTCTGTGGTTAAATTCCACTCTAACGTTCCCATATTTTCTTCAAATTGATCTAATGTATTTGCACCCAAAATGGGTGAAGTGATGCCCTTTTTATCAAGCAGCCAATTTAAAGCTACTTGTGAAGGAGTTACTCCCCTCTGCTCACCAATTTCCATTACAGTATTGAGTATCTCCCAATTTTTTTCAGTATTTCGATTTTCCCAAGAAGATTCGCCCATTGCTTTATGAAGTCTTCCCTCAGTAGGTTGTACACCTTTAGAATATTTTCCTGATAAAAAACCACTTCCAATTGCAGCCCAAGGCATTACACCAACATTTTCTTCAATACACAAAGGTAAAACTTCTCGATCCATTTCTCTGCTTACAAGACTATATTGAGGCTGAATGGATATATATCTAACAAATTTATTAAAATCACTATAACATAAGGATTTCATTAATTGCCACGCTAAAAAATTGGAACATCCTATGTACCTTACTTTACCAGAACTTACTATGTCATCTAAAGCCCTTAACGTTTCTTCTACAGGTGTGAACTCATCCCATACATGTACTTGGTATAGATCGATATAATCTGTATTTAATCGTTTTAAACTAGCTTCAACACCATCCATAACGTGTTTTCGAGATAATCCTGCACTATTCAAATCTTTGCCTGTCTGGAATCTTACTTTAGTTGCCAACACCACTTCAGAACGTCGATCTTTAATGGCTTTACCAACAATTTCTTCAGATTTTCCTTGTACATATACATCTGCAGTATCTAAAAAATTCCCCCCTCTATCTAAAAAACGGTGTATCATATCAATCGAATCTTTTTCACTCGTTGTATTCCCGAAAGTCATTGTACCTAAACATAATTTGGAAACAGCTAAACCACTTTTCCCGAGTATACGATGTTCCATACTTGTCCTCCTCTGTATAACAATGAATATTTATTCATTTTTTTAACTATTTTATCGCAAACCTGGTGATATGAAAAGAACAAGATCTACAGTCGATCTTGTTCTAACATATAAAAAATTTATGTTACAGAGAATGAGTTACTCTGTTGTAAGTTATATAGTATAGAAATTGAATATTTTTTTTAGTTTATTCATCAACAATTTCTATATTATCTAATTGTGCTCTAAAGTTTTTCCTAAAGGATTTTAAATATTCCTGACGTAACTTTTTCTGTTCTTCAACCTCTTGTGCATTCAAGCCAACTGTTTTCTTCTTTCTAGCTAACTCATTAATTCTGTTGATTTGATCGTTGTTCATAACGTTTAATCCTCCTTATCTACCCCATTACTTTGACATTTCAAAAAAAAATTGTCAAGTAACTTTATTGATCAATGATTATAACAGAAAAAAAGCTTGACCATTCCTTACTATTTATATAAACTAACAAACAGAATATTTTGAATGCAGATGATAGGTGGGGCTGAATATGAGGTTATTTTTATTTAAGAATAAAACAATAATTATCGCTTTTTCTTCTCCATCTTATAAAAAAAGAACTAAAGATTGTTAACGATCTTTAGTTCTTTTTTTATATTATTGAAGGAGTGATGAATTTGTATAAACGAGTATTAGTAAAATTAAGCGGTGGAGCACTTGCAGATCAGAATGGAAATAATTTTGGACCAGATCGTTTAGAACATATAGTTAATGAAATACTAGCTATTTCAGAAAATGGAATTGAAGTATGTATCGTTGTTGGTGGTGGGAACATATTCAGAGGAAATTTGGCTTCTGCATGGGGAATAGATAAAGTAGAAGCAGACAATATTGGTACGCTAGGAACAATAATCAATAGTTTAATGTTAAGAGGTGTATTAAAGAGCAAAACTAAAAAAGAAGTCCGTGTTATGACCTCTATTCCAATTACAGCTGTAGCAGAGCCTTTTATTCGTTTAAAAGCGATTCAACATCTCAAAAAAGGGTATATAGTTATTTTTGGAGGAGGAAATGGACAACCTTTTGTCACTACTGATTATCCAAGTGTGCAACGTGCAGTTGAAACGAATTGTGATGCCATATTAGTTGCTAAGCAAGGCGTAGATGGGGTTTTTACTTGCGACCCGAATCTTAACAAAGAGGCACGAATGTACAGAAACTTAAACTACAACGATATAATTACAAATAATATAAAAGTTATGGATCAATCTGCTTTATTATTAGCAAGAGATCATAAGCTCCCAGTTCATGTATTTAATTTTGATAAACATGAAGCAATGAAAAAAATATGTGAAGGACAGCATATAGGAACTTCAATCAATGAAGACGTTACTAAATTTTAATATATAATGAACATATGTGAATTCATCATAAAAATCCAATTTCTAGGGATTCATTCACCCAGATGTTGGACTTGATCAATTCAATTGTTTCTAATAAGGTGTATCGTTTAATATACTCAAATATAAGATGTTGCAGCATAGTTGAAAATTGTTAATAAGTTAATGTTGTTTAATCGAAAGTGAGAGTGTTAAAATGGCTTTTAAAGAAGAAGAAAAAGAAGTTCTGAGTATACAGACAACAATACCCTAAAACTATAAAATTTAATAAAAAATCAGATTTCTACTTTAAGTATTGGAGGAATGCTAACATGAATACTCATTTCATCAAATTAACTGAACCTAATAAAAACCTTGTAGATGTGTTTAATCGCTGGGCAAACGATCCTACTTTAATCCCGTTGACTCGTCCTAACCAAATCAAGTCAGAATTAGAATATCAGCAAACAATTACTAAAGAAAACTTATTTCAACGATTAGAACATGAACAGATCTACCTAATATATCTGGATGATCAGTTAATCGGCGAAATGAACTACATGGTCGATCCGAGACATCTGTACAAAAAAGAGCCAGGAACTGCCTGGATAGGGATTACGATTGGTGAGCCCGAAGGCCGTGGTAAAGGAATTGGATATGTGGCGATAAAATATTTAGAGGATCAAATTATGAAAAAAGGTCTTAAACGTATTGAATTAGGAGTATTTGAATTTAATGAACAGGCACTGAAACTGTATCAGAAACTGGATTACAAGGAAATTGGGCATGTTAATAATTTCACCTATTGGCAAGGTAAAATGTGGAATGATATCCGCATGGAGAAGTATTTAAGAGTCAACCCAAACTAAATTCACCAGAATTCTTTAGAGCACTTTTTCCAAACTAAAACTAAAGTAATTTGGTATTCAGCAAAATGTCAAGCAGAAAAATCTGGCTGAACTAATATTACGATATGGCGCAATTGCTGAACATACAGGCAAAAAATGATCAAACTTTATAAAAATTGTTCTGGAATAATATATTATGAATCTGTTTTAATCTTTTTAAAAACAGATTCTTTTAAATACGTAAAACCAACGCTATTTGACATATTTTTGATCAAATTTAAGAATAACCTACACCTATACAGCGTCCCTAAGTGTGGGCGGTGTAAAAAATAATCTTTTAATCATCATAGACACTTGAATATTCTATAAGTATAATTATTTTTCATCAACTAACCATCCTAAATTTTTTTCTTCAATTAAATTAGAATCTGCAAGTATTTGTTCTACACCCAAATAACGTATAAATCTCTCAAAACACGTCTTTAAATCAGACTTTAATTGTTCTGAAACCTTAAACCCAGATTCCCACCACCAATTTTTAATCATTAAAACTTTATTCTTTTTATCTTTAACTGGTTCAAACCTTGCTATAAAGCGATCATTATGTAAAATTGGCAGAACATAATAACCATATCTTCGTTCCTCTATAGGTTTATAGACTTCCCAAATATATTCGAAATCAAAAAGTTCCTTAATTAACTTTCGATCCCATATCAGATTATCTAGTGGCGCGATAATTGAAGCATGATTTTGACCATCATGTTTTGTTAAAAAGCTTTCGTCTGATTTTTTCATGTAAAATTTATTGGATATTCCCTGTATTGTTACTTCAATTAATTTCCCAGCTTCAATTAATCGTTGTATGGACTTTTTACGATCAGAGCTCTTAATTTCTCTAATCCCTAACCATGCATCCCCTGATCTATCCCACAACAGACCAATCGCTCCTATACGTCTTAGTACATACCAGTCTACATATTGCTCAAACGTTTTATTCGGGTCTTTCTTTATTAACAGTTTTTTCGGCAGATTTCGATCTGTAACATCGTATATTTTACGTGTTCTATCCTTATCATAAATAATTAAATCTCCTGCAAAATATAAACTTTCTAAGGCAGCTCTTGATAATCGAGTAGGTGCCCACGACCAATCAACAATTTGATTATATGATAAATCTTTCGAAGATAATGGTCCCTTTTCTTTAACTAGGCTTAACACATCCTGACTAATTGCTTGCACTTCATTTATCCTCTTTAATTGTTCTCTCTTCTTAGCTCTGAATCTTGAAAAATAAGGCCAGTCCTCCGTAAGATAAATGGACATGTTTTTATCCCATCCATCTAATAATACCCTTTCCTTGTATAACAACTCATGAAGCATACTAGTACTATAATTACGAATTCTTGATTGCAACACTAATTCTTGGTTAAAACCCACCACATTCAGTGGATCAAATTGTATGCAACCGACTCGTTGAATTAAATCGATGATTCCTTGTTTGCCCAGAAATTGATTTGAAGGTCTCAACCCTTGATATGAAATCAGAAAATGGCGTGCTTTTGCTTTTGATAATGATATTTTGTCCACAGTGAACTCCTTTTTAGATCATAATCTACTATACTAGCTATTATTGACACAATACTTCATGTCAAGTACGCCATCTATAATTCTCCAGTAGGAATCAATAAAGCTTGTCCTATAATAATATTACTATTTTCTAGATGATTTTTATTTTTAATTTTAGAAATAAAATATCGGATGTCCATCTCTCTAGGTACATAACACTTAGCAATACTCCATAGTGTATCTCCAGGTTTTACATAAATTTGTATGAATTGTTCTTCTTGCTGTTGAACCGTTTCCGTATTCTCGGATGCAAAAACATTCAAGATGGCTCCAAACATCAAACCAATTGTTACAATAACAGTTGTTATTAAAATAAAAAATACTTTTTTTCTTAATATAATTGATTTATTTTGAGCTCTTAACTGCACTGCTTTTTTTGTATCTATGGCATTACTCGTATAAATTAAATGCACATTAACTACCTCCCAAACATTTGTTCTAAACAAAGATTATCACGAACATTTGTTTGTGTCAATACTTTTTTCGAACTTATGTTTGTGCGAAATAACGTTCTGTGTTATAATACCAGCATAATACATAGATCGTTTAGTAAGGTGAAATAAATGGGGAGGGAATTAGATTGAACAAGTTATCTACCAGGCAACAATCCATATTGGAATTTATTAAAGAAGAGGTGCAAAAAAAAGGCTACCCTCCATCCGTTCGTGAAATAGGAGAAGCAGTAGGTTTAGCATCAAGTTCCACAGTACATGGCCATCTGGAAAGATTAGAAAAAAAGGGGTTTATTCGTAGAGACCCTACAAAACCACGTGCAATCGAAATATTAGATGAGGAAAGTCCTACTCCTACTATCGCTACCTCATCCATAGCACAAGTACCTTTAATAGGAAAAGTTACAGCTGGTCTTCCAATTCTTGCTACAGAAAATATAGAGGAGTACTTTCCACTTCCAAATCATTATGTTGGGGACTACAATGTTTTCATGCTTCAGATTGTTGGAGAAAGCATGATTGAGGCTGGAATTCACGATGGAGATTACGTCATCGTAAGACAACAGCAATCCGCAAATAATGGTGAAATTGTAGTAGCCATGACTGAAGATAATGAAGCAACTGTCAAGAGATTTTTTAAAGAATCAAATCACTTTAGACTACAGCCTGAAAATTCAACCATGAAGCCGATTATACTCAATGAAGTCAGTATATTAGGTAAAGTAGTGGGGTTGTTTAGAGACATTAGTTAATAAGAAACTGACCTACTTGTAATCTAAAATTTTTCAGAACGCACAAAAATAATGAAACTTCTTCCAATAACGGAGGAAGTTTTTTTATCGCTTTGAATAGATCATCATTTTTAAATCAAAATTTAATAAAGGCGTTCACACATTTTAACTAATATTGGTAAAAAAGTATAATCAAATTTAATTTTGCTTCATACATTATTAAAGTGCAAAAATTTTACATTTTATTTACAGAAAAAAAATATTTTTGCGCTATGGTTTAATTATCAAATAGAAAAATAATAAAACATGTAGGAGTGAGACAATGGATTTATTTGGGTATGGGGATTATAAATTTTCTAACATTAAAGAGAAAACTAGACATCGTTTATACGAAGAATTTGAAAAGTTAGAAAGTAAGAAATCATTATCTCCAAAAGAAACAGATTTATTTAATAGCAATTATAAGAAATATCGTTAATTTTAGCAGTCACCGAATTTAACCTATTAATAAGACCATCATATCCCATCAGGAGAAAACCTTGGCAAATGCTGAGGTTTTCTTCTTTTCATTACAAAAAAACACTGGAGTCGGTGCAGAACAACTTATCTCATTCCTACTTTTTTGTACTCTGAGTATACGTTAAAATATTCAATAAATAATTGTTATATCCACAACTTGCCACGAAGCTAAATTTTGAATTCTTATAAAAAAATCTCCATCAAATCTTCGCCTATAATTAAAATCAAAATATTTTTCTCCAGTAGTAAGTATTTCTTGAACTTTTTCACTGCCGTCCCATAATTGTAAACGAACAAATGGTTTAGATGTAATATAAACTCTATTAATTGAATCAATAAGAGGAACATCGTAATACGCACGTTGGTTTAAACTGGGACTATAAGAAACTCCTTCTGCCATTACTAACTTTTTTAACATGCCATAAATCCTCCTAAAAAAATGTAATATTAATTTACTTGTTATCATAGTAATATATTTTTTAAATTTCATAATTTTTCAATATAACCAATTTAACCCCAATAATCACATTAAAAGATAGTTATACTCGTATTTCTAAGTGTAAATATACAAATATGTATATTTACTTTTTTTAGTCCCACTACAAAACTAATTTAATGACTTGTTATGGAACATAGAATATATAGACTGCCAAAGCTGTGGGAGTCTTAACTTGCTGCATCTGTTGGAAGCAGTTTGTTTTGTAGCAGCTGGTGGGTGTTGATGTAGGTATTATAACCATTATCAACACTCAATGATTATAAAATCCGCATTTGTCTGTGTCAACATGTTATATGATTTTATATGATGAAATAAGTAATAAATGATGATGTAAGTAATACTTCAACAATCGCATACATTATGACGTACTTTATTCACAAAGGACAATATTATTATTTACTAAATCACACGCTTATTTTCATCATCCATTAGTTTATATGTAATTAAAAAATTATAATAAGGAGGAAAAATATGAGTGAACGTAAGATTGATAGAATCGCTTATATACAAGCTTTAGGAGATGATGTAAAGATTGTAACAGGAGACAAGTTTATATGTGTTCCCAAAAATACTATAATGGCACATCCCTTCAATACAAACTGGCATGTTGAAGGAGATGCAGTATTGTATACTGTTCACGGTCCTATCCATCTAAGAGGAGAAGTAGATAACTAGTAACCTTAAAATACTCCCCTTCAAGAAAAACAGAATTTTTTTTAAACCTGTCTACCTTTAGGGGAGCATAAAATCTAATTTAATACCAGGTGCAAAACATCTCTGAATATTTCAATATAGGGGTAGAACAACATCTCCATCAAGCTCAGGAAAAGAAATTCCCTAGAATGAAAAAATGTAAATTTTGTTAAAGAATTAAAGAGAAGTAAATCGTTGTCTAGTTACTTTTCCCCAGTAAGAATCTACATAAACATCTTCATCAAATTCCCAAGAAGAAAATTCTCCAATTACCTTCCTCCAAAATGTAGTTGCATATTCTGCACCCTCTATTTGTTTAACTTGCCATTTACCCTTAAAAATAGAAAATAAATGATGTGCAAACTTTCTTCCAAGGTCTTTTTTTCGACAAGAAGGAATCACATAAAATTCGCACACTTCAAAAAAATCTTCTATTGATTTTCTAACTGCGGCTAAGCCAATTGGGATCTCTTTTTCATAAAGTAAAAATCCTTCTATATTATCTCCTAAAGTTGTATCCAGTTTAAACACTCCATCAGAATCAGGTAACTTTTCAGTAAGAGCAGAGAATTCACCTTCATAACTTTGACATAAATTAAGATATATATGCTTATTACTAGAATCTACTGAAACAATATTCATATTAAAATCATCTCCTAGTTGAATCAACTAATTCCTTGCTTCTTTACTTATATAATTTTGCTTAACTTCGCTTTTCTATTTTAAAAGAATAATGGTTTTCTGGTTTATTTTCATATTTAGATCCATACTTAAGACTAATAAAAAAAGAAAATCAGTATGTTAAGTCATTATTTCGATTCTTATTTAGAGTACTCCAGCGAGTTCAAAAGTGCAATGATTACCAATAAGATAAATAGTATGGCAACAACAAAAAAAGCGCCATATTAGCACCCTTCTTGTTAAAGTTTAAATAAAATTTTATTTTTCAACTGTAATCTATAATGTAAATACAGAAGCTTTTAGACTTCTAGAGCCTACAAAGATAGCAATACTTGCTCCACCAATCACATTTGTACAAGCTAGCTCATACGTGTTGGTTCCAAAACTTGGGTTATTATCCACTATAGGAAATCTTGGGAGATTTGTATTTTTTAAAAGATCATCCGGTTCTGCATAATCGATTTCGTCATTGATCGTTGCAATCACATCTCCATTGCGTAGGAGATCATATGTTACTTCAAAAGTTGAAAGCGTATTGAACCCAAAATCATCTACAGCAATTTGAATCATAGAATCCAATAATATTTGTGTTTTCTGTGGTTGTTTAACACATACATCGACGGTAAGAACAACTAAAGAGGTACCATCATCAGGAAGTCGTATCACCTCTGGATGGATAAAACCATATGGATCTAATTCAAACTCCTGAACAACGACAAAGGGATCATTATTTAACCCCATCAGAATCCCTCCCTGTTTATTTTCCCTCAGCCTATTTTATGTAACATCTCATGCATTTGCTTGGATTAATATCCCTAGACATAAGTACAAAAATACAAGAAACATTAACTGCTCCTTGACTCGAGATTTTTTTGACATTTCCTTTTATTCGAATCAATAATCATTTTCTCCATTTGTAAAATAAATAGCATAGAAGAAATAACACTTTAAATTTAGCTTCAACTTCCCAACAAAAAAGACGCATATGTGCGCCCTCTCTGTTAATCTTTAATAATTAAATTTTATTAAGACAGGAAAATTAAAAGTTGTATAGATCACAACAACTCCTATTTATTTCACCCATGGTCCCCCATGTATACATATATAATGTTCATTTAATAATCCCGAATATGTTACATAATATTGTCCATCTCTCAAATCCCAACTTTTCCTTTGAATGGTTCCGCACCACACATCACCATACCAATCTTCTTCACAATAACCAATCTCATAAGGCGCATCTCTTAAATTTTCGTAAACTTTAATTGTGGAAGTATTAAACGGTCTATCTATTGCTGCATATACCGATGTAACAAATACAGACATCATAAGCGCCATTGTAAGTAATGTAACTAATGTTTTTTTCATAAAAATAACCTCCATATTTTTATGTAATTCATAATAGATAATACACTATGAACTCTATAAATAAAAAAACTATTCATCCTCATATTTATCAATATAAATGGATTTATTCCATTTATCTTCCATAATTAATGTATTTTATACATTTATATACATATATGTATATTATATTTGAGTATAGTATGATAGAGCATCTAAATGGTAGTAGATTGTAAGAGATTCAAATCACTTAAATCAAAATGAACAAGAAGTCATTTCTTCATCATCAAAAAGGATTTTTAAAGAAAGAAGCGACTCTTCATTAAGTCGCTCTCTAATTTCTACATTTTTTGCTTTTGTTGGATATGCTAGAGGTGGGAACTAATTATTTTAACTCCTGTTAATTGTGCGGTTATCGATTATTAGCGGAATAATAATTAAACATAGGGTCTTTTAATTCAAAATCAAAAGTTAATCCATTCACAATTCCTACAACCTTATCACTATCATAAAGATCAAGCATAAATCCTGCCATTTCTTTTGCTGTATGATATTTAGGCATAGCAGTTTTGTACTCAAATTCTTCAATATCTCTAGCACGTTTTGCAAACTCAGTTTCAGTAGCAGCTGGAGCCAATACTTTTGCCTTCATTTTTGCATTTTGTTCATTTAATTCATGTGCAAGCCCTTCTGTAAATGTACTTACATAAAATTTAGTAGCACTATAAGTTATCGCATTTGAAACGACAGTATAACCTCCAACAGATGAAACATTAATTAATTGTGAACCATCTACATGTGAATAGTCGCGTACAAAAAGAGAAGATAGTAATGTTAATGCCTCAACATTCAATTGCAACATTTTTTCTATTTTTTCTAAATTTTGATCAGCAACTAAATCATAATCACCAAACCCTGCATTATTGATCCATGTTTCAATTTTGAATTCTTTAAGACTTTCATACAACTTGTAAACATTCTCTTTTATGGATAAGTCAGTAGCTCGAATGATTACATCTAGATTTGGGTTCATTTTCTTGATGTCAGATTTTAATTCCTCTAACTTTTCTTGTCTGCGAGCTACAATAATTAAGTTTTTCTCTCTAGATGCAAAAGCTAGTGCAGATTCATAGCCAATACCTGAGCTAGCGCCGGTTATTACTGTATACTTCATATAAACTCCTCCAAATTTCAATTGTTTTAAAGTAATAATAGGTATAGTTAAATTATTACCATCCCCCCCCTTCCTTTAGACTTATTTGTACAGTGTTTTTTCATAGCAGATTATTAATTACAATCTATTCCTTTAAGGCACATAAATATAGGTTTAGATAAACACCTCAAAAAGGATATGCAAGAGCACAAATTTTGTTAATAGGTACACGTCCAATCATATCAACTTTAACATGCATATATTATTAAAATTATAAACAAAGGACGTGATTTTATGGGTGTATTTGATAAGTCAAGATGTGACTGCTGTGTCTGCCCGATGCAATGTGTTTTGGAACAGGTAGTAGGGGAGACATTATCTTCTTTAGGTACTTTTACCAATATCTTAACTAACGTTACAATAGATGAGGTTACAGACTTTATAGCATTTACATCAGAAGGAAGAATTCCAATATGTCAAATTACATTTATACGCCTAGTACCTACTATACAACTTAAATTGAAACCAATTCGTAAAAATAATGGAGAATGTGCTTGTTGTGAAGACCCAACAACTAATTTGTTAAATACCCTTAAAGGGAAAAGTATTGCAGTTACACCACTTACACCATTGGGTTTTACTCTAACTGGACCTGTTTTTGATGTAGGTGAAGGAATTGTAAATTTAAATAATTTGTTCTATATATCCACATGTTCAATAATAAGAATCTCCCCTGCTTAAAGCTATTTCCCCACCAGCTACTTCTTCTTAGTCGAATCTTCCTACTGGTGTATCCGTCGCAGTATATCTTATTCTTGAAGCTAAGAGTATGATGACTAATATATTAGCAGCACCTGTAGCAGAACCACTGTGTCCGCTTCTATATTAATCCCTTCTCCTAATAGGTTGTAATGTCAACATCACTTTCTCATGAATGATCCAGATATTAGTTTATTTTCATGTTGATTCATTTCATCACTTTTATGTTTGTCCTTACTATATTTGGGATGAGGTGTTAGGAGGATATACGCAATAGCACAATTTTTGTTATTACTTTCATACGTCCAGTCAAAACATCATTTTAACTCATACAATACATCAACTAAAATAATAAAAATGGAGGTAAAATCATGGGACAATTTGACAGAACGATCTGTGATTGCTGTGTATGTCCAATGCAATGTGTAATTAAACAATTAGTAGGTCAAACTGATGTTCTAATTTCTACTCCTGTGAGTCAAGAAGCTAATGTTACGATCAATTCTGTTGAGAATTTCATAGCAGACACCGATGCTGGAATTTATTCAATATGTAATGTCACAGCAGTTTCAAGTGCTACATTAGGCACTAGTACTACTTTAAAACCAGTTCGACAAGATAAAAAAGGAGCGTGCAGCTGTTGTGAGAATCCAGCTACTAATGAATTAAATAAACTAGTTAATCAAAATGTTGCAATTGAATTTATAACACAAGTACCTGGAAACGTGTTTCAAATCCCTCTTGAAGGAACTATTCTTAAAGTTGGAGAAGGTATCGTTATTTTAAATCCGGCCTGTGGACAAAATGTTGGTAATCCAATTGCTATATCAACTTGTCAAATTACAAGAATTGAAATATCATCCACATAGTAATACTAGCAAACAAAAAGCTCCTTCCGCTAATTTAGTGAAAGGAGCTTTTTATTTTTCGTCTAGGTGAACCAATAGGCACTTCGACAAATCCATTTGTGATTGTTGTACTTTCATTTTATTACAGCAGATAACAAAATGACACTGACAAATGCGGATTTTTTATATACTCAGACATATAACCAATCGTTACATTCATTCGGTTCATACAATAACTCATCAAATAAAAAAAGGAGGTGAGTCTTATGGGACATTTCGACAGGTCAGTCTGTAACTGTTGCGTTTGTCCGATGCAATGTGCTTTAGAACAGTTGGAAAATGCAGGAATAGAGATCAATGCTATCATCACAACATTGGGTACTGTACTCCCCACTGTGCCTGGTGGAACTTTTACTCTAACAGAAATTAAGGATTTCATTGCAACGACGAGTGAGCAAATAGAGATCGCAATATGTCAAATCATCGCTGTCGGTTTTCTAACTCTCCCAGAGGATTTTAAATTAAAACCCGTTCGAAAGGACGTCGTTGGAGAATGCGCATGTTGTGAAGATCCAATGACGAATTTATTACAATCTAAGATTGGACAGCAAATATCTATACCTTCTGCTGGAGGCGGGGGTATTTTATCAGCATGTGTAGTAGATGTTGGTGAAGGAATTGTTTTATTGAAAGATATTATAATGGGAGGCGGCGTACCACCAACACCTTTTACCATAACTTCTACATGTTTATTGGACGCTATAGGACCTCCAATGACATAATACCACTCAACTGAAAGGTAAACTTTCCCCATCTTATTCCCCACCAGCTGCAGCCTATCTAAGCCAGTGGGGTTTATACAGCTAATCCCATGACAATATCCACTAGAATAGCTTATTTTTGCTTGGACGAGTATCCTAGAGCAAGCACACATAGTTTAAAACCTCACTACATTAAATAGTGAGGTTTCCGTATAAGAAGTAGATAGTCAAATCTTCAGTTGTTTGGAATTGAGCTTAAAACAAAGATTGCAGCTGCTAAAATAATAAGGTTATCCGTAGAGAAATTTTACGATCTCCTAAAACATAAAAAATACGCCTATTGACGTTGTGGTGATCCATCTGTATTTAAAGGAGTGCTGTAAGTTCTTCTTCTACAAAAAAATTAGTCATCTTGTACATCTATTAAAAATATTTTTTCTTTAAATCCTCCTCGTTTTCTTACTTTCTCTTTTCTTGTGTTCTCAAGCACATCTAATGGAACACCATGCTCATTTGCTAAGGTATATATAACCTCTAACATATCAGCTAATTCTTCTATTGCATGTTCATTTGTATTTGTATTAAGATATTCATCTAATTCTTCTTTCAATTTCAAACGTAATTCTGTAAAATATTCATTTTTATTCAATACCCTTATTTGAAATTGCTTCTCATTGTTGCTAATTATATTTGGTATATGATCTCGAACTAACTTATTATATACTGGCATTCTAAAGTCTCCTTTGATGATTTCAATGACTAGATCTTAATTAGACTAGTGTCTGATATCTACATCTTATCACACATATGTTCGTATTTTGAACAGGTTTTTTTCATTTCTGAGGTAGTGTATAATCAGAATATTTGTTCTGATATACGAGGAACAGGAGGATACGCAAGAGCACATTTTTATAGTACAGTACACACGTCCAATCAAAACATCATTTGAACTCATACAATATTAGAAACTTATAAGGACGTGATTTTATGGGCGTTTTTGATGAGAGTATTTGTGACTGCTGTGTCTGCCCGATGCAGTGTGTTTTAAAAGAATTAATGGATATGAATCAATCAATTGATGATATCTTCACTGTTACTGGTAGTGTATCAAACCCATCTATTATAGAAGTCAGAGATTTTATAGTATTTACTGATCAAGGGGTTATCCCAATAAGTAAAATTAATTTCATTTGTTTACCTGTACCTTCTATTTCCTTAAATTTAAAACCTATTAAAAAAAGTACTGGGGACTGTTCATGTTGTGAGGACCCGACTACAAATTTGGCAAATTCTTTGAAAGGCGAGGTTATGAATATAGAAATAATTGGTTTTGGATTTGATCCATTTAAAATCGCTGATGTAGGGGAAGGAGTCATAATTGGAGAAGAAACAGGAAATCAACAGGTGGGTGTTATATCTAGTTGTTTTGTGACTAGAATCTTCCCACTATAAAAAAACTCTCCTCATCCTATCACGATTCCAACGAGTATAGCTTACCTTGATCCCGAAAATGAGGATATTAAACAAAAAACTCCTACCGCAAAAAGTGAAAGGAGCGTTTATTTCGTTTAAGTGAACCAATAGTCATTTCGACAAATCCATTTGTGATTGTTTACTTGTATCTTATTACAGCAGACAACAAAATGACACAGACAAATGCGGATTTTTTATATACTCAGACATATAACCAATCAATCCATTCATTCGATTCATACAATAACTCATCAAATGTAAAAAGGAGGTGAGTCTTATGGGACATTTCGATGAAACCATATGTGATTGCTGCATTTGTCCAATGCAGTGTGTGATGAAACAATTAGTAGATCGAGGTCCTATAATCATATCTACACCAGTTAGTCAAGAATTAAATCTAATCACATCTGTCGAAAATTTCATTGCGGAGACTCTAGATGGTGAAATTCCGGCATTCTTTGCAGTATGTAATGTTACAGCAGTTGGAAGTAGTGCAATAGACAGTAATACTGATTTAAAACCAGTGCGTAAAGATGTAAAAGGAGAATGCAACTGTTGTGAGGATCCAGCTACAAATCAATTAGTTTCACTTGGTATTGGTACTGAAGTTGAAGTTGAATTCATAACGCAAACAAATGGGGATGAATTTCAGATTCCACTTACAGGAAATATTTTATCAATTGGAGAAGGAATTGTTATATTAGATAATGTTATAGATAGTGAGGGTGATCCGATTCCTAATCTTGCCATTTCCACTTGTAAAATCACAAGAATTCAAGAATTAATTTAAAGTTTTATTGTTCAAAAAACAAAGAAAGCTTCTCTACAATGGAAGAAGCTTTTTTTATGAGTATCTTCAACAAATTTTAATGTGACTGTCCGAGGTGACATACTTGTTTGAAAATGTATTCTAACCCAAGTCAATACATAAAAAAAGACCTTCTCTGTCATTTTATGTTTAGCAAACCTTAGTCTTGCATCTAATTTTCTCGCTAATTCAGTAGCATCATTTTCTGATCGTTAATTTTTCCCATATTATTCAAATTTTTAAATGTTTCTTCAATATAATTGTTTAATGTTTATTTGTAGTCAATATATAGAGAAAATTGATTAATTAATTCAGAAATATTATCAGACATTTTTTTTATTTCATCCGAAGATCTCTCACTTATATCTCCAATAGCGATTACATTCCATAAATCATTAAATAAATAACTAATATCTTTAAACTGCTCAGTTTCATTATAATTATTAAGAAATGTAAATAGTTGATAAGCTTTATAAGTTTCTTCAACTCTTAATAAACGATATATATACTCATTATTAGAATTGACAATTTTTACTTCATTACTTTTTAAAAACTCATTTAATTCTTTTGATGCATCAATAAATTTTGAATAATATCGATTTTGCATCTTTTCTATATCTTTATTAAGATTATATTTATTCAAAAAGGTACCAAAATTAACCACTAATAGAATGACATTAATAACTATAAGCAACTTTGATATTTTCTTCATATATTATACACTCCTTTAATCTTATAAAAACATAGATTAAACTAGTACAGAAGTTAGACATATATGTTTAACTTCTGTACTGAAATTATAATTATTGACGATTGAGGTGTGAAATAGTATGATCTAAAGCTAAAGTATCAGTTTCAACTGTAAATAAAAGAGGGATATCTCCTTCTGCTTCATTAGCCTTACCACCATTAACACTTACATAACCTAGTTCAACTAGTCTATAGACACATGCGCCCTTAAAAAGCTCTCTCCAAATAAGATTAAACCATTTCCATTGATTGTTCCACTAAATAAAGATCTATTATGACACAGAATTTGGAAGGCGGCTATGACGTTACTTATGATGAAGGTGAAGTTAACTACAAATATAGATAAGGAGAGGGATTAATTTGAGAAAATCAATTATTTGGATATTTTCTTTATCTCTTGCTATTGTTTTAGGGGTATCTACAGGCTTTGTTTATAATTCATATAACAACTTTAATGTTGAAGATAATACATCTATTGCCCCAATGACAAACAATTTATCGGAAGAATTCTGGAATGTTGATCTTATTGTAAAGGGAAAAGTAATACAGGAAGTAGCAACTTTCCAGAAAGATACCGGTATAAACACTAAATTTTCCTCAAAAATGGATGTCACACCTGCTACAATAAAAGTTGACGAAGTAATTTATGGTAATGAGCCAAACAAAACAATCACGTTTTTACAACATGGTAATTCTAATGAAACCACTAATTCAAAACATGTCCGAAAAAATGATGAAGTAATATTAATATTAACAAGAACTACAGACGGACAATACTGGTCTTATAATTTTGATGATGGTCTATGGTATGTTAAAAATGAAAAAGTCAACTCTAATACATCCCAAAAATTTCTTAAGGAATTTAAAGACAAAGATAAGAACAATTTTATAAAAGAAATAAGAGAAGCGGCTAAGAATAAGAAGAAAAACGAAAACTATAAATAATAAAAAAAATATAGTCTGTTCTAATTACGGGAAAAATAAGTCAAAAAGGTGAATCATAATCCCTAGAATATATAATCTTGGAGCATTCTTTCGGAATACGTTAAATAACACATTGATAGAGAGACATACGTGGAATTTTTGCTTTTAATAGATAGAAGTACAAACAGGAGGACTTAGTTTTGCATATAAAGGTAAAGGGGAAAGAAAAGGAGGTGTATGCAAATGACTCCAAACCCACTTACCATTTCGAAAGATTGCAAAAGAAAAATACTTTCTACTGGTGCATTAAGTCCAAATAGTGATATAGGTGCTAACTATGCTCATCTTGCAATGATAAATCGTGATTCAAAAGTATGTAATATAATAGTTGAACTTATACAATGGACACCAGCGGGCAATCAGGTATTAACAACAGAAAACTTTAACATTCCTGGAGGACAACTTCGTACTTTTACTTTTAATGTAATGAACATACCACATTATGAGATGCAAATTGACAAAACAAACGCTAGTAAAAATTGTATTGTGAATACTTTTGCTATTGAAAGCGACATGGGTCCTCCTAAACCAGCACCAGGCTATACTTTCCTTGAAAGTCAGTTAATAATTATTAAGTCATAATCACTTACTATAAATTAGGATAATTACCTA
The DNA here is from genome assembly GCF_040100845.1 of Chengkuizengella sp. SCS-71B. NCBI lineage: Bacteria > Bacillati > Bacillota > Bacilli > Caryophanales > Paenibacillaceae > Chengkuizengella > Chengkuizengella sp. SCS-71B. The sequence goes on along the minus strand of NZ_JAZHSH010000001.1, from coordinate 1,800,899 downwards.
ATGGATTAATTCCTAAAACACTACAAACTATAGAAAAACATCACTTAAATAAAGGGTATGGCAACGATTCAAGGAATGAACCGCCATATCCACCCGAAATAACAGTATAATTAAATTCTACTGTAGAGAACCTCACTATTTATATAGTGGGGTTTTAAAAAAATATTGAATGATATTTAATTTCCCACACCTCTTTAAATAAAGTGTACCCTTTGTAAAGGACATTTTAAAAAAGCAGGATTTTGAATAGCTATATTGACTTATAGTTTAAAACCCCACTATAACTAATAGTGAGGTTTACACCGTAGAGAGATATATATGAGCGCACACCCTCCTATGTCTAGGAGGTAATATATTCTATGTTCAAACGCTATGATTTGTATAGACAAGTGACTTACTTGTTTAAAAATGTGCTATTTTACCAAGATTGTTACAATAAAAAAGAACCAACATTTTGAATTGGTCCTTGTTATCCTTTGATTAAATGTATGGAGGGACCTCAACACAAGGAAACTAAAATAAACCATTGAATTAATAACGGCTAATAGCATTCATATTTAACAATCTTCACAAAGCCCATCAGGAATGCTCGTTTGACATTTGTTTTCATCAATAATGTTATCTGTACCTTGGTCATTAATATCTGGTGTATTTCCTATTAAACAATTGGAACGAACTTTGTTATTATTGGTGTTATTTTCTAACAAAATTCCTGTTAAATCATTATTGACGATTTTATTATTGTCAATGACATTGAAATCACCGGAAGGATCTTCAATTATGATCCCTTCACCCTTATTGTTATTTACGATATTGTTTATGATTCTATTGTTATCCTCTTGAACTAAGATTCCATCACGTTCATTATTACTGCAAACATTACCCCAAACTAAGTTATT